>MWDV01000292.1 GCA_002070715.1 Verrucomicrobia bacterium ADurb.Bin118
CAGGCGGACAACCCGATCTCCGGCAGCACCTCCACGCGTCCGGCATACTCCGCCGCCCCCATGCGTAGCAGACCCGGTTTGGGCGCGCCCAAGGTCAACGTCACCCGGGCCCGCACCGCCACCCCTTGCGGTTCGCCAATATCCGCGTCCAAACCGGAGGGCACATCCACCGCCAACACCGGCAGTTGACTGGCGTTGATCCGTTGAACGAAAGCGCACCACGCCGCATCCAACGGGCGATTCAAACCAATGCCAAACAACCCATCCAAAACCCACGCCGGTCGCGCGGCCAGCAACGCCTCGAGCCGGGGCAAATCCGCGACCGGATCCTGGACGTGCAACAAATCCACCCGGCGCTCGCTCAGATGCGCTTGGGCGGCGCGGACATCGTCCCCATTGTGCCCCTTGCCCGCCAGCAGCAACACCCGCTGACCGGGGCGCGTCAGTTCGATGGCCCGCCGCGCCACGAGTTGGCCCACCCGGGCGATGACCGCGGACTCGTTCAAGCCGGCGGCCCAACTGGCCTGCTCCCACGCGCGCATCTGCGCCACACTTATGACGGGTCTGGACATGAAAATATGGGTGTTTGAGTCTGCATACCTGTAACGGTCATTGGACAGCGGAAACGGAGATTTGACTCAAGCAAAATGCGCATAACCACCTTCCGGCAGCGATTGGCTGCCATGTTTATCGCGTACAATCACGGTGTTTCCGGCGGTGATTTTGCCAATGCAACTCAATCGCAGCTTGGGAAATTGTTGCCGCCACGCATCCAGCAACGGCACCGCCGCCTTGCTGGGCACGGTGAATAGCAATTCGAAATCCTCGCCATCCGTCAGCGCCGCCAGCCACGGCGACTTGCCTCCTACCGGACGCGGCGAAGAATCACCCGACGCCTCCGCCCCGCTGCCCGCGCGGTGGCGTTCCCGGGCCGCGCGGCTGATCGGGATGGCGGTTTTTAGCAATTCCGCCCCGACACCGCTGGCGCGCAGCAAATGCCGCAAATCACCGGCGAGGCCGTCGCTCAAATCAATCATCGCGTGGACAGCAAAATGTTCGGCCAACCACCGCGCTTCCGCCAGACGCGGTTCGAAATCGAGATGTTTACCCGCCAGACTGCCGCCCAGGGTGCCGGTGACAAATAACGCATCGCCCACGCGCGCGCCGGAGCGCCGGACCACCCGGTTTTTTTCCACCCAACCCACCAGCGCCACCGAGATCAGTACGCGGTCGGGATGGGTCGTGGTTTCCCCTCCGACAATCGCCACCGTGTGCGCCCGCGCCAGGCGGTTCATGCCGGCGTAGATCTGTTCCACCGGCCGCAGTTGGAACGCGCGCGGCAATCCCAGCGTGACCACCGCCGCCGTGGGGACGCCGGCCATTGCCGCCACGTCACTCAGACACCGGGCCAGCGCTTTGCGCCCCACTTTTTCCGGGGGTGTATCCCGCGTGAAATGGATGTCCTGCACCACGGCGTCAGTCTTGAACAACAGCCAGCGGTCCGGTGCGCCGCAATCGAGCACCGCACAATCATCCCCCGGCCCGGTCACCACCGCGGCGTTGGTGGGCAGATTGCGGGTCAGCCGATGGATCAATTCAAATTCGTTCATGGCGCCACCAAGGACGGTTCAATGGGATTCCACTAATTGCAGCGCCATAAAATTCACGGCATTGAACAAGGCGTGCGTAACCATGGGCGCCAGCAGATTGCCGGTCCGCTCGTAGAGCCAGGTCAACACCAACGCCAGCAACACCAGCGGCAGGAAAGACGCCAGATTCCAATGGATGGCGGCGAACAAAAGCGCGGTGCCCCACAAGGCCAGCCGGGGATATCCCAGACGTTTGATCGTGGGATAAATCAAACCGCGAAAGACGGCTTCCTCCGCCGGAGGCGCGATGACGATGGCGATGATCCCCAGCGGCAGCCGGTCCGTCCACGCGGGCGCGTCGCGCAGCACCTGCACCGCCACTTGGGCATCGGCGCCCAGGTTCAGGCGCGTCAACAACTGCACAATGCCCAGTTGTAACAGCCACGCCACCGGCAGCACCGCCCCCACCGCCAGCGCGCCCCATCCCATCGCCCGCCAGGGACGCTCGCGCCACCCGAAGGCGGTGGTCCAGCGCAACCCTTGTTCCCGCAGGAACAGACTCACCAAGACCAGGGTCATGCCTTGAAAACTGATGCCCGCGATGATCATTTGATCCGGCCCCGGCGCCCCGGCCGGAGCCGGCACCAGCCGTTGCGCCACGCCCGTCAACACCAGGCCCGTGTAAAGGCTCACCACCAACCCGGTCAATCGCCGCCGCATCGTCTCGAACTGCCACGGTTGACGCGTCAACCCCAGCGCGACGCCCAGCGCCACCATCCCGCCGCCGATCACCGCCCAGGCGGCCAATGGATGCGCGACCGTGCCGGCCCGCGCCAAGCGCAGCAGGCAGGTCATCAATCCGCCCGCCAGCACGCAGACCAGCGCGCCCAGCAGCAGACGGATCAACGCTTCCATTCGCCACGGCGTTTCCGGCAACATCAGCCGAGGCTAACCGGAGACCGCCGGAGTGACGATGGAAAAAGTGCCCGCGCCACCGGCTTGGCCGCCGGCCATCCTCCCCGTTACCGCCAGAAACTGTTTAACACATCGTGCCGGGCCGCGCGTTGGGATTGCGCGATCGCCTGGGTCACAAACTGCTTGGCCGCCACGACCGCGTCCGGCAGCGTCCGGCCCCGCGCCAGTTCACCGGCAATGGCCGCCGAATACGTGCAGCCCGTGCCGTGGGTGCCGATCCCGCGCACCACCGGCGCCTCCAACAATAATTCCTGTTCGCCGTCGTTGAAAATATCCACCGCCGTCCGCCCGCCGCGCAGATGGCCCCCCTTGATGAGCGCGGCGCAACCATACCGCCGGACGACCTCCCGGGCCGCCGCCCGCATCGCCTCGACGGTCGTCGGTTGGGTCCCGACGAGGATCGCGGTTTCATCCAGATTGGGGGTGGTCAGGACGGCGCGCGGCAGTAACTCGCGCGTGAGGGCTTGGACGGCGTTTGCTTTGAGCAACGGCGCGCCGCTGGTGGCCACCATCACCGGATCCACCACGAGCGGCGGCCGGTTGCGCCCCGAAAAAAACGCGGCCACCGCGCGGATGATGGCGGCCGAATACAACATGCCCGTCTTGACCGCCGCGGGCGGCAACGCGGCAAACACCGCTTCGATTTGCGCCGTGACCAGCGCGGGACGAATTGCCTGCAGGCCGCGGACGCCGCGCGGATTTTGCGCGGTGATGCAGGTGAGCGCGCTCGTGCCGTGGAGGCCGAGGGCGGCGAAGGTTTTGAGATCCGCTTGAATGCCCGCCCCGCCGCCACTGTCTGAACCGGCAATGGTGAGGGCGATGGGAAGTTGCGCGCGTTTTGCCATGCGGGAAGTATAACTGCCCCGCGGGCGTTGTCAGCCTTCGGATGTTTGGGGGAATGCACCGCAGAGGCGCGGAGGCGCGGAGGAAATGAGGGATTCCCA
>MWDV01000293.1 GCA_002070715.1 Verrucomicrobia bacterium ADurb.Bin118
CGGTTCAAATACTCCCAGCCGACCACGTCGCCGTGGATGGATTTGAACTCGTAGTAGAGCGGAACGGGATCGTGATCGTTGATGAACGTGAAACTCTGACCGACCGGCAGTTCTTGAAAGAGCTTCAACAATTTTTCGTGCCGCTGGATCGGCACCAACACCCGCACATCCAAAACCTCATCTGCTTTTGCATTGTCACTCATGCAATCCAGTATCCCCGCAAAAAACCGCGAATCAAGTTTGCATCCAACAACGCGGAAGCGCGCATCGTCAGTTGGATGGATGAAAAATCGGTGTATTCGCTTTTCAACGGAAGCGCAAATCGTTAGCCTGCGCTTCATCAAATTACAGACTGCAATGGAAACTGAGAACGCTGGATCAAAGCGAGACAACCATTCTGCGCCCAACGAATTCCAGTTCTGACCGCCTCATGTCCAATCCTTTCTTCGATCATCCGATCCTGAACTCGCCCTATGAGTATCCGCGAAAGCATTGGGAGCTTGATGATCAGGGGCAGCCGACCCAGCGCGTCATTGAGCGACGGCGCCGGGCGGAATTCATCACGCCCATTCCCAAGCCCAAGAAGCGGAAGCGGGGGACGCAGCAGGAGGAAATGGTTTTTGATGAAGGGAAAGGCCTTTCCTCGCAGCGACAACAATACGACGTCACTTCCATCATCAATGAAGTCCGCCAACATGTGGATAAGTGGCGGGAGCTGCCGCCCGGCGCCTGGCAGGTCACTCCGGAGACCGCCCGTCTTTTGCAGCACTGGCGGCACCACAACTTTGGCGGCATCCGCCCGTTCTTCTGTCAGGTGGAGGCGGTGGAGACCGCCATCTGGCTCACCGAAGTGGCTCCCCACAGCGACGCCGGGAGACGCCTCCTTGATCACCTCACGGCCGCCAATCGGGACGCCAATCCCGAACTCATGCGCCTGGCGCTGAAGCTGGCCACCGGCTCCGGCAAAACCACCGTGATGGCCATGCTCATCGCCTGGCAAACGATCAACGCCGTCCGGCGCTCGAACAGCAAGCATTTCACCCGCGGCTTTCTGGTGGTCTCGCCCGGGCTCACCATCAAAGACCGCCTGCGGGTTCTGCAGCCCAACGATCCCGACAGCTACTACCAGAACCGCGAATTGGTGCCGCACGACCTGTTGGACGACTTGCGGCGCGCCAAGATCGTCATTACGAACTACCACGCCTTCAAGCGGCGTGAACGCGTGGAACTCTCCGCGGGTGGCCGGGCGCTGCTGCAGGGGCGCACCGGCGATGCGCTCCACACGCAGGAAACCGAAGGCCAGATGATTCAGCGGGTCATGCCGGAGCTCATGGGCATGAAGAACATTCTGGTGTTGAATGATGAGGCGCACCACTGCTACCGCGAAAAACCGCAGGAGGCGGATGATGAGGAGTTGAAGGGCGACGACAAGAAGGAAGCGGAAAAGAACAACGAAGCCGCCCGCCTGTGGATTTCCGGTCTGGAAATCGTGAAACGCCGTCTCGGCATCGCGCGCGTCTTCGATCTCTCGGCCACGCCCTTCTTCCTCCGCGGCTCGGGCTACGCCGAAGGCACGCTGTTCCCCTGGACCATGAGCGACTTTTCGCTGATGGACGCGATTGAATGCGGCATTGTGAAGCTGCCCCGCGTGCCGGTGGCGGAAAACATCCCCGGCGATGAATTGCCCGTTTATCGGAACCTGTGGGAGCACATCCGCAAAGACATGCCCAAGAAAGGCCGGGGCCAGGGCGGGAAACTTGATCCGTTGAAGCTGCCCACCCGTCTGCAAACCGCGCTCCAGGCGCTCTACGGTCATTACGAGAAAACTTTCAAACTCTGGGAGGACGAAGGCATCCGCGTGCCACCCTGTTTTATCATTGTCTGCCAGAACACCGCCATTTCGAAACTGGTTTACGATTTCGTCTCCGGCTTTCACCGCGAAAACGAAGACGGCACGACGACCTTGGAAAACGGGCGGCTGCCCCTGTTCCGCAATTTCGATGAAACAACGGGCAACCCGCTGCCGCGTCCCAATACGCTGCTGATTGACAGCGAACAACTGGAAGCCGGGGATGCGCTGGACGAAAATTTCCGCGCCATGGCGGGCGACGAAATTGAGCGCTTTCGCCGCGAGATCATCGAACGCAGCGGGGACGTCCGCGCCGCGGATCATCTCACCGATCAGGATTTGTTGCGCGAGGTGATGAACACCGTCGGCAAGCCCGGCCAGTTGGGTGGTTCCATCCGCTGCGTGGTTTCCGTTTCGATGCTCACCGAGGGGTGGGACGCCAACACGGTCACGCACGTGCTCGGGATCCGCGCCTTTGGCACGCAACTGTTGTGCGAACAGGTCATCGGCCGCGCGCTCCGGCGCCAGTCCTACGACTTGAATGAGGAAGGGCTGTTTAATGTGGAATACGCCGACGTCTTTGGCGTTCCCTTCGATTTCACCGCCAAGCCCGTCATCGCCCCGCCGGCCCCTCCGCGCGAGACGGTGCAGGTCAAAGCCATGCGGCCCGAGCGCGATGCTTTGGAAATCCGTTTTCCGCGCGTGGAAGGCTATCGGGTGGAGCTGCCGGAGGAACGCCTCACCGCGAACTTCAATGACGATTCCATTCTCGAACTCAACCCCGATCTTGTGGGGCCCTCCATTACGCGCAATGCCGGCATCATCGGTCAGGGCGTGGACCTGAATCTGGAGCATTTGGACGACCTGCGCCCTTCCACGCTGGTCTTTCAAATCACGCAACGGTTGCTTTACACGAAATGGCGCGATCCCGGGGAGGAGCCCAAGCTGCACCTTTTCGGGCAGCTCAAGCGCATCACCAAACAATGGCTGGATACCTGCCTCGTGTGCAAAGGCGGCACCTATCCCGGATTGCTCATGTATCAGGAATTGGCGGACATGGCCTGCAACCGCATCACCGCCGGCATCACCCGCGCGCTGGAAGGCCAACGCCCCATCAAAGCGCTGCTCGATCCCTACAATCCCACCGGCTCCACCGCACACGTCCGTTTTAACACCTCCCGCCCGCACCGCTGGGAAACCAGCCCGCAGCGTTGCCACATCAATTGGGTGGTGCTGGACAGCGATTGGGAAGGCGAATTTTGCCGCGTGGCCGAGGCGCATCCGAAGGTAAAGGCTTACGTCAAGAATCACAACCTGGGCCTCGAAGTGCCCTATCGCTTCGGCTCGTCGATGCGCCGCTACCTGCCCGACTTCATCGTGCTGGTGGACGACAGCCAGGGCGAGGGTGAATGGCCGCGGCCCCAAAGATCTCCTGCATCTGGTGGTGGAAATCAAAGGTTACCGGCGCGAGGACGCGAAAGAGAAAAAATCCACTATGGAAACCTATTGGGTGCCCGGCGTGAACAACCTCAAGCAATACGGCCGCTGGGCCTTTGCCGAATTCGGCGATATTTACCGGATCGAAAGTGATTTTGCCGCCCAGGTAAAAAAACGATTTGACGAAATGTTGCAGGCGGTCCGTTAAACTCTCATGCGCGCTGCCGCCGCCACCAGGTAAGGAGCAAATGATTCATGTCCAGGAAAGTTAAATCCCATAAATCGGTCGAAACGCTCAAGCACCGGGAGGCGAAGCGGAAGAACATTCCCACCGCCGAATACCAGTCCGTGCTCAAACCCGAGGACGCCACGCCGCGCCCGCTCAAATATCCGCGTAACCCGGACTTGGACCCGCAACTGGTCTGGCGCGGCAAGGACGAGCAGGATTGGAGCGACCTCGTCGTCCCCGCGCCGCCGCTTTACATCCAGGAGAAGATCCACCCCAAAATCCTCATTGACGATCTGCTGCGGGAATCAGCGGCAAATGGTCAGCGGCCAGTGGCCAGCGGAAAGAGTGCTAACGAGGCTGGGCAGTCACCAGCCACCAGCCACCAAACACTATTCACTGAGCTCTTTGCCGATTTCAACGGCATCCCCAAGGGAGCGGACAAGACCGAGTTTTACGCGCACGATCAGAACTGGTCCAATCGCATGATTCT
>MWDV01000294.1 GCA_002070715.1 Verrucomicrobia bacterium ADurb.Bin118
CGGCATCTCTACGGGGATATCACGCTGGCCCGGGCGCTGGATTTGCAGGAACAAACCCGG
Organism: Verrucomicrobia bacterium ADurb.Bin118; assembly: GCA_002070715.1. GTDB lineage: Bacteria > Verrucomicrobiota > Verrucomicrobiia > Limisphaerales > MWDV01 > MWDV01. Next base: position 61 of record MWDV01000294.1, read on the forward strand.
CCCGACCTGCGCCTGCTGGTCATGTCCGCCACCCTCGATCTGGCGTTGCTCACGGATTACTTGGACCGGCCCAAAGAGCTGCCGCGCCGAACCGCCGTCGCCGGTCCGGTTTCCGCAACGCCGTCTCTTTCCTCATCGGAGGCAGGGCGGGTGGCTGTCCGGTCGGGTGCGGGCGGATTGAGTGCGGTGCTGACCTCGGAGGGTCGCGTGTATCCGGTGGACATCGAATACGCGGCGGCACCGAGTTATACGGATAAACGTCCCGTCTGGGAACAGGCGGCCGATGCGTTTGCGGCGCAGGTCAATTCAGGCGAGCCGGGCGACGTGCTGGTGTTCATGCCCGGCGGTTTTGAGATTGCCCAAACCCTCAACGCCATCCGGCAGCGTTCCGCGTCCAAGGGATTCATCCTGCTGCCGCTGCACGGCGAGTTGCCGCCGCCGGATCAGGACGCGGCGGTGGCGCGGTATGGCCAGCGCAAAGTGGTCGTCGCCACCAACGTGGCCGAGACTTCGCTCACCATTGACGGCATCCGGCTGGTGATTGACAGCGGGCTGGCGCGCCTCCCGCGTTATGATCCCCACCGCGGCATCAACACCCTGCTCATCGAGAAAATCAGCCGCGCTGCGGCCGACCAACGCGCGGGGCGCGCCGGCCGCACCACACCCGGCAAATGTGTGCGGCTCTGGTCCGAACGCGAACACGCCGACCGCGCGGAACAGGAATTGCCGGAAATTAAACGGCTCGACCTCGCGGAAGTCGTGCTCACGCTAAAGGCGGCGGGGGTGGATGATTTGCGGCAGTTCCGCTGGCTGGAGGCGCCGGATGAAAAAGCCCTGGCCCGGGCGGAGGATTTGTTGCTCGACTTGGGCGCGCTCCGGACCGCGGCTTCCGGACGCCAAATCACCCCGTTGGGCCGCCAGATGCTGGCCTTCCCGGTGCATCCGCGGTATGCGCGCATGCTGCTGGCGGCGCGGGATTATGGCTGCGTTTATCAGGCCGCGCTTGTGGCCGCGCTCACCCAGGGCCGCGAACTCCTGTTGCGGAACGTGGACCGGGCCACGACCGCCTTCCGCGAAGACCTGCTGGGCGACCAGGCGCCGAGCGATTTCTGGATTCTCATGCGGGCGTGGAATTACGCGAAGAAAAATGACTACCGCCTCGATGCCTGCCGGAAACTCGGCATCCACGCCGTCACCGCCCGGCAGGTGCAACCGTTGTTGGCGCAGTTTCTCCGCATCGCCGAGCGGGAAGGGCTGGCCGTCCAGCCGCAACCGCTGAACGAAACCGCCCTGCAAAAATGCATTCTCGCCGGGTTCTCCGATCATCTGGCGCGCCGGGTGGATTCCGGGACGCTCCGGTGCGACCTGGTGCATGGCCGGCGCGGCACGCTGGCGCGGGACAGCGCGGTGCATCACGCCAAGCTGTTGGTGGCCGCCGAGGTACGCGAGGTCGAAGGCCGGGACCAGGAAGTGAACACGCGGTTGACGCTTGCCACGGCGGTGGAGGCGGATTGGCTGCGCGAATTGTTTCCCGACGATATCCACGGCCGGCAACGGGTGTTTTTCGATGCCTCGGCCCGCCGCGTTTATGCGGAGGAACAGGTGCGCTTCCGCGATCTGACACTGGAGGTGCGCCCGGTGGAACCACCGCCGCTGGACGCCGCCGCGCCCTTGCTGGCCGAAGAAGTGCTGGCGGGCCGGTTGCCGCTCAAATCCTGGGATCACAGCGTGGAACAATGGATCGTGCGGCTCAATTGGCTGGCCCAGTCCTGTCCCGACCTCGCCCTGCCGCCGTTCACGGAAGAAGCCCGGCGCCACACGGTCGAGCAGCTTTGCCACGGCGCGTTCACTTACAAAGGCATCAAGGATCGCGACGCGCGTCCGCTGGTGCGCGGCTGGTTGTCCCCTCCCCAACAGGCGTTGCTCGACCAGCACGCGCCCGAGCGTCTGGCCCTGGCCAACGGACGGCGGCTCAAAGTTGTGTACGCGCCCCACGCCCCGCCGCATATCGCCCTGCGCATCCAGGAACTCTTTGGCGTGACGCGGACGCCGCGGATTGCCGCCGACCGGGTGCCGGTGGTCGTGCATATTCTCACCCCGGGCATGAAACCGGTGCAGGTCACGCAGGACCTGGCCAATTTCTGGCGCGAACATTATCCCCGGTTGAAACCGGAATTGCAGCGGCGCTACCCGAAACACGAATGGCGCTGACATGAAAACCGGTCCCCCCAATTCCCCATCCGCCGCCGCGGCCGTGGCGGCCCTGTGCCCGGCGTGTGGTTTCTGTTGCAACGGCGTGTTGTTTGCCGACGTGGAATTGCAGCGGAGCGATGACGCGGCGCGGTTACGGGCGCTCGGACTACGGCTCGCGGCCAAAGGCGGCAAACAGTGTTTCCGCCAACCGTGTCCGGGCTTCGATGGCCGGCTCTGCCGCCTCTACGCGGAGCGCCCGGAACGCTGCCGGACGTTTGCCTGCCGGCTGTTGCAACGGGTCATCGCCGAGGAACTGGCCCCGGCGGCGGCTCTTCGCTCCGTCACCGCCGCCGCCCGGGTGGCCGGGCGCGTTCGTGATCTGGTGCGGGCGTTGGGTGAAACCGATGAAACCCTGCCGCTGCACCGCCGCTACGCCCGCATCATGGCCCAGCCCCTGGATTTTGCCGGCGACGAATCGGTCCTGGAACAGCGCAGCAAATTGATGCTGGCCGTGGACCGGTTGGCGAAGCGCCTGGCCCGCGATTTTCTGACCTGAAAAATATTTGAGGTTCGTCGGCCGCTGGCGAGCGGCCCGGGCGGCTGGCGTGTCAGCCTCTGGGCAAGCGGCAGAATCTTTGACTGATCCGGCGAACTCATGGCTCGACAGCCCGTTGCAAAATCGTCATACTCCGGGCATGGCAATATGGCGACGAACAACCCAATGCCACTGTCGCTCACTTAACTGTTAGGCCGTGACGTCGTGGGCGAGTCGAACACGCACAGCAAATCGGAGCGCACCATGAAAACCAAAACCAGAACAACGAAAGGAATCGCAGTCGCAGTGACGGCGCTGGCACTGGTCAGCCCAAGCTTCGCTCAACAAGCAGACAAACCGCCGGTCCCCGGCACGTATTATTCGGCGAAGGATTTTGAATGGAAGCCGCCCTTGCCCTTCAAC
>MWDV01000295.1 GCA_002070715.1 Verrucomicrobia bacterium ADurb.Bin118
CCGGTGGAAGCGCCCACATCCACGACCGTCATCCCCCGCACGTCCAATCCGAAGTGGCTCAGGCCGTGTTCCAGTTTCAGGCCGCCGCGGCTGACGTATTTTTCGCCGGCCAACAGCCGCACCTGATCCGTGGGACGGACGGGTTCACTGGGTTTGCGGGCCGGTTGCTCGTTGATCCGCACCCGGCCGGCCAGGATGGCGCGTTGGGCTTGCTCGCGGCTGGCGCAGAGGCCGGCGGCGACCAGCGCCTGGTCCAGGCGCATCTTGCCCGGCGCGCTCAAGATTCCTCGCGCCCGGAGCGTCCGGCGGCTAGCAGCCGCGCTTGGGCTTGCTGGTAACTGGAGAGAAACAGTTCCTTGTCGGCCACGGCCTTTTCAATGAGTTGACGCAGGAGGAACAATTCCGCGGTATTCACGACCGCATGGATGCTGTGTTGAAAGGCCTGCATGGGCATGAAAGTCTGGAAGGAATCCCCCAGGAGGATGACCGTGGCATGACGGCGCTGGCTCATGGGCATCTCTTTCAAGGCCTGGAGGGTGCTGTTTTCCTCGAGCGTATTGGCGGCGAACAATTCCTCGACGATGACCACCTGATAACGCACTTGGCTGAAGCGAACCAGAAAATCGCTGTGGGTCGCCGCCGTGTGTACTTTGTAGCCCAGCTCGATCAAGGCGGTGCGGGCCATCTCCAGCCAGTCGGGTGTGGAAAATGCCAGCAAAGCTGGTTTGTCCGTGGTGCTGACAAAATCAAAACGTTCAGACATGGCTTATTTGAGTTTCAGGGTGACCGGACCGGCCGGGCTGCTCAGGCGGCCGCCGTCCACACCGGGTTTCATGCGCAGGCCGGCGACATCCGTGGTTGCTTCGCCGCGGCTTTTCCGGATGTTGTCAATGCCGCGGGTCACGACACTGCGTTTGGTGCAGAATAACCCCGCCGTTTCCTCGGTGATTTTGCCTTCTTCAAAGGCTTCCAAGCAGGCGTGGTCAAAGGTGCGCCAACCGAAGGGATAACTCGCCTCGGTGATTTCGTAAAAACTTTTGCCCTCGGTTTCGCCGAGGCGGATGGATTCCTGAACGCGGAGGTTCGTCCCCATGATTTCGAGCAGCGCGAAGCGGCCGCCGCCCACCTTGGGCGCGAGACGCTGGCTGACAATCCAGCGCAGAGAATCCGCCAGGCGCGGCCGGATTTGGCCCTGTTCCTCGGGTTCGAACATACCGAGAATACGGTTGATGGTCTGGCCAGCATCAATGGTGTGGAGCGTGCTCAGGACCAAGTGGCCGGTTTCCGCCGCGCTCAGGGCGATCTTGACTGTTTCCTGGTCGCGCATTTCGCCCACCAGAATGACCTTGGGCGCCTGGCGCAAGGCGGCGCGCAGTCCGTTGGCGTACGTGTCAAAATCACTGCCCAGTTCGCGCTGGTTAAACGTCGCCAGGTTGTGTTTGTGGACAAATTCAATGGGGTCTTCCAACGTGACGATATGCACCGGCTTGGTGCGGTTGATGGCGTCAAGAACGGCGGCGAGGGTGGTGGATTTGCCCGACCCCGTGGCGCCTGTGACCAGAACCAGGCCGGTTTTCTCCTGCGGAATGCGCTTCATGATGTCGGGGAACTTCAAATCGTCCAGCGTGGGGATGGTCGTGTTGAGCTTGCGCAGGACGATGGAGTAATTGCCGCGTTGGGAGAAAACGTTGATGCGGAAACGGGCTTTGTCGCTCAGGGTGTAGGCGGAGTCCGCGGAGCCGTGGCGCAGCAGGTCCTCGAGGTGCCACGGATTGTCGCCGATGAGATTCAGCGCCACCATCTCGGTTTGAAAAGGTGTCAGACGCTCCAGCGGCGGATCCAAGGTGACCGGTTTCAGTTCGCCAAACGATTCGACTTGCAACGGTTTATCCACCGTGAATAGGAGATCGGAAACCTCCGGCTGGCTCTCCAGCATGGTGGTCAGGATGTATTCAAGTTCGGGGCGGCGCATAATCAATCTTCATCATCTATCGGCGGATGGGCGAGGAACGTCCGGAATTTTTTCTTGTCCAAACACTTGTCGTAGGCTTCCTCGGGCGAGATGCGTTTCATTTTCAGATGATCCAGGATGGCGTCGTCCAGCGGCTGGTTGCCGAGTCGTTTGCCCACTTGAATCATACCCGGGATTTGGTGGGTTTTGCCTTCGCGGACCAAGTTGGCGATGGCGGTGGTGAACACCAGAATCTCCAACGCCGCCACGCGCCCTTTTTTGTCAATGCGCTTGAACAGGTTCTGGGCGACGATGCCCTTGAGCGCCTCGGACAGGGTGGACCGGATTTTGTTCTGCTGTTCGGCGGGAAAGACGTCAATGATCCGGTCCACCGTCTTGGCCGCGCTGGGGGTGTGCAGGGTACCGAAAACCAGGTGTCCGGTGGCCGCCGCCACCAGCGCCAGTTCAATCGTTTCCAAGTCGCGCAATTCGCCGATCAGAATGACATCCGGATCCTCACGCAGCGCGCCGCGCAGGCCGGTTGCAAACGACTGGGTGTGCAACCCCACCTCGCGATGTTGCACGAGACAGTTTTTGCTTTCATGCACGAATTCAATCGGATCCTCCAGCGTGATGACGTGGTCTTTCCGGTTCTTGTTCACGTAGTCCATCATCGCCGCGAGGGTGGTGGACTTGCCCGATCCCGTGGGACCGGTCACCACGACCAATCCCTTGTTCAACATGCAAAACTTTTTTAGGACCGGCGGCAACGGGGCGCCAAACTTTTCGAAATCCTCGAAGGAAAGCACCTTGGTGGGAATCTGCCGGAACACAGCGCTGATCCCGTTTTTCTGTTGAAAAAAGTTCGCGCGGAACCGGGAGATGTTGGGGATTTCATAGCCGAAGTCCACATCCCCGGTTTCCTCAAAGACCTTGATCTTGTAATCCGGCGCAATCTCATAGAGCATCTTTTTGAGCTCGTCGGCGTCCAGGGGCGGATGGTCCACCCGGTGCAATTCGCCGTTAATGCGGAGCATCGGATTGTTGCCGGACGACAGATGAACGTCGGAGGCTTTCTGCTCGAACATCAAGTTGAAGAACGCATCAATCTTGGCCATAAGGGTGCATACGGTCTGCTGGGCTCCATAGCTAAATCCGCGCCACAGGGCAATCATGAACGAAATTATGGAAAAAATGGCGGTTGCCATCCGGCAATCCGGCCCCCTGCCTTTCGCCCGCTTCATGGAACTCGCCCTCTACTGTCCGGTTTATGGATACTATGAACAGGAAGCGAACAGTGTGGGGCGCGCCGG
>MWDV01000296.1 GCA_002070715.1 Verrucomicrobia bacterium ADurb.Bin118
GCCGCCGCTGAACGGCGTCGAGCACCCGTTGGCCCCGGAGGTCATGAACGCCATGCTCCGATACGGCAGCAGGCCGGTTAGTCTCTGGAAGGTCATCAACGGCCTTGCCAAAGCCCAAAACCCGGATTCCCGCGCCCAACGACGAAGTTGGCGGCTCAGGTACCTCTGCGCCTTGCGTGAGCTTCTACGGTTCAAAGTCCTGTACCGCCACGGCAGCCAGATCGCCACGGTACAATTCGCACCCCGGCCAAGGGCGAAATCGCCGAAGCATCTGTCGCCGTTTGTCGTCAGATCGGCCAGTGAAAACGGCGGCAGCAACCCGGTGGCGACGGTGGTGAAAAAGGAACCGAATCCACCGCAAGCGCCTCAGCCTAAACTTGTTGTTGTAAACCAGAGCACTCCGCCCGCTGCGCCGGAGCCGAAAAGCGCTGCACCGACGCCAGCCGAGATTTCTCAGGCGGCGCGGGCGTTGGCCCAGCAGCCGCGCAGGCGCAAGGAGTTGACGGGCTGGCTCCACGGGCGGCGCATCACCCGCTTTACCCCGGTAATCGTGCCGGGTGGTCACGTGCTCCCAGTTTACCTCGTTCGGCGCGGTTTTGTTTATGCGGTGGCACCGGACACGCCGGAGTACGAAGGGTGCATCCTTCTCCGCTACCGCGCCGCTGACGTTTGCCTATTCCGCTCACCGCACGCGGCGCTGCTCGGTCGCCTGCCGCCAAGACCGGGACGACGGCGTGGGCGACCAACGTCGGCGCAGGGTGACAAACAGTGGACGGCGACTGGACGAGCGCACGGAGCAACAAGCCCAGAGGGTTAGCGGGATTGTCGTTCACTTCGTCAATTTCGTATACGGCGAATTCGACTACATCACGCAGAGCCGGGGAGTCAACCTCCTGCCTCAATGAACAGATTGAGAAGGTGGTGGACGAACTAGACGAAGTCCACGATTGAGTTCTCGATCCACCTGATTGACAGGATGTTGGATCATCGTCCACCAAAATGCCCCTTGCATCACGTATGGACGTGGGTTGACGATTATGCGTCCTGCCCAAAGACATAAACGCAGGATCGGTTCCGACTCGGTGACCATTCGCGCGTGCGTGTTATTGCGAAACCTTCGATGTTCAGCACCTGCCCCTTGGCCGCGCAGTCGTCAATGTCGGCCAGCGCCTCATCTTCAGTGTCCTTGAACAGCCTTTTCATAATGATGCCGATCTGCTTGGCATCGGCATCTTCCACCGTACTTCTCAGGCCCGGAATCCTGATGTCTCTGTCGGAGCAGATGCCGGCAAGCTCTGCGGCGCGGACTTCTTTGCCAAACTGTCCTTCGGCCTTCACGGCTAAACATAATTGCCGTGCGAAACTCCAGTACTCGCTCACCATCCGGCGCTGGATTTCCTCGAAACCGTCCAGCAAGGGTGGCAGTCCAAACAAGTTTTGGACGATCCAATCCAACGACTGCGACCACGCCCAAAAATCGTGGCGAGCCTCATCGGTCGTGGGCATTCCCCGGCGGTGCCACTCCGTAAGCACAGACCACACAGAACCCAGATACCGATCATGCCGTTCTCGCACGTGGGGGAGCAGTCGTTGCCCTCGCTTGTCGCGCCAATAGTGGTAACCGGGAGCCTGCTTCTGAAAGCGAATCAGATTAAACCGCTTCACGATGTCGGCGGTGACCGACACACCGTTACTCGTCATGAAGATCACGTAGCGGCTGGGATTGACCTCGATGTAGTCCTTGTGGAAGCCTCGTGCAGGGTAAATATCCTCCGTCGCGAAACTTTCTAGGCAAGGCAGATCGAGGCGGCCACGAATATTGTCGAAGCTGATGAACGGGCGTCCTCTGAGCAGCGCAGAATCGAATGAATCTTGGAGTGACCCAAGTCCTCCACCCTTCTTCTGGACGACTCGTTGCGGTGATTCTCCGTATACACTGCCGATCAGTTTTGTGGCGTAACCCTTTCCCGTTTGGCTTTCGTCTGCCTCAAAAACTGTAAGCGGTACGCGCTCGTCTCGGAGAAACTGCCCCATTACTAGTGCAGGGGTTAGGACTGCGGCGATGAAGCGGGCGAGGTCACCATCAGACGGGAACTTGTAATCATACGCGAGGCCAAGAAGACGATCCCTCCCTTTCGACCACTCCGACACCGGCGTTACTTCCGTGCGCCCGGTCACATAGACCCCAGATTGCGGGTCGTACCCCGGCCCGATAATGCGAAGGGTGTTGTCCTTGCCCAGAAGCAGCACCGGCGCACTGGTCAGACCTCGGATCACCGGCAACCTGCGCATCGGGGCTGCCGCCATGATTATTGCCGCGACTTTCTGGTCTATGTTGGTGCGCTGAACATTGCCTTTGGCATCGAGCCTGACCAGCGCAGCAAACCGGCTGATGAGGGAGGCAAACTCGACGGGCCGCACGTCCGACAATCTGGGCTTGCCGTCATGGCTGTCATCCGTGGTGCTCTTGGTGATGACCTCCACCATGTGTTTCCCGCAGTCATCACGCAGGAAGACCGTCGGCACGTCCACTTCGGTGATTCGTGCGACTGCGTCGGCGGCAATGAGGTTCCAGTCGCGACCGTGCGACACATTCAGGTATGGCAGTGGAGGATGCTCGGTGTCGTTCAGCCCCTGAGCTAAATCACGGTGGCGCTCATCCTTCCCTTCCTTCCCGCCCAAACGGTCAAGGGCGTCAGGGTGATTGTCTACAGCGGTCTGTGCCTCCAGATCGTCGGCAAGACTACGCTTGGCCCGCTTGGTTGATTGGGAGGCAGACGCCGGTTTCGGTTCTGTATTTATGTTGTGATCGGTTGTGTGACGGCGCGATGTCATACTTCAATGGTCGTTGGAGGAACCGTCCGTGGCCCCACCACGGGCGGTTCCCTTTTTAGATTTTCGTCGCCACCCCCGGCGGAGGCCCGCCAAGGCAAATATTTCTCCGGTGTCGCAATCTCTGATGCAGTGGAAAGCGCCGGATGGCCAGATCTTGAGGTTGTCGCAACTCGTGTCCTTTCCTTCGCGTTTGCAGACCGGGCAGCGCCCCTCCAGCGAACCGGGGTCAGTCGGGTGGTCGTGTAGGCCGTCGATCTTGGACAGGTCTAGGCGAATTTCGCCGGGCGTGTCATTGTAGACACTGACTTTTCGGACTGGTTTCTTGTGAAGACGTACCCCTTCGGGCAAGCCCACATCCTTGGTTGCCACGAGCGGCAGCGAACCGGCATTGCGAATCCTGTAAAGCACACCTGACGGATGCGCCCCAGAAACAGTTGTCAGGCAGTCGCCCGCCCTGAATTCACCGACCTGCTTGACCGTCCCATGACCATCGTCGCGCTCCAGTGTCCAACAATGCTCCTGAGAGGCCGGCAGCATCATCCGACACCAAACATTCCCGCCTCTTGATCCAAACGTCTGTTGCGCCCTCTGCGCCCAGTCGTTGATGCGCACGAACTCTCGGAACATCTCGTCGCTATCCCAGTCGAACGAGCGAATGGCTGCTGACCCCATCCTTACCGCGAGGTTCCCTCTGTCAGCTCGTTCGGTTCCGTATTCCGCGAACTCCTTCTCCGTCCATAGCGTCTTCCAGTAAACGCATGGCTTCTTGCTCGCGAAGTGGCAGGGCACTAGCACTGTTCCCTTTGGGAACCAGCCCAAGACCTTGGCCGTTCGCCCCCGCTCTGGGCTGTGGTGGCAGTTGGCCTCGGCTACTTTAATAGCCTCCGTTGTCGTCGCCTCGGTTGGTAGTCGAATGCCGGGTGCTGGCAAGTTACGGCGCAACCAACGGAGGTCACGTTCCGACCATCCTCGGATTTTGGGATCACGCTCCATTGTCCAGCCCCAATCGGCCTGCCGCACCAACCGCAGTCCCTCGTCCAAGTAAGTGCAGTCGATCAACTTGCGCAGCAGGTTATGGTCGATGTCCAACCACTTCATGCCGGAGAACTCGGCATTCTTGAACCAGCGCCAATCATCGCCGTGCGTCGCGGCGTAAATCTGGCATGGAATCAACCAGCGAATCCGGAGGTACATGGCCTGACTCGCAAAGAAACTTGAGCACACCGGACAGGACTGGCCGTCTGAGAGCAGTTCGTCGGATTTCGCGCCGCATACGATGTTGAACCCGTAGCCGACGTGCTCGGTGACTCGAAGGAGGACTGCGGGATCAAGAAGGCAGATAACCCCACCACCGGGGTACAGCCTAACGGGCAGGCGTGCAGGCACAATGTCGAGCAATGCCATGTCTTTGACCATGCGGAGCGTCTCGCGTAGGTGATCGTGAACCGTTGCAGATGACAACCAGTCCTTGGCGTTCTCCTGCGCCATGTATTCTTCAGGGTTCGAATCCGAGAAGGAAATGGAGTTCATAGAGTGTATACCATGCCGGTGTGATTGACTTCCAAGGATGGCACCGGGTGCGCAAAAAACCTGTTTCTCACGCGCCCACGGTTCAGTTGGATGTCGGGCGCTTAATCCGGTAGTTGCGGACAATGTGCTGTTCGACATCCGACCATCGGAACAACACACAGCGGTCTGGTTTGTAGTAGGGCAAGATGCCTCGCCGCATCCACGTATCGACGGTGCGCACAGTCTTTCCCAACCGGCGGGCCAGCTCAGGCTTCCCGATGAATCCTTCGATTTTTGTCTCTTCGCTCATAACACGTGTTTCGTGTGGCACGTATCGCCACCGCAGTAACTACGCGTCTAAGAACGGAATTTCGCGCCGGTGGGACAAGGAATCTACGCAACCATGTGTTGGGTCGCGCACAAGAAGCAAAACAGCCAAAAAGCCCCGTAAAGTGGGCTTTGGGACGCTTACGAGATGTATACAGCGAACAAGGCATCCGAAAGGGGGGTGGCCTTGTGCGTATACAGTTGCACGCGGGAAAGGATGCTATGTGTCCGCCAGAACCTGTTCGATCATCGCGGTGAGAAGGCGCTGCGTCGGACTTGTTCGCCGAGACGTATGATCTTCTGCGCTGAGGGAGGTTTGATCGAAAACCAGCGGCGGCCCTGAGCGCCCGTCACCATTTTCAAGTAGTTCGACCGGATCACGGCTGACGAATTGCCGGCTTCAAGCGCCACCTTCTCGACGTTCTCAGTCTTGGCCACTCGGTACGAGATGAACGAATGGCGCAGCCCATTCTTGCGCCAAGGAGTGTTTACAGCCTTGGCTAACTTGGCGAACTGGATCGCGAGATTGCTGAATGTATACACCCGCCCTGTGCTCCTGCGATAGGGCAGCAACCAGCGACACAAGTTGTCCGACATGGGCACGATTCGGCGAACCCGGTTCTTTGCGATATCAGCTCCAACCTCAATGAACCGCTCTCCAAAGTGGACGCCAGTCCATTCAAGGCGTTTGATTTCCTCACTCCGCAATCCGGCGAAAGCCCCAATTGCAAGCACGGGGACAAGCTCTTGCCGAGCGTTGTTCAGGAGCGTTTCAATTTCCGCAACGGAGAAGATCTCGATCTTGGCAGTGCCGGCGGATTTGAATTCAACCCTACTGATGCCCGGATGCATTTCATGGACGTAGCCCCGGTTCTTGGCGAATGAGAACAGCGTCCCAATCGTCGTCAGGAAGTTCTTCTTCGTCCTCTGCTTGCACTTGAGTCCGTCCAGAAACCTTTGAATGTCCCCGGTGGTGATGGAGGATATCGGCACCCTGAAAGCCACAGCGAACCGGTTTTCAAGGCGCACACGAAGATCACGCAGGTAAAGCTGGGATGCACCGTTTGATCGTCGGTTCTCGATAAGCTCGGTGATGACCTCCGATACCATTTTGTGTACGACGCCCCGCCGCTGAGACTGGTAGAGCCGAGCCGCCTCAATCAAGTGGTCAGGGCCACCGATGATGTTCGCGGCTTCAACAGCTCTTGAAACCAATACGTCCAGATCCATTTTGGTGGTGCCTGCCAACTCAACCGCCCGTTCGTATACGAAGCGTTCCCTCCCTTCCAGAGTGAGGACATTCAACGCACCATCCGCCATTTTGAGTGCGATCTCCTTGGCCAGAGCAAACGCATCCTCGAAGTTCCTTCGCATCTTCCGCTGCCTGCGCCCGTCGAACGGGTAAGCGACGGTGTACATCATCGTGCCACGATTCGGGCTTTCGTACAGCGTCACGCTCGCCGCCTTCTTATGGCGGACTTCCATCGGGAACTCGCGTTCCTCCGGCGGTGGCGGAGGTTCTTTCGCCGAGTAGGTCTTGCCCATTGCTCGGTTAGAACAGATTTTTCCTGTTTCTGAACCGAGCCGTCATGCAGGCGTCATGCAGCCGTTGTATACAGCAGCAAGACCCAGCTAAGTGGTTGATAGTTAAGGGGAAGGAATGGAGCGAGCGAAGGGATTCGAACCCTCGACATTCACGTTGGCAACGTGATGCTCTACCAACTGAGCTACGCTCGCTTCCCAGCAGACAGCTCTACCCTACAAAAATCGGCGCCGGTTGCAAGCCCTCATTTTATTTCCTTTCATTTTTCCGTTTGTCCGGCGCGCAGCGGCATCGAGTGCGGATGCTGCTGAGAGGCCTGGTTCAGTACCAACAGCCAGGCGCCTCGCTCGACAAATGGTTGGTGGCGAGAATTGGTGAAAAGTGGTGGATGCTTGAGAATACAAGCGGAGTGCTACTGGCGGAGGGCCGGAGGTGAGTGCGCGGCGAACGCTGTTCTGGCCGTATTGTCGGGACGCTCTCTTGAGGCGGTTGCGCGCAGTAAAGGCCGTCAAACGGGTCGGCGCCCGTCGTAGGCAAAGCCTGCTGCTAATGCCTGAGCAACCCGGGCTGCGACATTTCATTTCCCGTTGCGGGAAACGTCGTCCGGTGGCCTTGGATGGTACGTCGTTACCCCTTGCGCCAACGGAGCGACACCGTTTGTTGGTGGGCGGGATGCTCGGGATCCACGCAGCGCAACTGGAGTTTCATTCCGCGCCGCTCCAATTCAGCCTGGACCCAGCCGTTGGGATGGCTCGGGTGCGAAACGTAAGACACCGGCGGCAGGTTGATCAGATGGATGCCGCTCTCGTCTTCTTTGATTCCCCAGACGTGGGTGTGGCCAAAGATGCAGGCTTTCACCTGACGGCGGGGGCGCAGCACTTCCAGCAACGCCTGTGTGTCTTTCAAAGCGCCGCCTTGTTTGGTGCTGAGGTGATGATGCAGAACCACGAGGGCGGGCCGGTTTTGGTGGGCGTCCAAAGCGCGTTCCAACCAAGCCAATTGGGCGGCGCCCAGCAAGCCCGGCGTGGCGAGGGTTTGCTCCAATGAATCCAGGATAAACCAGTTGGCGCGCAGGGCGCGCACGATGCCGACGAGATGCGGGGTTAGCGGACGTTCCCGAACGAGCGTTTCGGGGAAGGCCGTCAGGAAATTTTCGCGATGATCGTGGTTGCCCATCGCCAAATGCGCGGAGACCTGTTCCGCCCGCAAGGGCTGCAGTAATTCCAGCAACGTGGCGTAATCCCCGCGTTCGCCCCGGTTCAAGGCGAGATCCCCCGCAACGATCACTCCGGCGGGCACCCGGGGGCCAGCGAGCAATTCCGAGATGGCCTGCTCCAGGTGCCAAGCCATGACAATACCCCGGCGTAGTTCGGTGCGTTTGGCCGCAATATGGATGTCGGCCATCAATGCCCAGGTATGCGGGTCGGGGGCACGCGGAGCCGCCCAGGAAGCAGTGGCGGTCAGAAATCCCGCGCCGGCCAGCAGGGACCGGCGCAGGAACTCGCGCCGCGTAACCGGAGGTAAATGCACAGGCATGACCCCAATTTGCGCCGCTTTCCAGCGCATTCAAGAAATTTGCCGGCCGCACGCGGATCGCATCGCCACGCGGGCCAAAGGGACGCCGATGGCCGGGCCCGCCGTTATTTCTTCTTCTCGTCCTCCCTGGAGGCGGCCGCGGAACCGGGCGCACGACCAAACTCCGCCGGCGCCGTCGCGTTCAGTTGCTCGAGCAGGGCATCCGTCAGGTCGTTTTCATTGTTGGTGTAAAGCACCACCGGGGTCCCCGCCACCGAATCCGCCGCCACATCCAGCACGAGAGAAAAACCGCCCGCCCGGGCGCGCTGATTGAGTATCTGCTTGATCTCCTCGAGCAATTTGCCGCGCATGCGCGCGCGTTGCTCGTCCAGCGTGGTCCGGGCCTGACGTTCAAACTGGCCGATGTTCTCCTCCATCTCCTTCAAATCCTTCAGGCGGGTTTCGGCATCGCGCTTCCGCTTGTCCCGCTCCTCGGCGGACACCGCCGGGTCATTAGCGGAGCCCAGCAGGTTTTGATAATCCTCCCGGCCCTTTTTCCAATCCTCGACCATGGCCTTGTGATCGCGTTCCAGTTCCGCCGCCCGGTCTTTGAGGGCGGCATCGGCCTGTTTGGTTTTCCAGTAACCATCGAACAACTTCCGCAAATCCACCGTGGCAATGCGCCCCTGGGCAAAGGCCTCGCCGCCGACGGCAAACAGCAAGAGCGCCACGAGCAACAATCGTTGAAAACATTTGTTCATGCGCACAGGAAAGCAGAACGGACCCGGCGCGCCAACTCCTATTTGCGTCTTCAAAACGACGGGGAAATGCCCGAAAAACCGATCACGCGGGAGAGGCGGAAACAGGAAAATATTGTGGTGTCACTGCCTGCAGCGGCAATGCGCTTTCCGGCGGTGAGGGGCCGAATGGTTCTGTGCAACCTTGACTGGGAACAGCCATTGCCATCCCCGGCCCGGCGGAATCCGTTTAGAATTCGCGGGTGTATCCGACGCCGAACTGGAAGTTGCGGACTCTGTCGCCTTGATCCTTATATTTGTGAATCGGCATCGCGTAATCCAGCCGCAGCGGCCCGATGGGCAGATCCAAGCGGAGGCCCACCCCCCAGTTATCCCGGAACTGGTTGACTTCCCAATCATACGCATCGGCATTGATCCGGCCAATGTCGTAGAACAAGCCGAGGCGGACGCCGAATTTCTTTTCCTGCTGGACCAACGGCACGCTGTATTCCGCTGAACCAAACCAATAGGTATTGCCGCCGATCGGTTCCTTGAACCCGGGTTCCCGCGGGCTGACGCTGCGATACTTGAAACCGCGCAGGGTGTTCAGTCCGCCGAGATAATAGCGGTCGTAAAACGGGACGTCGTCGCCATCCAGCCCTTCGGTTACGCCCGTCCGCCCGGCGACCTCCAGGATGTGTCCTTTCCAGAGTCCCCGGAAATACCAGACGGTGTGCAATTCGAGACTGTAATAATCGCGCTCGCTGCCCACATATCCACTGGATAGTTCCCCGGAGAGACGGGTGCGTTGTCCGGCGTCGGGCAGTTGCGTGCTGTTGCGCGTGTCATACGCCACAAACGCGCCCAACTTCGAAAGCAGCGTATCGCCCCGTTCGTGCAGAATGTCGTTAGGGACCGGGCCGCGGAGAAATTGGGGGGTGCCGGAGGAATCCTCCACATACCGGGGCAGCAATCTTTTGCTGATATCAATCCCCACCCGCTCAAGCGTGTAAGAGACGCCGCCGATGAAAAAATCGCTCCACAAGGTCCGGCGCAGGCTCAGATTCACCCCCGTGCGCGTTTCGTCGTACAGATCGTCCAAGCTCTGGAAGTACATTTCCCGATGGTACAACTCGACGCCAAGCTCCAGCTTGCGTCCCAGGAACCACGGTTCAATGAACGTAATCACAAAGTCCTGCCGCTTGGTGCCCATTTGGACGCGCAACCGGAACTTCTGCCCGCCGCCCTGGAAAAGCGGCGGCTTCATCAGGTCGAAGTTGGCCTGACTGAATTCCACAAAACCGACGAGCGCATCCACCGAACTGAAGCCCGCCCCCAGTTGAATCCGGCCGGTTTGTTTTTCTTCCACCGCCACCAGCAAATCACGGCGCGTCGGAATCTCGGTGGGCTCGGGGCGCAATTCCACCTTGTCGAAATACTGCAGACCTTTGAGCCGCGCTTCACTGAGTTTGACCCGCACCATGTCAAAGGGCTCGCCCGGCGTGACCGCCAACTCGCGCCGGATCACCTTGTCCTTGGTCCGGGTGTTACCCCGGATCTCAATCTTTTCGATGAACGACTGTTGCCCTTCCTCGACCAGGTATTCCAGGTCCATGGTGTTGCGTTCGACATTGGGAATGCGCCGGGTGCGCAACCCGCCGGCGGTGGGACTAACGTCAATATGACCGCGCGCGCCGTAAAAATTTTCGATGGCGACGGCGTTGTTGGACAATCCCGCCGGGGTGAAGGTGTCCCCCGGCTTCATCTTGAACGCGCGATGGAACTGTTGCTCGCTCGCCCACGCCCGCCGGTCGGCTCCCGGGGGTGGTTTGCTGGCCGCTTTGAAATCGGGTTGGATGGCGTTGGTGGGCAGCATGGTGGTGCCCGTGAAGGTGATCGAGCCCACCTCGTAGGGTTTCCCCTCGAAGACTTCAAAGCGAATAATCATGGATTCGGGGGTCGGATGTTCGAATTGAACATTCTTCACCTCGAAATCAATGTAACCCTTCGTTCGGTAAAACTCGGCCAGCCGCTCCCGGTCGTCTTCAAATTCCTCGTCCTTGAAATAACCGCTGCCCGTCAGCCACGAAAACATCCAGCGTTTGCGCGTCTTTTTAGGAATCTTACGCAGCTCTTTTTGGGAGAAGGCGGTGGCGCCCACAAACTCCACCCGCTCGATTTTGACCTTGCGGCTTTCCGCAATTTCAATGGTCGCCGAACCGCGCCCGGCCGCCTCGTCAATGTTGAGGACATATTTGACCTGCGTGTTGGGATAGCCCTTCTTCTGGTAGAATTTCTGAATCTCCTGGCAATCGGTGAACAGCTTGCGTTCATCCAGCGGTTCGCCGGTTTTGGAGGTGGTCTTTTTCCGCAGTTTGGCGTCGCTGAATTTCTGGTTGCCTTGAAATCTCAGGTCGGTCAGGCGCGGTTTTCCCTGGACGATGTATGTAAGCACCACCCCTTCGGGCGTGTCTTCGCGGTCCACGCGGATGTTGTAAAACTGACCGGTGGCGTACAGGGTGCGGACGTCTTCATCCACGCTGGCGGGGAGGTATTCGTCACCGGCGCGGACCCGGATGTTGTTGCGCACGACGGCGTCGCTGACGGCGGCCGGACCCACGTGTTTAACATCCACCCGGACCACCTTCACCTCCGCCAGTTGGGCGTAAGCGATGGACAGTCCGGCGAGCAGGAGCAAGGTCGCGCAAAGGCGAATCAAGGCATTCATGGTTCGTCGTGAGGGGGAATGTCTTCCTCGCCGATCTTTGCGGCGCTCTCGAAGCGGGTAAAGGATTTCAAGAACGTCAAGTTGAGTTCCCCGGTGGGGCCGTTGCGTTGTTTGGCGATGTATAGTTTTACGGGCATGGCGTCTTCGTCAAAATCGCGGCCGGCGTCCTCGTCATCCTTGCCCTTGCTGTCGCGATAAAGCAGGCCCACCAGGTCCGCATCCTGTTCAATGGCGCCGGATTCGCGCAGGTCGGACAACCGCGGGGCCTCGCCCGCCCCGCGTTTTTCCACGTCGCGGTTCAACTGACTGAGCACGACCACGGGCACGCGCAATTCCTTGGCCAGGGCTTTGAGGCCATTGGAAATGTCCGCAATCTCCTGCTGACGATTGTCCACTCGGCGCGCAGTAGAATGGAGCAATTGGAGGTAGTCAACCACAAACAATTTGATCCCATGCTGCTGCGCCAGCCGCCGGGCCTTGGCGCGCAATTGAAGGATGGACAGCCCCGAAGTATCGTCAATAAACAGCGGGGCGCCGGACAGCCGGCCCGCCGCGCCGGTCAGTTTGGGGAAATCCCGCGTGGCGAGAAATCCCTCGCGGACGGCACGTAGATTCACCCGCGCCAAGGAACACAACAAACGCATGACCAGTGATTCCGCCGTCATTTCCAGACTGAATACCCCCACCGGCTGCCGCAACTCCACCGCCACGTGCTCGGCAATGTTCATGGCCAGCGAGGTCTTGCCCACACTAGGCCGCGCCGCAATTACGACCATTTCGCCCGCATGCAAGCCACTGGTCAGCCGGTCCAAGTCCGTAAAGCCGGTTGACAACCCGACCAGCAATCCCGGCGTCGTATGTCGCGCCTCAATCTGGCTGATGGCGGTGTGAATCAATTCCCGCATCGGCGCGATGCCGCCCTCAACGCGATCCTCGCTGATGCGCAAAATGTCCCGCTCCACCTCGTCCATCAAGATGTCCACCTCGCCCTCGTGCTCGTACAGCCGCCCGATGACGCCGGTGCAGGTTTGGATCAAGCGCCGGAGAAGAAACTTCTCGTAAACGATGTTGGCGTAATAACCGAGGTTGGCGGCGGAGGGGACCGTCTCCGGCAGGGTTGTAAGATACGGGAGGCCGCCGACCTGATCCAGTTGATTGCCCGGCTGCGGACGTTGCCGCTCATCCCGGGGTTGGGTATCCCGCAGCCGCTGCTGCAGGGTGATGAGGTCAATCGGCTGCTGTTGATCAAACATCTCAACCAGCATCCGGTAAATTGTTTGATGCCGCAGATCGTAAAACACCTCCGGATTGCCGTGGAGCAGTTCCAGGCTCTCGCCCATGCCGGGGTTGGGCGCCAACAAGATGCACCCCAGCACGCCTTGCTCGGCTTCCAGCGAGTGTGGCGGCAGGCGATCCAGGCGCAGGGATTCGAGAGCGGTCGCCTGGCGCCGCCGGGCGCGCTTCAAATCGGCGGAAACGCCAGCGCTTTCGACCACGGAATTTATCATGCGTTGAGC
>MWDV01000297.1 GCA_002070715.1 Verrucomicrobia bacterium ADurb.Bin118
GAAACAAGGGTTGGAAGCCCGCCTCGGCGGGCGCGTCGGCCGCATCCACGCCCAATCCGGCGGACAACACCACCATGGCGAGTGATACCCACAAGCGCGAAGGCAAACGATTGTTCATGGGATGAATCGTATCATGTTCACGCCAGTCATTGCCAGCATCCTGAATGCGGTATCGCGAACGCCCGAGTTAGTTGGCAGTTGAAAATATCAACCTGTCGGCTTCACTGAATCGCCTTGGCGCAACCCGCTTTCGGAAGTGAAGCGGAAACGCTACCGCGAAATAAAATCCTGGGGCGGAGGCGCCGGTTGCGTCACGGCATCCGCAGTCGGAAATAGCGTTCGCCGCCCGTCGTGGGCAGCGTGACGGACGCCACCCCGCCCGCTACAACGGGTGTCACGGGCAGCGGGAGATACGGTCCCGTCACCGCGTTCGCCATTTCCAATACGGGCACCGGGTGGGTTGCCGGCCAGCACAAGTTCAATCCACCGGGCCCCGGCGTCAGGGACATTATCGGCGCCGGGGTCGGAGCGAAACTGACTCCGTCAATCCAAAGCGTAAAGCCGGCGCCCCACGTGTCCGCATGAATTTCCAGCGCGGTGATCCGGCTCAGGTCCGGCGCGCCGAACGCGGTGCGACGCCAGCCGGTAATGGTGGTCGGTGCGGCATCCAGCGGAATCGAGTAGGCGCACCATTGTTCCAGTGCGTCGTTGAGGATGTCCGCCGGCGCACCGTCAATGTAATACTGATACTGGAAATAATTGCCTTCCTGATCCCAAAGGCGAATCCAAGGGCTGCCCTCTTGGAAGCCGAGATTGGGGTTCTGCGCAAAAAAACGCACTTTCAATGTTTGCACACCCGTCAAATCCCATTGCGCTTTGAACGCGCCGGGATAGCGCACATAGGTGTCGGCCCCGCCGTCCGTGACGAACTTCAGCGAGGTTTGCCCGACCTGCTTATGCGCCGCGTCATCGGTAGCGGTGGTGGCGCCCGCCGCGCCGCCCGCCGCCCAAGCGGCCCAATGCGCGGCATTGTTTTCGGTGAGTTCGACCGGCGGGAAACGCTGCAGGGGACCGCCCAGATTTAATTCGCGCTCGAAGGTGGCCTGGTTCGTCTGCCCCTGATAATAGGCGACGTTCGGTTCGGTGATGTCGAGCCAGGCGTAATCCACCATGCCCTCGTGCTCGACGCGGAAGTGCAGTAGACCATTCGCGCCGATGACCGCGACGTAACCGAAGGGATTGGCGTGGAGCACGTCGCCGGTGGGCAGCGGCGGCACTTTGTCCGGGTCCACCGGCACATTGGGGAGCACGAAGATGCCATCCTGGTCGGTCATCCCTTGGGCCTTAATTTGCGGGGTGATCAAATGGCCCACGCCGGGGCGCTCCTCCAGTTGATACATTTTTACTGTGGCGTTTTGGAGCGGTTGACCCGCACGCGAGACAAAGCGCATCCGCACCTCCGTTGGGATGCGGTAAAGATATTGGCCGTAGTAACCATGCGCCTGATCCTGCCAAAGGCTCATGGCCAGCGCGCTGTGCGTGGAGAGGAAGGGGCTGCATCCGCGCATCAGACAATCGGGCGCCGTGTAACCCAGGCCGCTCACCTGATTCCGCTCCGGACTAAGGTCCATTTGATACAAATCAATCAAGCCCAGTTGATGTCCCATTTCGTGGAGGTAACCATAATCAATGTCTTCCTCCGGGCGGTAGTAGCCGGAGTTGCGATAGCTGGAGGGCGCCTCCCAAGCGTAAAAGCGGAAGGGAAAGATGGCGAACTCGATATTGTTCACCGCCGGATCGGGCGCGGAATCGGGCAACAGTTCCAGCCAGTCGTAATGCACCCTCTTCGTGCTGCCGGCCGCGGCGAACATGGCATTGAAGCGTGTCATGTGCCGTTGGATCCAGTCAATCAAGTCATCCGTGGCCGCGTCTGGATAATTGGTGCTCTGCAACGTGAAACTGTCGTAATAAGACTGGTCCACGAAGCTCAAGAACCCCACCGACTTGCTGTAAATGGTCACCGTGTTATTGGCGGGCCGCGCGTCGGCACCCGACAGGGAAAAACAGATTTCGTGCATGGCGCCGTCCCACGGGCGCACCAGCGTGAACGTGAGGATCCCGTCCGGCGCCAGCGGACCGGCGTGGCTGTTGGTCTGAACCGGAACGTCGTCCCACTGCCAGACCCCCGTGACGGCGTTCGTCCAAGAATTCCCGCCGCGGTTGCGAATCGTAGCGGTATAGGTCACGGGATCATTGGTGGCCGGCCAGCGCGGCATGTCGGGCGTTTGGTCCTGCCCCAGACCGGTCGCGGCGCTGAAAATGTAGGGGCCGAAGCCGGACGGCTCCGTGATTTGATAGGTCGTGTATTCCGCCGCATAACGGGGAAAACGCGGGGTGCGCGAGATGCTGACCACTTGCAAATCCGTTTCATCCACGGGCCGGTAGCCGCCAATGGATTGGACGGTCGTCGGCCCCGTGCCCGCCGTCGGAATGCTGGCGATAAAGTAGTAATAGACCTGCCCGTTCACCAGCGGGGTATCGAGGTGATTCGTCGTCAGCCGATCCGGAATCGTCATCACCGGCGTCAGGCCGTCGAGGGAAGTGAACGGGGCGTTGGCGCGATAGATGGCGTAGTGCGAAAAAAGTCCCGCCGGATCGGATACCGCCTGCCAGCGCAACTGGACGGCGGCGTTCAACGCGCGCCCGGTCTGGCCGGCGGGCGAGGGAAGCGGGATGTCCGGCACGGCGTTCAGGTCGAAGGCGTTGAAAAGGTTTTGCACTTGGAACGTCGGCGTTTCGCCATCGCCGTTGCCTTGCGTCCAAGGGAGGCGGGCGGGCAGGTAGAGCAGTCCGTCCGACGCCAGCGTGGCCGAACTGAAGGCTGTACCCCCAGCGGCCACTTCCAGCGTGTCCAAGAGTGTGGCGTTCGTGCCGTCATCGCGCAGCGCGAAATAGACGCCGCCTTGATTGTTGCCGACGACCAGCACGCCGTTGGGGGTGACGATCGGTGCGGACATGGTGTGTTCCCAGCCTTTGCTGCCGGTGGGGTAAGCCCATTTTACGGTGCCATCGGCCGTGTGGATGGCGTAAAGTTGCCCGAGACCATCCGGGTTCACGGTTTGGAAATAATAAGTCTGCCCGTCATGCGCGAGGCAGCCGCTGCTCTGGGCGCGTTCGGGATGATTAACT
>MWDV01000298.1 GCA_002070715.1 Verrucomicrobia bacterium ADurb.Bin118
ATCTCGCTGCGAAAAATTCTCCCCCCCGCCGTTGCATTGCTGGCCTCGGACGGTAAGATTCTCGCACTGGTAAAACCCCAGTTCGAAGCCGGAAAAGCCGAAGCGGACCGTGGCGCGGGGGTCATCACCGACCCCGCCATCCACGAACGGGTGCTGGCGGAATTGCGGATCTTTGTCACGGAAAACACTCCGCTCGTCTGGCGCGGCGTGACGGAATCACCGTTGCGCGGGCCGGCGGGGAACACAGAATTTTTGGTGCTGCTTGAAACATCTCGCTAAACGCATCCAGCGCGTAGGGCTGGTCGCCAACGCCGACAAACCGGCGGGGGCCCGCGTCGTCCGGCACGCGGCGCGGCTCCTGGCCGCGGCGGGCCGCGAGGCGTGGTCCGATCCCGTCACCCATCGCCTGGCCCGTCTGTCCGGGCCCACGTGTCCCGACTTGATCGCGCTGGCCCGGGCGGTGGACCTGCTGCTGGTGTTCGGCGGGGATGGCACCATGTTGCGGGCGGCCCGGGAAATTGCCGGTTCCAAAACGCCGTTGCTGGGGGTCAACCTGGGGGGACTCGGTTTTCTCACCGCCGTGCCTTCCAGCGAACTGGCGGCCGCCTTCAAGCTGATCTGGGAGGGACATTTCACTTTTGAACGCCGGGCGCTCATCAAAGGTCGCGCCCGGCAGGGATCCCGCACCCTGCATTGCGAGGCCCTCAACGATATCGTGATCAGCCACCGCACCGAATCGCGTCTCATTGAACTGGATGTGAGCGTGGACAACGTGCCCGTGACCAGTTATCGCTGCGACGGGTTGATCGTTAGCTCCCCGACCGGCTCGACCGCCTACTCACTTTCGGCAGGCGGCGCGGTTGTGTTTCCCACAGCGGAGGTCTTCACCCTCACGCCGATCTGCCCCCACACCCTCAGCAACCGGTCATTGATTTTAAGCCTGGATTCTGTCATCCAGATCCGGCCCCTCACCCCCCGCCCCACCGCCGTGTTGAGCGCGGATGGCGAACCGCTCAGCGAACTATCGCGCGGCGACGTTTTGACCATCCGACGCAGCGCGCATACGGTCCGGTTGATGCATCTGCGAGGCAGCTCGTTCTTCGCGGCGTTGCGGCAGAAGCTGCACTGGCGCGGCACCACCCTGTAAGGCGCATGGCTGTCGTCCGCTTAAAAGACATCGCCGCCCGGGCCGGAGTCTCCCTGATGACGGTTTCCAAGGCGTTGCGGAATGCCGATGATGTCGCCGAAGCCACGCGCGCCCGCATCAAAGCGCTGGCGGAACAAATGGGTTACGTGCCCGATTTCAGCGCTCAAGGGTTGCGCAAACGCGCCACCAAGCTGCTCGGATTGATTGTGCCCACCAGCACCAATCCGGCGTTCGCGCGGATCGTGCTCGGGCTGGAAGAACGCGCCTACGAACTGGGCTACGACCTGCTTTACGCCCATACCCTCAATCTCCTGCAACGCGAAGAAACGCTCATTCAACACATGCTGGCGCGGCGTGTGGAGGGATTGTTCATTTATCCCGTGCACCGGCTGCAACCCGAGGCCCGGATCTACCAGGAATTGCAGGCCCGCCAATTGCCCGTGGTTCTGCTCGGCCAACCGGCGCCCTTTTGCAGCGGTTTTCCCAGTGTGGCGGCGGACGACGAAGCCGGCAGTTACGAAGCCACGCGCCATTTGTTGCAATTAAACCACCGGCGCATTGCCTTCCTGGCCGGCCCCATCGCGGCGCCGTGGGCGCGCGAACGGTTGACCGGCTATCAACGCGCCCTGCGCGACGCCAACATCGAGCCGGACGACCACCTGCTCTTCCCCGGCGGCAGCACGGTGGCCGACGGCGCGCAGGCGGCGGAACGGCTTCTGAGCGAGGCGCGCGATTTTACCGCCATCCAGGCGGCCAACGATCTGGTGGCCATCGGTTGCGGCGGCCACCTTTTGGATCACGGCGTGCGCATTCCGCAGGACGTGTCCCTCGTCGGGTTTGGGGACATCCTCATGACGGAACATTTCCGGGTGCCGCTCACGACGTTGCATCAACCACAGCATCGCATCGCCAATGCGGCAATGGACATCATGTCGCGCCTCTTGCGCGGATTACCCGGTGAATCCCGGCGGTTGCCGGCCACTTTGATCATCCGCCACAGCACCGGTCCCTCGCCCGCCAAATCGCCCGCCTGAAGCGTGGCATTTAACCTGCGGCAGCCAGCGGTATGAACAAGATACTGCTGAGCGTGCTGGGC
Source organism: Verrucomicrobia bacterium ADurb.Bin118 (assembly GCA_002070715.1). Classification (GTDB taxonomy): domain Bacteria; phylum Verrucomicrobiota; class Verrucomicrobiia; order Limisphaerales; family MWDV01; genus MWDV01. The sequence goes on from MWDV01000298.1 coordinate 2,244, forward strand.
GCGGTTCTGGCCCTGGCCGCGGTGGGCGGCGGCCTGCGGCTCGCCCGCAATCAACTGGACGCGAAAGTCGTCCGCTTCAACAACAACGCCAACGATTTGTTGCTCGGCTTGCAGCAATACAAGGAATTCACCGGTGCCTATCCAAGTGGCAGTAATTTGGACATCTCCAAGGCGCTTTCTGGACAGTCGAACGCAAAAGTTTTCATCCTCGCCGCCGGCCGGAGCGATCGGAATCAAAAAGGGGAAATCGTGGATCCGTGGGGGACTCCGGTGCAATTCTACATCTCGGGCAACAGCGTGCTGATCCG
>MWDV01000299.1 GCA_002070715.1 Verrucomicrobia bacterium ADurb.Bin118
CGCGCCTTCCCGCCCGCCGCGCCGCCGCCCACAAAGTGAACCCCTCCGGCCACGGCATGGTGGTAGTGATGATCGTGACCCGAAAAGACCGCCGTGACCGCGTGTGCTTGAAAGAGGCCGCCGAATCGGTCGCACAACGCCCGGCTGGCTTTGACCCGCTCCCGTTTGACGCTGTAAAGGGGATGGTGCAAAAAGACGAAGATATATTTCGCGTCCGGGTGCCCCGCCAGATCGTCTTGCAGCCACTGGATCTGCTCCCGCCAGTATTGCTCCCGTTGCTCCTGAAACCAGGCCCGCGCGGCTGGGGTGATGGCCTGATTGTCTTCCGGCGGGTAAGGCCCCGGGCTGTCGAGCACCACGAAATGCGTGGTACCCCGGTTAAACGAATAGTACCGCTCATTCCCCGGGAGGACGAAAAACTGAAAATACAGCGTTGCGGCGCGATCATGATTGCCGAGTACCGCATACAACGGCACGTTCCGCAGCAGCTCGCCTTCGACCCGGAAGAATTCCTCCCAATCGCCGAGGTTGCGGCCGTCCGCCACCAGATCCCCCACATTGAACAGCAGATCGGGTTGGATGGCCCTGATCTGCTCAATCAGCGGACGATGCGCGGCGTTGCCGCGGTTCTGCGTGTCGCTGATGACCGCGAACGTGAAGGCATGTTCCCCTTCCGGCACCGTCGTGAACGTGCAGCGCCCGTCCTCGCCGGCGTCGCCCGTCACTGTGTAGGTGTAAGTGGTCGCCGGCTTCAGGCCGCGCAGCGGCACCGTGTGCATCTGGTATTCGCGAAAGGGGGCGTTGGTTAACTCCGACGAAGAAACTGTGACCTCGCCGCTCACCGTGGCCCAGCAGATGGTGGCGTTGCGTTTGCCCACATTCTGTACGTAGGGGCCGATGGCCAGGCGTGATTGAGCTGATGCTGCCACCACCGTCCCCAGAGCGATAGCCAGCCAGGCAATGCCGGACCAACGGACAACCCAGAGGCGCAAAGTCTCGTTGTTCAAGTTCACGTTGCGTGGCCCGGGGTTGTGATTGCCAGTGGGGAATGGCGCGACGCATCGGCAACTGCTGTGCGTCGGGAACGTGGAGAAGAGTCGGTCATGAATGCGGCCAAACATGATGGCACATTTGCAAAGCATCGCCGGGCTGTCAAACGATCCTTGCTGCTGGTCGCGGATGGTTGCAGATGTTGAGTTGGCGCTTTATCGGACGGGGAATGTCGGCTGAATTTTGAGCGGCAGGCATTCGGTTCACGCGGGCACGGAACGGCGGGCCTGTGCTTCGAGCCAGTCGCACGTTGGCGGCAGGACGTTGTCCCACTGTAGGGATTTCGCCCGGGTCCAAGCCTCGTGCCGCATGGTTTCATAGGCGGCGGGATTTCCCAGCAAGGCGCGAACACCCTGCGCCAAGGCTTCCGGGCTTTCGCGGTCCACCACGAGACCGGTGCGGCCATGCACGGTTGAATCCACCAAACCGTCCACCGGATAAACGACGGCGGGTGTGCCCATGGCATTCGCTTCCACGACATTCAATCCCCAGCCCTCGCGCACCGACGCGTGCAGCAGCACATGCGCCTCGCGCAACACGGCGTTCTTGCGGTCTTCGGATAGGGCGCCGGTGAAAACCACGCGAGAGTCCAAAGCCCATTCGCGCGCCAACGGACGCAAGGTGGGCGCGGCCTCGCCGTCTCCCACCACTGTCAGCGTGGCGTCGAAGCCTTGATTCAGCAGCACGCGCAAGGTGCGGAGGGCGTGATCCACGCGTTTGTTCGGCGCCAACCGGGAGACGACCGCCAGTCGCCAGGGCGGCCCCGGGGATTTGGCGACCAACTGCGGCAGCGGCGGCGTGTCGCATCCGTTCAGATGCACCGTGACCGAACGCACCCCGTGGGTGAGCAATCCCCGGCGGGTGGATTCCGACGGCACCCAAAACGGCACGCGCCGGTAAAGCCGGTGCGTCCACCGCTCCTGCCAGCGGCCAATGTGCCCGGAAAGACCCGGATAAAACACATGCCAGATCGGCCCCAACACTTCATGAATGTAGGCCACGCAGTTTGTGCGGCACCACCAGGGCGCGTACCAAGGGATGCCATGGTGCTGGTCAATCACCAGGTCAAACTGAGGCTGCCGGCGATACCACTGCATCGCCTTCACAATGGACGTGCCCCGGCCGCCGCCGCGCACCAATCGGATGCCCGCCAGTTCCTCCTCCGTCGCCGCGCCCGGATAGTGGTTGGCGAACCAGCACACCTCATGGCCTCGACGGACCAGGGCCGCGAGATAGGCCAGCGACACCCGTTCCGCGCCACCCGCGCGCGGATTGTGAGGGTCGCGCCAGTTGAGCATCAGAAAACGCACGCCCGCATGATTGCAGCGGCGCCGCGTTTGTCCATCCCACAGTCATGCGGCAACCCCGCGTCCGAGGGGCGGGATTCGGCCCGGCGGCGCGCTTGGGGTTCGTGCCAATCTTCTGCGCGGCCAAATCAAGATCAGCCCGTAGATATCCGCAATGTCTACGATCTTGACGTCCGGCGGTTTGATGAAACCGCTCAACGGGTCGCTCCATTGCCAGCCGCCAAATCCGCTTCGATCACTGTTCCAGCGCCGTAAGCACGTCCAGAATTTCGCGACGTACTTGATCGGCCACGGTGCGGTCTTTGGTGGCGAACCAGCTCAGATCACTCGCGCCGTCCGCGCTCAGGACGCGATGGGCGGCGGTGGTTAACAGTTGTCGTCCGCGCTCAAGGGCTGAAGGATTTTTGCCTTGTTGTTCCAGCGTCGCGATTTTGTCCCGCAACATGACCAGGTATTCGTAATCCTCGGCGCTTTCCCGCAACGCTTCCATGTGTTTGCCCGGCGTGACTGAAGCGGCGTCGAGCAGGAACGGCGTGTATGACGGCCCGCGACTCGCGTATTCGTTCCACGACGAGCCGCCGCCGGAGTCGCTGAACGCCCAGAAATACGAGGAGTGCGCGCCCTGTTGCCAGCAGGACCAGGCTTGCAGGCGGATGTAACTGTAGGGATCCAGCAGGCGCAACGGATTACTGCACGAATAAAAAGCCAGCTCGACGTTCGGCGGCCGGTGCGTCGCGAAATAGTCCCGGTATTTCGCTTCGGCGAGAAATTTTGTGCGGTTTGGACATAAGACGTCGCACGCCGCCAGCATCTCCTGATTGGCGGCAAACGGATCGGCATGAATGGGATCTTCCCAAATCTTCAC
>MWDV01000300.1 GCA_002070715.1 Verrucomicrobia bacterium ADurb.Bin118
CAGGCTTTACGTTGCACTTGCTGATAATATACCTCGTGACGTGACGCCCCTCGTTGAAGGAAATCCTTACTACACCTATGAAACGCCCGGAGTGACGAAGCATAAGTTGCGTATTATTGCCAACGGTGTTCCGTTGCAGCCGGACCGCGTTGTGCCAAGGGCCGAGTTCTGCGTCGGGCAAAAATTGGACTTTCAAGCCATCTTTACGCCGGAAGTTCCGGGTTTGGTGAAGGCGAATCCCCGGTGGATTTTTCAGGGCGAATACATCAACCACCATTACACGGATGCTAAGGGCTGTGAGCGATATATTGTCGCGCCTTACTGGGTCACACAGAACCCAACGCGCGCTTGGTATTACAATGAAGGGAAAAAACTCGGTGCTGCGGTTGGACTTTATTGTACTTTTGAAAACGGCCAGACGGCATTTCCCTATGCGCGGGGGAAATTTGATGTTTATCGGCCAGAAGTTCCTTACTTGGGTTCGTATTTCAGCAGTCATTATGGAAGTTTCACATTGCAAGGATTGAATCTCTTTCTGAGCATGGGAACACCATCAGGTTTTGATGATGGAAGCATGGAATTTTCAGCAACAGTTAAATCCAAGTCGAAATTTCCCGGTGCAATCTGTTGGACTCAATTAGCCAAAGTTCAGAATGAATCGTCTTTTCCATCATGGGTCGTTTCATCCGATGGGCAAACATGGTTGGATGGTGCGGAGATTTACGAGCGGTCATACAGCGACTTAACTCAAAGTGTTGCAAATCTTGTTGGAACTTCTGAATTCTCCGATTGCCCTCGGATTATAGTTGGCAACCATTATACCTCTGTTAATTCAGAGTTTATCACTTATCTTAGGTTTAAGCCCAGCACTGCGGACGCAATTTGGGTCACGCTTCGGCAAGCAAGTTGGTCTTGGGTGGCCGAAGCGAGTTATGATTCTGAAGGAAGGCCGATTTTGCCAATAAATAATGTTTCAGGCCCGAGCTTCAGTGATTCAACAGCCTTTCCTGTCTGGACGGGAAATTTCACTCTGTTCACCTTTATTAAAGATGAAGCGTGGTATTTATTCCACGGGCCATGAAAAATTCGAACTTAATTTTACGCCTCAGTTCTTTAGTAATGCTTGCGGTTAGCATAGGCTGGCTGGCTTGGACATTTCAGCATCGCACTAAGGATTATTCCAACATTCGCATCTCGTTGAATCGCTTGCTGAAAGATCAAGAAATAGATGGCCGCGAACGTGAAGCTGTCTGTGTTTTTTTACGGCAGCGATTTACCGGCGAACGGGGAAAATCGCTCGGGGTGGATTATTCCGCCGTTATCGCCAAGATAGAAACAGGGGCTCCGCTTAACGAGTTAGAAAAACAGCAACTGACAACCATGAAAGAGATGTCGGGTTTGACTTCGACAAAGTAATTGGCCTTGTTTCGATTTTATCTCAAACAATTCAACCATCATTTGATCATCCTGAATGGGTGCAACGAAAACTGAGTTTTTTAAAACATATGAAAGCTTTCTTATTTATCATTACCTTCCTTTCAAAACAGTCAGGAATTTCCCGTATGAACATCAACCTACACCCCTTGACTTTCCTGAACAAAAACTCAAAGCTCACTCGTGCTGATTTGGCGTGGTTTATCTTGGCCGCGATGTTTTGCCTGCCTAGTCATGCGGAAACGAATGACCATCAGGCTGCGATTCTTGAAGCGGCATTAGAATTAAATCGGAGCATTACTTGGGGGATGGCCACAAATGGTGTAAAAGCAGGAATTTATCACAGCAAAATCTCAGATGAACCGCAAACAAAGGGTGGTTTTTGGGACAATGCTGTTTTTTCACAAATTTCAAATCCTTTTGCAGGTTATCCTTTGGTGGTTTGGTCATCCGGACAATTCACGTGGAATATACCAGGAAAATGGTGGGTTGAGGGCAGCACGAATAAAAATTCGATTGCGAATGGTTGGCAGCAGGTTTTTACCATTGATGCCAATGGAACAATGACCGTCACGAAGTTCAATCATACGGCAACCCGCACGACCAACCAAATCCGTGGAACTGTAAATTGACGACTATGAAAAATATATTAGCATTATCTGTTCTTCTTATTTGTCAGTTTAGCCTGACCGCTCAACCTGCTGGAGCAGTTGTAGAATGGAATGAAAAATCAAGCCATTTAGTGGTTATCTCCGGTCAAGTTTTGACTGATGCTACGGCCGTTGCCGTTGGAGGTGGACATTGTCTTGCGCTTAAAAATTGATGGGACCGTGGTTGGTTGGGGCTGGAATTTCTTTGGCCAAGCCACAGGTGTCCGTTCCGACCCCAGTAAAGATGGCTCTGATAAAGCCAGTGGTCTGGTAACGATTGATGGTCAGGTATTGAGTAATGTCACCGCTGTTGCCGCAGGCAGAATGCAGAGCGTCGCGGTAAAAAATGATGGGACAATAGTTATTTGGGGGGTTGATGAGGTGGGACGCAAGATTGATCCGCCGCGAGATTTAACAAATGCAATCGCCGTTTCTGCTGGATGGGAACATCTCTTGGTGCTGAAAAAAGACGGGACGGTGATTACTTTGGGAACAACGAAGCAACCGCCAAACAATTTAAGCAATGTAGTCGGCATTGTAGCGGGGAAAGGATACGGATTTGGTGCATTTGGAAATGATTTAGCACTTAAAAATGATGGTTCTGTGATTGATTGGGGATTGCGAGGTATGGATAGAGAATCGGATCAGTTGAAAGCACTGACAAATATCACGGCGATAGCCTCAAGCGGAGCAACCAGCTTTGCGCTTACAAGGGATGGTAAAGTCTTTGGCTGGGGAATCAATGAATGGGGACAAACCACAGGTGTACCGACGACCAATTCTTTAGCCAGCGGATTCGTTTCCATAAATGGAGAACTTTTATCAAATGTGCTTTCAATCACCGCTGGAGAGAATAGCAGTCTTGCATTAAAAAAAGATGGAACAGTAGTTTTATGGGGAAATAATACTGCGCGGCTACCCAAGGTTCCTAACGGGCTGAGCAATGTCGTGGCTATAGCCACCGGGGATTATTTCAGTCTTGCCATCACCACCAACCCGGTCGTGGCGGAGAGATTCCGACGGAAGTAATTTTGAACCGAGAGGTTGACCCCGTTTTCAAACCACTGAGCGCAGAAAATAAGGTGTGATGTTTGGGTCTGCATTGCTCGTTTTTCTCTCGTCTGCTCTGCGCACAGAACCATTTTGGCAAAGAGCAGGCGACGCACACGCCGCGCTTTCCTCCCCGTTTAATTGCGGGAACCGCAGCAATGAAGATTCAAGTAAAGTTGGCGCCCCTACCCCGAATTGAACAGGGACCGACGGTTTAGGAAACCGCTGCTCTATCCATTTGAGCTATAGGGGCGCAAGACCCGCAAAGAGCGGGATGCCCAATAAAATCAGGCATTCCCGTGATTTCCGGGAGCTTAAAGTCCGTGGCGCCGTGATGCAAGCGGATGCGCGGGCCGAGGATTGATCACAGGGCGGGCTTGTCTCGGCCCTGCTCACGACGGTTCCCAACGCCGTTCTATTCCAGTTCGGCGAACATTTCCAGCAGTGCGTTGACGATTTTGACCGACGCTTGCGTCTCCACCTTGTTGGAGCCCAGCCACGTCTCGTAGCCGCCCAGTTCGTGTTGCTCGGGGGTGGGCAGATAGCCGTATCCCCCGTTGGCCAGCTCGATGGTGAAGGTGGGTTTGAACGGACTGCGCGCTTTCAACTCCAGACCGGTGTCCGTGAACACCTCAAAAGGAATGGCCGTAATTCCCAGCCCGCCAATGCGCAGGGTTTGCAGGATCACTTGGACGGTGTCGGGCGACTCCAGTTGGCGGATGGCTTTATGGGCGTAGTTGCGTTCGTGGGGAAATTGGTCGGGCCGCTGGGGATCGGCGAGGACCATTCGGGCATGGGCAAGCTGGGCGGGGGTGGGTTTGCGCACGCCGAGGGTCAACTCCCGTTGCCGCATCCCCAACGGCACCCGCTCATGCCACACCAGCGACGGGTACTGTTCCCGGACGGCTTGGGCGCACTCGTCGGCGACCTGCCGCATGCGTTCGTACGGTTTGCGGGGCTCGCGCGGCGCGGCGTAATTGATGTTGTTGACGTTGCCGCTGGTGCCGTTGCTCATGGCCGCCACAAAGGGGGGATCGAGCCGGTCGGCGCCCAGCAGTTCCTGGATGCGGTCGGCGAACATGGCGAAGTAGTCCGCCGAGATATGATTCGGCCCCGTGCCGCCGACGTAATGGAGTGAATAGTTGGCCAATAGTCCCATCGGTTGCCCATCGAGCGTTTGCAGGGCGAAGAACACAATCTGCGGATCAACCGGGCTGGACGGTTTCAACAGATCCGGCCGGCGTCCCGGATTCATTTTGACCTGCTCCGGTTCGCCAAAGGGATTGAACAACTTCGCGCCCGGCTGCAGCAACCAGCGGCGGCAGAACACCTGGCCGGGCAGATCGGCGGTGCCCCAGGCGATCTTCGCCGGGCGCAGGTTGTAAAGCGCGCATCGCACGCCGTCGGCGATGCGGTGGGCGAGAAAACTCTGGTACTCGGAGAATTCTTTCCCCGGTCGGAACGGGTTGCTCCAGCGGGCGCTCACGGAGGAATGGGTGTGCGTGCCGGACACGAGAATGTGTTCCGCCGGCAGTCCGGTCGCCACGGTGATCTGGCGCTTGGCTTCGTCGAGCACCTCGCGGCTGATGGAGATCGTGTCGCAGACGACAATGGCGATCTGCATCGCGCCATCATCGAGCACGAAACAGCGCGCGTGGAGTTCGTCGTGGACATACTTGGCGGGGGGCGGGGTGCCAAAATTGCCCACCAACCCGCCGCCCAGCCAAGGGGTGATGTTGCTGGTGGCCACGCCGGCCCGGAAAGGCTTCTTTTCAGCCGACTGAGTCGCGCCCGGGGCAATCAACAGGGAAAGGGCTGTCAGAAATAGAAATGCATTGGGATACATGATTCTCTCCTCAGGATGGTTGTTATCCACCGGTTTTCTCCTCGATTTTGACGGAGGTGACTGGCGACAAACCGTGCCGTCTCCTCCGTCGAACCAATGAACTGTTGCTGGAGACAGCCCGTCCACTCACCGCAT
>MWDV01000301.1 GCA_002070715.1 Verrucomicrobia bacterium ADurb.Bin118
CGAGTGCGAGACCGGCGGCAAGGGCAGGTTGTTTGAGCAGTTGAAAATGTTTCTCGCCGCGGGCAAAAGCGAGACAGCCCAGCGCGAAGTCGCCAAGGCGCTGGGCATGGAGGAAGGCGCGGTGCGCGTGGCCGTACACCGGCTGCGCAAACGGTATCGCCAACTGTTGCGCGAGGAAATCGCCCAAACCCTGAGCGACCCGGCGCTGGTGGATGAAGAAATGCGCGCCTTGTTTGGCGCGTTCAGCAAGTAAATTCACCGCGTGCGCAACCCCTTGATTGTCTCTACCGGGGCGTCACGATGCCCCCAGCCCATCCCCAAGTTGGTGAAAAAACCTGCCCGGCGGTGCAATGGGGAACGTGGATGCTTCGCCGCCCGACATTCGCGTCAACAAGGGCAAAGATTATTTCGACGACGAAGATTTAACCACGGCGGCGCAGGGGAACAAGTTTGCGGGCGGCAGCTAAATCGTTTCGCGCGGCAGGTTCATGAGGTCGAATTGATTGGTGTTGTAGAACCAGCCGTATAACCACCAGAACCACCAGGCCAGCAAGATGGCGCCCAATCCCAGTCCGGCGGAAAGCAGTGGTGCGGCGAACCAGACGCAGGCGATACTCAAGCCAATTAAGACCAAGCCGGTGAGCACAAACACCGCAACCAGCAATGGGCGAAGTCCCAAGAGCGTAGAGTCGTTCGTGCCGGCACTGAACGCCATCGCGATGGCTGGGCCGCGCAGGGCGGCAAGTAACACGGCAGCTTTCCCGCCCATGACCACCCCCGCCAGTATTCCCAGCCCGGCGAGATGAGCGATCGCCCCGCCGACGATCAGCGCATAGATCAACAGACAGGGGAATTGGACCAACGTGAATTTGAAGAGCACGCGCGACAGTTCCCGGTAGCCCACCGGATAGACCGTGTGCAATTGCAGGTTTACGCCACTGCAAAAGATCGGTGTGAACGCGTGCCCGTTCGCGAAGAAAAGACCGCCGACGCGGAGGATGGTGAACAGTATCGTTCCGGCCCAGATCCAGGTGAGAAACGTGAAGTTGATTCGGCTGAATGTCATGGCCAACACACCTCCGATGAGCAGGTCGCGGAAAATTCGCTTCCACCGTCGCGTCAGTTGAACTTTGCGCGGAAAGGCAAACTCCGCCAACTTTCGCTCGCCGTCGGTCAACCAGCGCCAAAACCAAGCTTCGATCCCACCGCGGGCGATCCAGTTGGCGGGGGCGAGAAATGCGTGGGTTGCCACATGTTCTTGGATGGTGGTAACGCCAGCGCGCGCGGGAGCGTTGCTCATCGGCACTGTCTCCGATGCAGAGGTTTCGGGAAGCACATCCTCGGCTTCCGGCTCCAGTGGCTCGCTGAATTCGTAGTTGGCGGCGAGTTGCCGCACGGTATGGCGCAGCGTCCCAATCAAACCGACGGTCGGAAGAAGGAACAAAAAGTCGGACGGCGAACCTTTAGGAAACGCGAGGCGGATCAACGCCAATGGCCACGCTGGAGGCAGCAGTATAATCAGCGTCCCGGCACTGCGATCCCAAAGCGCCAGTATCTGCGGTTCAAAAATCCAGTAAGTGAAGAGAAGTACGATTCCCAGCAGGGACGTCAGCCCAGCGATCTGTCCGAATGGCAGTCGTGGACAGTATCGCAGCGCCAGACCTGTCAGAGCCAGAACGGCACCCCAAGCCAACAGCATTGTGGGCACCGCCACCACTAACCCTTTGAGCCAGGGGAGTTCCGTCCACGACATCAAGGCACCCAGCATCATGACCAGATCCACCAGCAACCAGGTTGAACGCCATAAGAATTTTCCGATCTGGCGACGGAAGATCGTTCGCATCTCGAGCGGCAACAAGCCCAGCGCGGGCAGATCCGGTGACGCATAAAGTTGTTGAGCCAGGGATTGCGCTTGAAAGGAAACAAGGGCAAACAACCATAAACCAACAAAGGCGAGCGCTGCCGTCAGATGGCCGGTGTTCCTGACGATCGCGACGGTGGCCGTTGCGCCTATGCCGGACACATACAGTCGTAGAAACGGATAAACCCAGTAGTGCCACGTGCGATTACGGTAGCGTGCTTGACGCCTCGCTTGCCGCCGCAATTCCGGCGAGCGGCGGATGGTCTGTTTAATCCGCCGCCGCAACCGACGCTCGAAAATGGGCGCGTGCAGTTTCATTCGGAGGCAGGGCGCAGCCGGCGGAACATTTCCTCCAGCACATTGGCTTTGTCTCCGGCCAACTCCCGCAGCCGGTTCATCGTGTCGAACGCGTGAATCTCCCCCTCATGGATCACGCAGACGCGATCGCTGAAGCGCTCGGCCACGTCCAGTAATTGCGTCGAGTAGAAAATCGTGCGACCCCGCGCGGTGGCGGCGCGGGCGTGGCGTTTGAACGTATCAATGCCGTGCGGGTCCATACCGGAGGCGAAGGGCTCGTCGAGCAACCACACCTCACGATCCACCGCCAGCAGGGCCACCAACCCGGCTTTGTAGGCTTGCCCGCGCGACAGGGTTTGCACCGGCCGCAAAGCCAGCGGCAACAGATCGAACTCGCGCAGCAATTCCAACACGCGCTCTTCCGCGTGGTTTCCGTCGGCGTGATACAAGTGCAGAATGATGGCGAGATTGCGCAACACGGTTTGGTCCCAGAACAAAAACGGAAAATCGGGCAACACGAAAAAGCGTTGCCGCAAATCCAACCGGTCGCGGCGGAATTTCTGATCGTCGAAGTAGATGTCGCCCGTATTGGGAGCGGCAATGCCGGCGAGACAACGCAGCAGCGTGGTTTTCCCCGCGCCATTCGGCCCGAGCAGACTGATGAT
>MWDV01000302.1 GCA_002070715.1 Verrucomicrobia bacterium ADurb.Bin118
GGCTTGTCTGAAGCTCGGATATCTTTCGGGCGAAGAATTCGACCGCTTAGTCCGTCCCGAAGCCATGACGCATCCGTAAAATTCTGACTGCCGGTCAGCTTCGATTTCAAGCCGTGAAGGCCAGCCGCCCGCCGCGCGTGGGTGCGTTCGGTGTCCACCGGCGCGGCCGCAGACATTCTCCCGAAGCCCGATCCTCTCACGTCATCGCACTACGAACGGAGCTTGTCGGGTGCGACCGGCTCGGGTAAAAATGGGGCCATGCTTCACGTGCCAGGCCAAACCGTTTTGAATCACTACGGGCACAGCCTCGCCGGCGCCCGCCACAACCCAACCACGTCTCCTGACCGGTAGAACCATCAATAACTATGGGTCTGCATCCCGATTTCCCCCGTTCCCCTTACGCGCCATTGATTCCGGAGCAGCGTTGGTTTCCCGCGGACGAGGCTTTGCGCAGCACGGCTTACGAAAAATTGCTGCCGCCGCTCGTGGCGAAGATCCGCCAGGAAGTGTTCGCCTGGCGCGCCGCCGGTTATCCGGGGGCGTCGTCCACCTCCGCGGCCCTGCTGCGGTGGTGGTTTGACATGGAGCATTTGATCGAAGCGGCCGACGGCGCGTTGTCGCCCTTCCGGTATTATTTCGCTCAGCGGGAGGCGGTGGAATCGGTGATCTGGCTCCACGAAGTCCGGCAAGCCCGCGACAAGTTTGACCTGTTGCGCTTCGACGCGTCAGGCGCGGTGTCCGCCGGGATGTTTGCCGAGGAATGGCCGCGTTACGTGCTGAAGATGGCCACCGGCTCCGGCAAGACCAAGGTGTTGTCGCTGCTGCTGGCGTGGAGCTTTTTTCACAAATTGTACGAACCGGATTCGACGTTGGCGCGGAACTTCCTCCTCATCGCGCCGAACATCATCGTGCTCGACCGGTTGCGCGCCGACTTTGACGGTCTGAAGATTTTCTTCAATGATCCGGTCCTGCCGGACAACGGCCATGAAGGCCGGAACTGGCGCGATGATTTTCAGGTCACGCTGCACATTCAAGACGACGTGCGGGTGATCCGCGAGACGGGCAACATCTTTTTGACGAACATTCACCGCGTGTTTCTCGGCGAGGTGCGCGAGCCGTCACTGGCCGATGATGATCTGCGGAACTATTTTCTCGCGCCGTTTGGTCCGAAGCCGGTCGGCAGGACGACCGACAGCAAAACCGATCTCGGCGAGATTGTCCGCAACGTCCACGAGCTGGTGGTCTTCAACGACGAAGCCCACCATATTCATGATCCACGGATGGCCTGGTTCCGGTCCATTCAGGACATTCATCACCAGATGTTGCAGCGGGATTGCCGGCTGGCGTTGCAAGTGGACGTGACCGCCACACCGCGGCACGACGACGGCGCCATCTTTGTGCAGACGATTTGCGATTATCCGCTGGTGGAGGCGATTCATCAAAACGTGGTGAAACACCCGGTCCTGCCGGACGCGCCCAGCCGGGCCAAACTCCAAGAACACAAGAGCGCCATTTTCACCGAAAAATACGCCGATTATCTGGCGCTCGGCATCGAGGAGTGGCGCCAGAGCTACGCCGAACAGGAAAAGCTCGGCAAAAAAGCCGTCCTCTTCGTGATGACGGACGACACACGCAACTGCGACGAAGTCGGCGAGTATCTTCAAAAAATTTGCCCGGAACTCCAGGGCGCGGTGCTGGTGATCCACACCAAGAACAACGGCGAAATCTCCGAGGCCGCTTCCGGGAAGAAGGAGGAGGAACTGCGCGAGTTGCGCAAGGCGTCCAACTCAATTGACACCTGGCAAAGCCGCTACAAGGCCATCGTCTCGGTGCTCATGCTCAAGGAAGGCTGGGACGTGCGCAACGTGACCACCATTGTGGGGCTGCGTCCCTACGCGGCGGCCAGCAACATCCTGCCGGAACAGACCCTCGGACGCGGTTTGCGGCGCATGCACCGCGGCACCGATATCCGCGAGACGGTCTCCGTGATGGGCACGCCGGCGTTCATGGACTTCGTCGAATCCATTGAAACCGAGGGCGTGACGTTGGAACGCGCACCGATGGGCGGCGGCGTGCCGCGGCACGAGTCGCTCATCGTCGAAGTGGATCAGGAAAAGGACCTCGACGCGCTGGACATCACGCTGCCCAAACTGACCCGCCGCTACCAACGCGCTTACCAAGACCTCGACGCCCTCGACCCGGCCCGGCTGGGGAATCAGACGCTGACGCTCCAACCGTTCACGCCCGAAGAAACGCGCCAGATCGTTTTCAAGCGAATGCTGGATGATGAAATTGATCACACTGTGGAACTCGACGGCGCCGGCGTGGCCGATTACCGGTCGGTGGTTGCTTTTTTTGCCCGCCAACTGCTGCGGGACTTGCGGCTGGTCGGCGGCTACGACGTGCTCTACGGCAAAGTGAAGACCTTCATGCGCGAACATCTGTTCACGCCCGCGCCCGTGAATCTGGAAGATCCGGTCGTCCTCCGCAATTTGTCCGAACCGGAGGCGGGCAAAATTCTGTACGACGCGTTCAAGACCGCCATCAACGCGCTGACCATTCAAGAATCCGGCGCCTCCCGCATCGAAGACTGGATCCGGCTGCGCGATACGCGGCCCTTCCGCACGGAATACCGGCAATACCTGACGCCCGACAAATCTATCTTCAGCAAGGTCGTCGGCGAACCGCATTCCGGTGGCTTCGAGCTGCGGTTCGCGGCCTTTCTCGAAGCGGCGCCGGACGTGGTGTCATTCGCCAAGAACTACACCGCTGTCGGTTTCAAGCTCGATTACGTCAAAGCCAACGGCGACCTTGCCAACTACCTCCCGGATTTCATTGTGCGCACGGCGGATGGAACAATCTGGATTGTCGAAACCAAAGGCCGGGAAGAGCTTGACCTGCCGCAAAAGATGGCGCGGCTGAAACAGTGGTGTGAGGACGCGACGAAAGCGGAGGAAAACGGCCCGCGATATGATTTCGTGTTCGTGGATCAACTGGGCTTCGAGGAACACCAGCCAAAAACCTTCGCGGCGCTGGCGGCGAGTTTCACGGAGTATAAGCCATGATGACGTTGAAACAATTCCATGGTGGATTGACCAGCGTACCGGCTTCCGTGACCTGGTATCTCGCCGATCTCGGCGAGGCGCGCGGGAAACAGGATTTGTTCCTGAAACAATCGCCTCAGAAATTGAAAGCGCTGCGCGAACACGCCATCATCGAAAGCGCCAAGGGCGAGAAAACCGCATTGGTGCTGGGGGCGATTGAGGCGAGTACCGCGCCCTTCACGGTAAATGACTTGGAGCGAACTTGTCCCCGTGTCAGCCGGGAAACAATCCAGTTGCTTCTCCACAACCTGCGAAGGGATGGCAAAGTCGAGTGTCTCGGACGCGGCCCCGGGGCGCGGTGGCAAAAGAAGGGGTATTACCCTTAAAAGAGGGTAAGAGAGAGGGTAAAACCAGAAACCGAGTAATGAATTAGGCACTAACTTGCCATGCTCCAACCACCTGAAACCGATCGCTCCGACCTCCCCGACGCCGGGAAACGCGGTCTCATTGCGCGGATCTCACACGACAAACCGCTGCCGGACAAATACCGCCGTCGGCTCGTCGCGGACAAACGCAAGGTGAAACGGGTCGGGAGCGGCAACACCCACGCAGTCGGCAACCGCGGCCTCCCCTTTCAGGCGCCCGAACAAATTACCGCCCGCAGCCCCTGTCCGGGGTTGAATCCGTGGGGCTCGCAATTGCCCGGGAGGATAAATAGAATCCAGCCATGTTCACGAAACTGACCATCACCAATTTCAAAAAGCTGGTGCGCGCCGAAGTGCCACTGGCTGAGGCGGTCGTTTTCATTGGGCCAAACAACTCGGGCAAGACGACGGCGTTGCAAGCGCTCACCCTTTGGGATCTTGGCCTGCGCAAGTGGGCGGACAAGCGCAAGGAAAGCCGCGCCAAAGAACGTACGGGCGTCACGATTAACCGCCGCGATCTGATTTCCATTCCGATTCCAAGCTCCCGTTTGCTCTGGCGCGACCTGCACGTGCGTGACGTGAAGCAAGTCGGTGGCAAGCCAAAGACCAACAACATAAAATTTAATATCACGGTGGACGGCGTTTCTGAAGGCAAAGAATGGTCCTTCGGCCTGGAGTTTGACTATGCCAACGAGGAATCTTTCTATTGCCGCGCCTTAGCTTGGCCGGAAAACAAAGAAGCCCGTGACCGCCTCCTGGAATGGGCGCTCAATACGCGGGTCGCCTACCTGCCGCCGATGTCCGGTTTGGCTGCCGAGGAATTCCGCAAAGAGCCCGGTGAGATTGGGGTTCTGATTGGCGAAGGCCGCACGGCCGAGGTCCTCCGCAACCTCTGCCATCGCGTCCATTCCGCCCCAGATCAAAGTTCGTGGCAGGAGTTGACGGCCCACATTGAGCGACTGTTCCGCGTCAAACTGCTCGCTCCGCAATACATTCCTGAACGGAGCGAATTGCGCATGCAGTATGAGCAACCCGACGGCTTGGTGCTGGATCTCTCCTCCGCCGGTCGCGGCTTTCAACAGACGCTGCTGCTCCTGGCATATCTCTACCAAAACCCCGGCAGTGCGTTGCTGCTGGACGAACCCGACGCTCACTTGGAAGTCATCCGCCAACGCAAAATCTACAATTTGCTCACCGACGTGGCCTCCGCCCAAGGCAGTCAAATCATCGCCGCCAGCCATTCGGAAGTCGTCCTCAATGAAGCCGCGGAGCGCGATGTCGTTGTCGCCTTCGTCGGCAAACCGCACCGGCTCGATAATCGCCAAAAAAGTCAGGCCGCCAAATCGCTCAAGAGCATTCCCTTTGATCTCTACTACCTCGCCGAGAACAACGGTTGGATGTTCTTTGTCGAAGGCTCAACCGATCTCGCGATCCTCCGCTCGCTGGCGCGGAAACTTGATCACCCCGCCGCCGCAATCCTCGACGAACCCCCCGTCCATTACGTCAAAACCAACATTCCCGACCACGCCCGCGACGTATTTCATGGTCTGCGTGAAGCCAAGCCCAACCTGGTCGGTCTCGCCCTTTTTGACCGCCTGACGGCTGCTCCGGAATCCACCCCCGGCCTGCAAATGCTCTGTTGGTCGCGGCGCGAGATTGAAAATTATCTCGTGACCCCGCAGGTCCTCGACCGCTTCGCCCGCCGCGACCAGCCCGACGACCTCTTTGGTCGCGCCGAAGCCGGCCGGCGCGCCGATCTCATGCGCCAGTGTGTTGCCGAACTGGAAAACGCCCTCCGGGTGACCAACAAACCACCCCCGTGGTCGCCTGATATCAAAGTCACCGACGATTTCCTGGATCCTCTGTTCAAGAACTTCTACGAGCGCATCGGCCTGAAACAGCTCTTGTTCAAACGGAACTACCATGAACTGGCCAAGCTGATTGAACCCTCCGAACTCGCCAGGGATATTCGCGCTGAAATCGAGGAGAAACTTGATGCGATCGTTGCTACCCGCCGCTCAGCGGTCCCCCCAGCCGAATGATGCCCCATGCCCAAACCGCACGATCCCGACCGCTACGAACTCTCCGACGCCGAGAAGCGCGATCTCATCGCGCTGATCCAGCGCGGCAAACCGCTGCCGGACAAATACCGCTTCCTGCTCTTCGCGGACAAACGCGAGGTGGAACTCGTCTGGAGCGGCAAAACCCGCGAAGTCTGCAACATCGTCCTCCCCTTCCAAACGCTGGAACACATTGACGAACCGCGCCCGGAACCAGCGGACGCCGACGAACTGGCCCTCGACACCCGCGGCCGGCAACTCAAGGGCTGGACCAACAAACTGATCTGGGGCGACAACAAACTCATCCTCGCCTCGCTCAAAAGCGGCGCGCTCCGCCGCCAGATCGAGGACGCCGGCGGCCTCAAGCTCATCTACATTGACCCGCCCTTCGATGTCGGCGCGGATTTCTCCATGGACATCGCGATCGGCGGCGAAACCTTCCACAAAGAACCCAACCTCCTCGAACAAATCGCCTACCGCGACACCTGGGGGCGCGGCGCGGATTCCTTCCTCGCCATGATCTACGAACGCCTCCTCCTCATGCGCGACCTCCTCCACGACGAAGGCAGCATCTATGTCCATTGCGATTGGCGGGTTACCGGCTTTATTCGACAAGCACTCGACGAAGTATTTGGGAAAGATCACTTCGTCAACGAGCTAATCTGGAAAAGGCAATCAGCTAAGAGCGGAGCATTCGAGGGCATCGGACAATTCGGCAGAATCCACGAAACAATTTACTTCTACAGTCGCGGCGAGCACTTCACGTGGAATCAGCAGTTCGCTCCTTACGATGAAAGCTACATTCAGGATTTCTACAAGCACGTCGAAGCCGGCACTGGAAGAAGATACCGGTTGAGCGACTTGACTGCTGCCGGCCCGCGCCAAGGAGATTCTGGTGGCGCTCTGAAGATAGGAAAGTCCACCGTGCGGCCAGCAGCCGGTAGGCATTGGGCATTGGGACTCCAGCCGAAAGAGACGGTACAACAGGCAATGGATCGTCTCGTCGCGGAGAATCGCATCGATTTCCGCGAAGGCGGAATGCCGCAATACAAGCGCTATCTCGACGAGATGCCGGGCGTTGCGTTGCAGGACATCTGGACCGACGTGTTGCCGGTATCTCCGCAGGGCGTGGAACGCTTGGCTTACCCCACGCAAAAGCCGGAAGCATTGCTTGAGCGAATCATTCGCGCCAGCAGCAACGAAGGGGATTTGGTGGCGGACTTTTTCTGCGGGAGCGGCACGACGGCGGCGGTGGCGGAGAAGCTGGGCCGCAAATGGATCGCCACCGACCTCGGCAAGTTCGCCATCCACACCACGCGCAAACGGCTCATCGGCGTCCAGCGCGAGTTGAAGGCGGCGGGCCAGCCGTTCCGCGCGTTCGAGGTCTTGAATCTCGGCCGCTACGAGCGGCAGGCCTACCTCAACGTTTCCCCGCGCCTGACCGGCAAGAAGAAGGAACAGGCGCTGGCGAAAAAAGAACGCGAGTTCCGGGAGTTGATCCTCAAAGCCTATCGCGCCGAGCCGTTGTCGGGCGCGGGCCGCACGGGCGACGACGGTTTCTTCCACGGCAAGCTGGGCGGCCGGTTGGTGGTCGTCGGCCCGATCAATCTGCCGGTCGGACGGTTGTTCGTGGAGGAAGTCGTCACCGAATGTCGCAAGCGGGGCGCGTCGCGGGTGGACGTGCTGGCGTTTGAATTTGAGATGGGGCTGTTCCCCGCCGCGCTGGACGAGGCGAAACAGAAGGGCATTGATCTCGCCCCGAAAACCATTCCCCCGGAGGTGTTCGACAAACGCGCCGTCGAGAAAGGCCAGGTGCGTTTTCACGACGTGAGCTACATCGAAGCCACGCCCCGGTACGACGCGAAACACAAGTTGCGGGTGGCGGTGGAGCTGACGGATTTCTCGGTGTATTACACGCAAGGCTTGGTGGACGCCATCGCCGCCGGGTTGAAGGCCGGCAAGAGCGAGGTGGTCTGCGAAAACGGCAAGCTGGTCAAGCTCGCCAAAGACAAACAGGGTGTCGTCACGAAGGACATCCTCACGAAGCAGTGGACCGACTGGGTGGATTACTGGGCGGTGGATTTCGATTACCAGAGCCGCAAAGAGATTATTAAAGTGCCCAAACAGATGGGCGTGGAAGGGGCGTTGCCGGGGGTGGTGCAGGCCGGGGAGGAGTTTGTGGAATTCGAGGAGCGCTGGACCGGCGCGTACATTTTCGAGAACGAATGGCAGAGTTTCCGCACCCGCAAGCGCCGGGAGTTGGAGTTGCTCAGCGCCGCGCACGAGTATCCCCGGCCCGGGCGGTACACCGTCGCGGTGAAGGTGGTGGATATTTTCGGCAACGACACGATGACCCTCGTGCCGGTGACGGCGGGTTGAGGCCGGTTTCCCCGCAGGTCGCGCGTTCCCGCGCCGGCGAATTGACAGCGGGGTTTCTGCGGCTAGACTGGGATTGAACTTGAGTTTAATTAAACAACAAAATCAGACTGACTTTATGAAAATGTTTTTGATCGCGGTGCTGGGCGGGCTTCTGGTGGCGGCCAGTGGTTGCAAGGAGAAGCGCACGTTCAAGACCGAGGACGGGCAGATGGAGGTCACGCGGTCCGGCAAGGATGTGCGGATGGAATTCAAAGGCGAAGGCGGCACAATGACCATGGTGGGAAACGCCAGCGGTGTCACCATCCCGGACACGTTTCCCAAGGATGTTCCCGTCTTGAAGGGGGCGGTGCCGTATATGGCCGCGACGCAGGACAAGGCCCAGGTTTTGCATCTGGATCTGCCGCGGAGGGTGGCGGAAGTGTTCCAGGAGTATCAGGACAAGCTGAAAGCGGAAGGCTGGACGATCGAGACCACGATGAACATGGGCGATAGTTCCATGCTGGCCGCCACCAAGGACGGACGGCATTGCAACGTGCTGGTGAGCCAGAACGGGAGCAAAGGCTGCACGATTCAACTGACCGTCGCGGAGGATTAAAGCGGTTCCGGAAATAATGTGGCGACCAACGGGTCGCCGACCCCTCACCCGGCCTGACGGCCCCCCTCTCCCCATCGGATGGGGAGAGGGATGGGGAGAGGGGTTGCCGGCGAAGACATCGCTACAGGTTTGATGGAAACGCTCGGAACCGGTAGTGGAACCACAAAACCGGCATGCCCAGGATGCGCGCCGGCGAGGCCGCCATCACGGCATGGGATTGCGGGGAGAATACGCTTGGGCGGCAGGCCGCTCCGGGGTGCTGTCCGCGTTTTTATTTCAGGCGGACTTGATTTTGGTCACCCGGACCTTCCAATCGTCCGGGCCGGATTCCAAATATTCCCAACGGAAAGGCTCTTTGCTCTCCGCTTCCATTTGGTAATACAACGGCTTGGGATCGTGGTCGTTGATGAATTCAAACGCTTCGCCCGGTTTGATGTCCGCGAACGCGCGATAAAACATGTCGTGCCGTTGGGCGGGCGGATAGGGACGGAAATCCATTTCGTTCACCACGGCAAAGCCTTCCTCGCCCAGACCACTCGCCGCGATTTTTTTGATGTGGACCACGTATTCACCGGGCGCTTTTTGCTGGCCGGTCCAGGTATGTTTATCGGCGAATTTGTTTTTGAAAATGTCGTGAATGGTGGCCGGCTCCTCCTTCGCAATCAACTCCATGACCGTGCCGGTTTCCATCATGGCGTAGCGATGGAACACCACCTTGCTCCATTCCTGGGGGTTCACGTTGCGCAAATCGAGCAGGGTGGCCACCTGGGTCATGTCGCGGCCTTGTGACGCGCCCGTGCGGGTGACCTTGACCTTCCAGTCGCGCCCGCCACGGTTCAAATACTCCCAGCCGACCACGTCGCCGTGGATGGATTTGAACTCGTAGTAGAGCGGAACGGGATCGTGA
>MWDV01000303.1 GCA_002070715.1 Verrucomicrobia bacterium ADurb.Bin118
TTGGCCGGCGTGCCGGACGCGAATTTGTCCGCCGCCTATTTCCAAGTGATCGCCGATTGTTGCGATTACGCGGCCACCCAACGGGTGGGGCTGAGCCTGAAGCCGCACGGCGGGTTTGTGGCCACCGGCGCCGCCTGCCGCCAGGGCGTGGCCCGCGTCGGGCATCCGAACTTCCGCATTTGGTATGACCCCGGTAACATCCTGTTTTACTCCGAGGGACAACGCGACCCCGTGACCGATGCCGCCGATGTGGCCGGCTGGGTCGTGGGGATGAGCGTCAAGGATTTCCGCGCGCCCCGGGACATCGCCCTCACCCCGGGCGACGGGCAGGTGAATTGGCCGGGTTTGATGGCCCAGTTGACGCGGGGCGGGTTTACCCGCGGCCCGCTGTTGATCGAATGCCTCGAAAGCGGCGACCGGGCGCGCGTGCTGGCGTCGGCCCGGCGAGCCCGCGCGTTTCTGGAAGCCTTAACCCGGTCCCTGAGTTGAATGCTGTGTGCCGCCACCGTTTGTTTCTCCTGACTTTTTTGATGACCTCCAACCACGACAACGTCGAATACACCACATGAATAACCTGAACGAAATCACCCGCCGTCATTTTCTCCAAAGCACCGCCGCCGCGGCCTTGGTCGCCGGCACCCTGGGACTGGCCCCCCGGGCCGGGGCCGCGCCCCGGAAGTGGGGCGTGGGCTGCCGCGATGTGCATTTGAAATTCGTCAACCCGACGGATAGTTGGGCTGCGTTGAAGCAAATCGGCGCGGATTGTTTCGAGGCGGATTTGAACGACGACCTCGCGCTGCCCAGTCTGGTGGCGCCGGGCAAAACCTACAGCATCGCCACGCCGCAAGGCATTGCCGAGCTGCGGGCCGATCTGCGGGCGCACCGTTGCCGCATCAGCGCGTTTTGCATGCACAACCAGTTCGACAGCCGCCTGGACCAGGAAATCGCGATGACCACCCGCACGGTGCAGGCCGCCGAACGGCTGGGGGTGAAGACGGTGCGCATTGATGTGGTGCCGCGCAAGTTGAAGCCGGAGGAATTTCTGCCGTTTGCGATTAAGGCGGGCAAGGCCCTGTGCGCGGCCACCCCGAAATCCAAGGTGCGGTTCGGCATTGAAAACCACGGCAAAGTGACGAACGACCCCGATTTCATGGAACAGTTGATCGCGGGCGTCGGGTCCAAACGCCTGGGCATCACGCTCGACACGGCCAATCTCTATTGGTGGGGGCATCCGTTGGACAAGGTTTACCAGATCTACGAACGCTTCGCGCCGCTCGTCTGGCACACGCATTGCAAGAGCATCGCGTATCCGGAGGAAAAACGGAATATCCAGCGGGAGATGGGCTGGGAATACGGCAAGCGTTGCTGTCCGGTGTACGCCGGCGACATTGATTTCGGACGGGTGGTGGCGATTCTGCGCCGGGCCCGGTATCAGGGCGACCTCTGTGTGGAAAACGAATCGCTCGGCCGCTTTCCCGAGGCCGAACGCGCCGGAATTCTGCAAAAAGAAATCGCCTTCCTGCGCCAGTTACTCTGATTCCTTGGGAGGGACAGGTTCCACCCTGTCCCCATTCCCTCTTCTGCTGATGGAGTGCCGGTGGCGCGGCATCTTTCATCCGCAGATTTCACCGATTGACGCCGATTCAGCATCGGAAAAAATCTGTGAAATCTGTGTTATCTGCGGATTCGTGTTTCAGGCTATTAACGGCAGCAGCTATTTGTGAGAAAACCTCCGGGGGGAATGTCCGAGCGGATTTCGCTTGTGCGATGGACGGGATCCCGCCAGCGCCGTTCAAAATTTAAGCGAATCGCCCTTGCATCCCCGGCGGTTCCTCCGGAAAATCTTGGAGAACACTGCGGATCATCACGATCCGCAACTTGGCAGCTGAATTATTCACCATGAATCGGTATCTTTCTCCGGCCATCCGCGGATCGCGGCGCGCCTTTACCCTCACCCTGTTGCTCGGTCTTACCGTCCTGCTGTTCCCGCCCGGTTTGCGGGCGGCGGACGCCTTCCGTTTCGCCTGGCTGAGCGATACCCACGTCGGCTCGGCCAACGCCGCCGAGGATCTCCGCGCCGCCGTGCGCGATCTGAACGCCCTGCCCGGGGTGCAATTTGTGGTGCTTTCCGGGGATATCACGGAATACGGCTCCCGGGAGCAACTCACCCTGGTCAAGGACATCCTCGCGGATTTGCAAGTCCCGTATCACCTCATTCCCGGCAATCACGACACCAAATGGTCCGAGTCCGGCGCCACCGATTTTCCCCGGGTGTTCGGCGCGGACCGGTTTGTGTTTGACCACGGCGGCTACCGGTTCATTGGCATGCACCAGGGGCCGCTGATGAAAATGGGCGACGGCCATTTCGCGCCGCAGGATTTGCGCTGGCTGGACGAAACGCTCGCCCAACTGCCGGCGCCCCGGCAGCCCATTGTTTTCATCACCCATTATCCGCTGGATGACGGCATCGCCAACTGGTTCGAAGTCGTGGATCGTTTGAAAAAGGTTAATACCCAGGTCGTGTTGGTCGGGCACGGCCATAGCAATCGCAAAATGAACTACGAAGGCTTGCCGGGTGTGATGGGCCGCTCCAATCTGCGCGCCGGCCAACCGGCGGGCGGATTCACGGTGGTGGATGTGACGGAAAATGCGATGACCTTTTCCGAACATATTCACGGGCGAACCACCGGTCATCCGTGGCACACCGTCGCCCTGGGCGCTCGGGATTACACCGGCGACACCAACCGGTATCCCCGTCCCGATTACAGCGTGAACCAGGCGTATCCCCACGTGCGTCCGCGATGGCAACATGTTACCGGATTCACCATCGCCTCCACGCCGGCGCTCTGGCGGCAGCTCGCCATCGTGGGAGACGCCTCCGGCACGGTGTACGCTTTCGCCCTGAACTCAGGCAAGATTCGTTGGCAATTCAAAACGCAGGACGCCGTCTATACAACCCCGGATGTGGCGGGCGACACCGTGGTCTTTGCCTCGGCGGATGGCGGTGTGTATGCGTTGCGCGCCGCGAACGGTCGGCTCCGGTGGAAGCACCAGACGGACCGGCCCATTGTGGCCTGCCCGCGGATCGCCGGGGACGTGGTTTACGTGGGGTCCAGCGAAGGCAAATTCCGCGCGTTGAATCTGGCCGATGGCCGGTTGCTCTGGGAATACGACGGCGTGGAGGGTTTTGTGGAAACTCGTCCGCTGGTGCATGACCAAAAAGTCATCTTCGGCGCCTGGAGTTGTTGCCTCTACGCGCTGGACACCCGCACCGGCCAATTGGTCTGGTCCTGGCACGGGGACAAACCGGGCACGTTACTATCACCGGCCGCCGTCTGGCCGGTGACCGCGCACGGCAAGGTGTTCATCGTGGCACCCGACCGTAAAATGACCGCCCTCGAGGCGCGCACCGGCCGGCAAATCTGGCGCACTGGCGATTATGTGGTGCGCGAATCCATCGGCCTGTCCGAGGACCGCGAGCGGTTCTATGTCCGGGCCATGAACGATTTCTTCTACGCGTTTGCCACCCGGCCGGATCAGCCGGAGAAAGTGTGGGCCACCAACGCGAAATTCGGTTACGACATCAATTCCGCAATGCTCGTGGAGAAGGAGGGCGTGTTGTTCTACGGCACCAAGAACGGATTATTATTCGCGCTGGACGCGCGGACGGGCGCGGTCCGCTGGCAGCACAAGCTGGGCACCGGCGTGATGAACACCGTGGTCCCATTGAACGCTCACCGGGTGTTGACCACCGATTTCGATGGTCGCGTGGCCTTGATCGAGGCCCGCCCGTAAAGCGTCCTTAAACCGGCCATAATCCTTTTCTGGGAGGGACAGGTTCCACCCTGTCCCCATTCCCTCGCCTGCTGCTGGAGCACCGTAGGCGCGGCATCTCTGTAGCCACCGCCGACCATATCCGATTGAGCCCCGTTCGGGGCGGCATCATTCATCCACAGATTTCACCGCTTCACGCCACCGCACTGCCGGAAAAATCTGCGCCATCTGCGGATCCGTTTTTCAAGTTTTTCCCCAAAAGAAACCGGTACCACCCGGCCCCCTCCCTTCGTCCACCCTGCGCCCATAACGCTACTGTCGTTGAACAGCTTTCCGATCTTTGGGTTCTTTTGCGGCTGGATTCTTTCCGGCGCAAACCCTCACGGCCTCGCGCCCCCCCCCCCAAAGCCAATCCACTTCCGCTTTGCTCCTCAAATCCGTCTCGCCCAGCTCGGATGGAATATCCGGGTTAGGGTTTATTTTTTTCTTGCATTATGGCCTTCAGCATGGTACATTAAAATCGGAAATGCCGCAGTATTCTTGGTCGGAGCTAGTGAACTGAAAAGTAGTTGGAGGTGCATTATGAAACGTGTTGGGAAATCGGTGATTGATGTGCTGCGGCACAGGCTATCGGTTGCTGTTTTTTCAACCCTGGTTTCCGGGGCCTCGGCAACCCAACTGCAACAGGTTGCCATCCAGGATCTGAACGGGTATGGAGCGTATGACGTGCAGAATCAGACGGACGGCATAGTATATGTTGCCGCCAATGACGAAACGCACCAATGGAACCGCAAGGCGATGTTTCTCTTTGACCTGTCTGACTTTGGTGGCTGCGATATCCGTGACCAGTACATTCAAGATGCTACTTTCAGCATCGGCATTACCGACAGCAGCGGCCATACATTTAGACTCTACGGCTTTACCGATACCACCAACAACAATGACTCAAGCTGGAATGAAGACACCACCAGTCAGAGTGATCCACTTTGGCCAGTTTGTTACCATGGCGCTGCTCAATATCCTGCCGGCGATGGGGTCAGGCTTCTGGCCAGCGTTTATTGTACAGGAGGCACAATGTTTTATATGGTGGGTGATCTCTATAAATATCTGCAATGGGGGGCCGGACGGCGACCTGCCTATGGCTATAGTGCAGAGAACCCCGATGCCCGGATAACCCTGCTGATCGCCAAAGAAAACCTCGGCGGTAAAAACCATGTCTTCTGTGCCCGTGAGTTTAGAACCGAATCAAGCCGCCCCACCCTGTTGCTGGATGTGCGTTTTCCGACCCTCACCGTGAGCCTCAATGGGCGCGCGGTTGAAGATGATGACACCGTTAACCTCGGTTCTTTTCTGGGGTTGGAGGCCCCCGTGAGCTTCCCGCTTGTCATGGACAACCTGCTGGGCGAGGCACTGAGCATCCTGCATGTCAAATCCATGACCCTGGAGGGGAGTGATGCCGGGGCCTTCTCGCTGACCACCCCCAATGGTACTGACTTTGATCTGGCCCAAGGCAGCTCAACCAGTGGCTATACCCTTAACTTCGATCCTGAGGGTGCTTTGGCTGCTTTTAATGATGCCCGATTGGTGATTACCTGCAATGACCTGGAGCACACAACCTTTACCGTCAACCTGCTGGCCAATCATAACCCGGTTGTGCCGGCGGTAGCCATCCTGGAACCCCCGCCACCACGAACGTTGAGTTCGAGGTGACTTCGCTGCCGTTGAGTGGCACCTATACCAATATCGCCGGAAGGTTGTATTACCACAACTCGTTGTTCGACAACCAAGGGATAACCCCAATAATTAGCATGAAGGAAGGCACTTGGAGGGTCTTGGCCCCGTTGGCTCCCGGCAACAATGTGATCACCATCAGTGGCACCAATGTGGCCGGCCGATGGGCGAGTGATACCGTTACCATCATCCGTGAAACTGATGACCCCGCGATCACCATCCTTGAGCCTGTCACCCCCTTTATTGCCACCTCCAACCAAGTGGATCAGATTGATGTGGGAGGCAGTGTCAACCGCTTTGTGGTGGGCGATATCCAGTGGTTTGGCGCCAATGGCCTCCAGGGCACCTTCCCGGCAAAGACCGAGTGGCAGACGCAGGTCCCCTTGGTGGAGGGCTTGAATGAGCTTGCCTTTATCGCAACCAACCGATGGGGAGTAACAGCAAGCGCAACCCTCACGGTCGTCTGCCAGTCACCAGAGATGCTGGCCCCGGGTGCCATTGTGATCCTGGGCTGGGGCGCCCCTGAGGCGAGTAGTGGTGGCATGCAATCAGGGCGCCGGGACTTTTCTATTGTTGCCCTGACCCCGCTGCCATCAGGCACCGTGCTCTTCTTTACCGACAACGGCTGCTCAACCACCGGAGAGTTTCTTGGCGCCTCGGCCACGACGCCAACCGGACTTGAGAGCCTCTGCGCCCTGGCCACCAGGCGTGGTATAAGAGCCGGCACAATTCTCCGTACGGATGAGCCGGGCAGGGATTATGTCTGGATCAAGTCAGGCCGGATCATGTCCTCTGCTGCGGGCAACTACAACCTGCCTACCTTTGAGTGTGGCCGCGACCAACTGACAGCCTTCCAGAGCCGCTCGGACAATCCCCTGCTCCACCCCGAATCATTCCTCTTTACCCTGGATGATACTGGCGCCTTTGAGCCGCCGGTTGATATGGCCACAGGCGATGTGCCGCCCGGACTGACCGCCGGTGAAACCGCTATCACCCTGCCCCGGATACCATCCAGCTATAGCGTATTGATCTGTAACGTCGCTCCGCACTACGAGCGCATGCACAAGCTGGAGGAGTGGTGGGATTACTTTACTGATCTTGCCAACTGGCAGGCGCTGACAAATGGCGATCTCCCGGGCGGCTTCCTCTGGATCGGTGAGCTGGCCATTACCGCAGTTGAGTACAATCGCGGGCGCTTCTACCTGACCTTCCGCTGCGCCTATGAGGATAACCGGCCATACAGTGTCCTGTACCGTCCAACCCTGCTGCAGCCTGAGAAGGAGGTGGCTACAGGTCACACAACGGAAGGACCCATACACCTGTTTTTTGTCACCAAAGACGACACCGGCTTTTACCGGGTAAAGGTGGAGATGGAATGAGCGGAATGTGGATTGCCGATTGCGGATTGTAGCTTGTGGATTGCCGATTAAAAAATCCGCAATCCAATGATGCGCCTGGGCAAGCAACAGACCCTCTATCAGCAGGCAGGCAAGCGACTGATCTCCATCGACAGGGTAAACCGTCGGTTTCTTTGTGCAAAATTACCGCCGGCTTTCAAAAACGGAGCGGACATGGAAATCGCGTCGCCCATGCGCTTGGCGTTTTCTCCGCCCGGGCCCACCCAGGTTTCAGGCAAGCCTGGGGGCGTGTTGAGTGCCGCCCGCGTTTCTACGGGCGGAAAATCGTCAACCGACCGGCCGAACCCCCCGTCCGCCAACCGAGCTACACCCTCGTTCAGTTCTTTGTTGCACCTGCAACAAAGTTTTGCTGGGCCCCTTGGCCTCGGGCGCAAAGGTGCGCAAGCGTTTGCCAGTGCGGTTCAGCGCCCTCTGCCGCCCCTTCTCCGCCGCGCGAACGGTGGTTTAACGGGCCGTTAACCCACCCGGAAGGCGAGGTTTCATCGGGTGCTTCTGCGGGCGCCGGCAACGCCCGAGGGCTTTTGTGCCGCCGGGGTGCCGGGGCGCTGTCGAATATGCGTTGCAACACGGCGGCGCCCGGGCAGTGCCGGAAGATCCCGAACGGATGGCGGTTGCCTTCCGCGCGGGCACGGGTGGATTGCATTCGGCAGAAAATTAAACCGGTTGCAGCG
>MWDV01000304.1 GCA_002070715.1 Verrucomicrobia bacterium ADurb.Bin118
CTGCCCGCGTCCCCGCCGATGCCGTTATTCGGCACGGTCACGCGTCTGGCCGAACAAAAAGGCCTCGACATCCTGATTCCGGCCCTGCACGAAATGCTGCACGCGCCCCTGCGATATGTTTTACTGGGCAGCGGCAACGCCGCTTACGAGCACGCGCTGAGACAACTGCATCGGCGGCATCCGGACAAAGTCGCCATCCGCATTGGCTTCGACGAGGGTTTGTCGCATCGCATTGAGGCGGCGTGCGACATTTATTTGATGCCGTCGCGCTACGAGCCGTCCGGACTAAACCAGATGTACAGCCTCCGTTACGGCACGATTCCCGTCGTTCGCGCTACCGGCGGACTGGATGACAGTGTGATTGACGCCAACGAATCCGTTGCCCGGGCCAACGGGATCAAATTCCACGAATACAGCGCCGGCGCGTTGGCCCAAGGTATCCGCAAAGCCTTGGCTCTTTACCGCACCCCAAGCCTGCTGCGGCAATACCGCCGCAACGCCATGGCCGCCGATTTTTCCTGGGCGCGAACGGCGGCGCAATACGTGGCGCTCTACCAACGCTGACCCCGGATTCTTTATTGAATATAACAATCATTGTAATGATATAATTACCGCCGGATGTTCCGAGAGGTTTGATCTGGTTTCGTGGGGAAAAAGAGATTTTTACGTGCTACGCGCGACCCGCTGCTGGTCAAAGTCAGCGGTCGTTTTGCGGATTAACGGTGTCCCCAGCCAAACCGTTCGGTGATTGGCCAATAAACGAAGTAGCTCTTGCCAATGACGTTCTTCGCGGGAAAATCGCCCCATTCCCGGGAATCTTTGCTGTTCACGGTGTTGTCGCCCATGACCATGTAACTGTGGGGCTTGATTTCGACGCCGCCGGGATTCTGGTAAAACAGCGGCGCCAGGAGCGGTCCGTTCACATGGCCGGAATACCGGCTGTCCTGCGGCGGTTGTTGCGGGTCAAACGAATAAAGATTTTCAAAATGCGACGTGCCGGCGTCCAAGCGCTCGCCATTAACGATCAAATGCCGGTCCTCGCCGATTTGCACCCGTTCACCGCCCAAACCCACCAGACGCTTGATGTAAAATTGATCCTGCGGCAGCGCTTGAATGCCCGCCGTCTCAAACACGATGATTTCGCCGCGTTTGGGCGCGCGCAAATTGTAGGTCAAACGGTCCACGAACAAATGGTCGCCGCTCTGGACGCGCACGTTGATGACTTCGTCGCCGCGCTGGCAGACATCGCCCGGCCGAAGGCCCGCCCGGGTGGCGATGTCCACCTGGCCGCAATCAGGCGGAAACCAGAGGACATGCGGCACACCGCCGATCCAAATGGTTTGTTTGATGTTGAATATCAACAAACGTAATGGTGGTTCGACGCGTTGGATCGGGCCGCTGGCTTTGGCGGTGAGGTGGACGTACGAAACCCCGGCAAACCATTCCGCCACCCGGGCCCAGCCGGTGGGCCGTACGAATTCCGGATGCTCCTTCAGATTCTGCGAAGTCACCCCGAACAAGGTGGGTTGCATGGAGCCGGTCGGAATTTTGAAGGGTTGCAGGAAAAAGGTGCGGATGGCCATGGCCACCGCCAGGGCGACCAGCAATACCTCGACGTTTTCGCGCCAGCCGGGAAACGGATACGGTTTGAACCACTTGTTGGCGACCTTCTCCAGATTCTCCATTTGCTGGCGTAACCGGACCTTGTCCGCGCCGGCGGTTACCGGCGCGCAACAGCCGTTCAACGTGGCGGCGCGTGGTCGTGGCTTCGCGCACGGTTTTCGATAAGAACCAGCGGAGAATAAACATAAATCCGGCCTACGTTTTCAAAACTGCGATGAAGGCCTCTTGCGGGATGTTGACCGAGCCGACCGCTTTCATCCGCTTTTTGCCTTCCTTCTGTTTTTCCAGCAGCTTGCGTTTGCGCGTGATGTCGCCGCCGTAGCATTTGGCGGTTACGTCCTTGCGCAAGGCGCTCACCGTTTCCCGGGCAATGACTTTGCCGCCGATGGCGGCCTGGATGGCGACTTGGTATTGCTGCCGTGGAATGACCTCCTTCAATTTGGCCGCCAACGCCCGCCCCCGGCTCTCCGCCTTGTCGCGATGCACAATGCAGGAAAAGGCGTCCACGGATTCCCCGTTCACCAGCAGATCGAGTTTGACCATCTTCGCCTCGGCGTAATCCGCGTGCTCATAGTCCATCGAGCCGTAACCGCGGGTCATGCTTTTGATGCGGTCATGGAAATCAATCAGGATTTCGTTCAACGGCACCAAAGCCGTCAACATCACCCGGCGCGGGTCCAAGGTCTCGGTATGGTCAAGGAGACCGCGTTTCTCGGATACGAGGGCCATCATGTCGCCGATGTTTTCGTTCGGACACATGATAAACGTCTTCACCATCGGCTCCTCGATTTTCGCGATGTAATTCGGCTCCGGCAGGAACATGGGGTTGTCCACCTCCTGCACGGTGCCGTCGGTCAACGTCACCCGGTAAACCACGCTTGGATACGTGGCGATAATGTCCATGTTGTATTCGCGCCGCAGCCGTTCCTGCACGATTTCCATGTGCAACAGGCCGAGGAACCCGCAGCGGAAGCCGAACCCCAGCGCCACACTGGTTTCCGCCTGATAAACGAAGGCGGAATCGTTGAGCTGGAGTTTGGCCATGTTAATTTTGAGATGTTCGTAATCCGCGGTGTTGATCGGATAGATGCCGCTGAACACCATCGGATGCACCTCTTTGAACCCGGGCAACGCCGGCGCCGGCTGGCGCGCGTCGGTGATCGTATCGCCCATCTTCACTTCGGCGGGGCTTTTGATGTTGGCGGTCACGTAACCGGTTTCACCGACCCTCAATTGCTCGCGGGCGTAGGGTTTCGGATTGAAACTGCCCACTTCCTTGACTTCGTAACTTTTGCCCGAATGCAACAGCCGGATGTGCATGCCGGCTTTCAATTCTCCGTTGAACACCCGCACATGCGTGACCACCCCTTTGTAGGTGTCAAAATAGGAGTCGAAGCACAGCGCCTGCAGCCCCCCCTGCCCTGTCGGTTGCGGCGGCGGCACCCGCGTGATGATGGCCTCCAAGATTTCCTCCACGCCAATGCCCTCCTTCGCGCTGGCCGGGATGGCGGTGTCTCCGGGAATCGCCAGAATATCCTCCAGTTGCTGCCGGATCATGGGGACGTTCGCGTGCGGGAGATCAATTTTGTTGATCACCGGAATGATCGCCAGATTCTGTTTCATGGCGAGATGCACGTTGGCGACGGTTTGCGCCTCGACTCCCTGCGCGGCGTCCACGATTAGCAAAGCCCCTTCGCACGCGCTCAGGCTGCGCGACACTTCGTAGGAAAAATCCACGTGTCCGGGGGTATCAATGAGATTCAACTCGTAAGTCTGGCCGTCCTTGGCCTGATACAACATCGTCACCGGATGCGCCTTGATCGTGATGCCGCGTTCCTTTTCCAGATCCATCGAATCAAGGAGTTGATTCTCCAACTGACGATCCGAGATGGTGCCGGTGCGATGCAACAGACGGTCCGATAGCGTCGTCTTCCCATGATCAATATGGGCGATGATGCTAAAATTCCTGATATTTGCCGTCTGCATTCTGTTTATCGTCGGTGTCGTTATCGTGCTACCATCCCGCAGGAGCGCCTCGAATTTGAGGGATGCTCCACCGGATGACGGGCCAAGATAGCGGCCCGCCGTCCGAAGAAAAGGGCAAACTCAACTCCGTTTCCGCC
>MWDV01000305.1 GCA_002070715.1 Verrucomicrobia bacterium ADurb.Bin118
TCCGGGCCGGGCGCTTCGACACCGTTCGGTTGCTCGTTCATGGTTGGAAAAACGAAAGCATGACGTCGCCGCCCGCCGGCGGGGCCGGGACTACGCCGGATAATCCAACGCCTCGCGCACCATCACCTTGCTCAAGGCCACCGCCGCGCGGTCTTTGGCCAGGCGCGCGCCGGTGAGGCAGCCATCGAGTTTCATCCGCAAACGGACGAAGCTTTCCAAACCTTCGAAGCGCACGCAGGGGCCGGCTTTGTCCGGGTGTTTGCCCCCTTCGCGCAACACATCCGAATAAGCGGACGCGGTGCTCTCGATGCCCGGAATGATGCCCTCCAGCGACGCCAGTTCATCCTGCATATAACAGATATGACAACTGGCATCGTCCCAAGCGGGATGCGGTTGATACCCATGCACCAGCTCCGCGCAGACCCGCCCCACTTCCCCGGCCGCCCGCGCAGACTGCACGTGGCACAGGTCGCTCAGGAATTCCACCGTGCCGGCCAGACCGTCGGCCAGGGCGGGATTTTCCGCGCCTTTTTCCGCCAGTTCCAGCACGTCGAGGATGAACTGGCGCGCCGCCAGCAACCAGCACAGCGCGTCGGCCAGTGGAAAGGTCACTCCCTGGCGGGTCTTGTGATAGAGCTTGCCGCCCTCGGCGTCCTTCGTCTTTTGCAAATGCTCGAGCGTCCAGAGCCACAGTTGCATCGCCGTGCCCAACGTGCAGGCGCCCGTGCCGGGATGTTTCGCCGCCAGGCGTTTCATCTCGGCCATCCACTGCCGGAACTGCGCAAGGAACAACTCGTTGGTCATGGTGATGGAAAGCTGCAGCCGTTGCACCGCCTCCGGCCCTTCGTAGGTGGCTTCCAGTTGGGCGTCCATCCATTTCTGGCCCAGGAAGCCGGGACAATCCTCCGTGACGCCATATCCGCCCATGAGACTGACCGCTTCGCGCATCATGTTGGCGCCGTGTCCGGTGTTCCAAAGTTTGCAGGCGGGGCACAGCACGTTCGCCAGCGAATCCAACACGGTGAAACTCACCAGAGGATCGGCCTCCAAGGCGCCTTGACGCTGCAGATCGCGCTCGCCCACCGGTTGGCCCTTGATCCGGATCAATTCCAGCGCCTCTTGTTGTTTCTTCGTCAGCTCCCGGAACGCCGCGCGCCCGGAAAGGCCCTTCTCCGCGAGCAACTGGTCTTTGACCTTCTCCAGGGGATCCAATTGATCAAACAACCGCGCGGCCTCGAACCCCAGCGAGGCGCTCGCTTCGCCCGTGGCCCAGACGTCCACCAAACGGTGCAGCACATCTTCTTTTTGTTGCAACCCCAGCTCGTACCGCGGGGTGCCGGGGGCGCCTTCGCCACCGCGAAAACGGCGGCGGGCGTACATGATCACTGGCTCAATCGCCGAGAGCAGTTTGGCCGAGGTCATCAACGCCACCGTCACGCGCGTGCGGCGGAACACGGCTTCGATGATTTCGCCGT
Organism: Verrucomicrobia bacterium ADurb.Bin118; assembly: GCA_002070715.1. Lineage (GTDB taxonomy): Bacteria > Verrucomicrobiota > Verrucomicrobiia > Limisphaerales > MWDV01 > MWDV01. The sequence goes on from MWDV01000305.1 coordinate 1,476, forward strand.
GGCTGTATTTCGGAATGATGACGCCGTCTTTGACGGTGTAACCGCCGATGATCCGGCTGGCGGGCACCCGGAGGTTGAACACCGGATCGTTCGTGGAGGAAAGTTGATGCACGAGTTTCTTCGTCGGCGTGCCCCGGTCGAAGGTCCCTGGATCGGTCTCCTCCAAAATGATCATGCAACTCGATTTGATCCGCGGATCGCCGGTGTCCACGGCGGCGGTGACGACGTTGGCGTAGCCCATGTTGGTGATGAACCGGCCGCGCTTGTCCACTTGCAGGATTGGTTCCTGCCCGTCTTGCCATTCGGCCACGCGCACCTTGCCGGCCAGCATGCCCGTTTCCACCCCCACGAAGGGCAACGGTTCGGTCAACGCAAAGGCATACCGCCACGGTTCCCGGTCTTCGCCGGGTTTGGCCGGCACGGCGCGGCTCATGTAATAGGCGCGTTGCTCCGGCGTGCCGCGCTCGTGGATGGGCGAAAGCCCCAAATTCCCCGCCAGACTGGCGGTCGCCGCGCCCGCGTCCACCCACGACAATTCAAACGCCAGCAGCGCCAGCGCCAGGTTCTTGGGGCCTTCGATGTAACCGCCCTCGCTCGGATCCATGAACGCCGAGGTAATGCCCGATTCATCGTAATGCTTGAGCAAGGCCGCCTTGGCCGGCGTCCAGTCGTGGGTGTTGCGTTCGCCGTTGGCCACCGCCCGCGCCACCGGCCCACGGGCCACCGCGCGCGTCGCCTGCACCATCATGTGCAGATCGTAACGGTCGGCAAAACGCCACATGATCTGGCGGATGTCGTCGCCGGGCAGGGTTTTCAGCGGGGCCCCGCTGGAGTTTTCCATGTTCGTTGGCATAAAAATTTTGCGGTTCAGCTTTGTGAAATACGTTTTAACCCAGCCCGCGTGTCCCACGGAGTTCACTGGACGCTGTTGGATTAACCGACCGCCGCCCAAAACACAAGCCTGCGGGTCAAGATTCGGTGCGTGGAACTTTCCGGTGGCCGGAGAAGAAACCCGTTTTCTCCCTGCCGAGATGGCAGTCCGGTCGGCCTTTCTTTTTTCATCCTGTGTCCGCCGAGAACGAAACAAATGCTCAGATGCCTTCGCAACGGCAAGGCCTCGCGGCGGTCGCGCAGGGGAAAAACGAATTTTGCGAACCGCGGCCGTGATGCTAAACATGCGGTGTGCTCCGTGATTCCGACGCCAACGCCGGTGGGTCCGCCCGCGCCATCCTGCTGCAGGGCGCGCGGGCGCATAATTTGAAGAATCTCACGCTCGCCATCCCCCGCGACAAATTTGTGGTCATCACCGGCGTCAGCGGTTCGGGCAAAAGCACGCTGGCGTTTGATCTTCTGTTCGCGGAAGGGCAGCGGCGGTTTCTCGATTCGATGAATGCCTACGCCCGGCAGTTCGTCGAGCAAATGCCCAAGCCCGACGTGGACCGCATCACCGGCCTGCCGCCGACGGTCAGCATCGAACAACGCACCAGCCGC
>MWDV01000306.1 GCA_002070715.1 Verrucomicrobia bacterium ADurb.Bin118
ACACCGGGGATCAAACCATTCAGCGCCGCCTCGCGGAACGTCAGCCGCGAGCAGCCAAACTTGCGCAGATAAGCATGCCGGCGACCGCTCATGGAACAGCGATTGACCACGCGCACCGGGCTGGCGTCGCGCGGGAGCTGCGTCAACCCGGCATAATCCCGCTTCGCCTTCAATTCGGCGCGCTTGGCGGCGTATTTTTTCACCGTCGCCGCCTTCCGCTTGTTGCGTTCAATCCACGATTTTTTGGCCATAACTGTCTTAACGATTCTCCGCGAACGGCATGCCCATCAATTTCAGGAGGTCGTGCGCCTGGGCGTCGTCCGACGCCGTGGTCACAATGGTCACGTCCATCCCCTGTTGCCGCTTGATTTTATCCAGATCAATCTCCGGAAAAATGGTCTGATCAGCCAGCCCCAGCGAATAGTTGCCGCGGCCGTCGAAACTGCGGGTCGAAAGCCCGCGGAAGTCACGGACGCGCGGCAGGGCGGTGGCAACCAACCGGTCAAAAAATTCATACATGGCATCGCCCCGTAGCGTCACCCGGCAGCCGATGGCCTGGCCTTCCCGCAATTTGAAATTGGACACATTATGCCGGGATTTGTTGATGACCGGTTTGCGCCCAGTGATCTGGGCCAGGTCCTTGGCGGCGTCTTCCACCGCCGTTTTTTCCAGGCTCGCGCTGACGCCCATGTTGACCACGATCTTGGTCATCCGCGGGATCAGGTGCGGATTGGCATATTGGTGCCGGGCCTTGAGGGCCGGGACCACTTCTTCCACGTATTTCTTGTAAAGTCTGGCTTTCATGTGCCTTGCTTCCCACTCCTCGCGTCCGCGGTTCACGCCGCCGGGGCGCCGCGTTTGGCGGCTCGGGCGTCAAACCGGTCCGCCCGCATCACGTTCGAGATATGCAGCGTCCCCTCCCGCTCCACGATGGCGCCCTGGGGATGGTTCTGACTCTTGCGGGTGTGCCGCTTGATCAGATGCACGCCCTCGACCCGCACCCGCTGTTTCTTCGGGATGACCTGGATGATCTTGCCGCGCTTGCCTTTATCCACGCCGGCGATGACGACGATCTCGTCGCCCTTTTTGACATGCAACCCTGCCATAATTCAAATCACTTCCGGGGCCAACGAGATGATCTTCATGAACTTCTTTTCGCGCAGTTCGCGGGCGACCGGCCCGAAAATGCGCGTGCCCTTGGGGTTCAGATCCGCGTCAATGATCACCACCGCGTTCCGGTCGAAACGCAGGTACGAACCATCGCTGCGCCGGATGGGCTGCCGGGTGCGGACGATGACGGCGTTGCAGACCTCGCCTTTTTTGATCTGGCTGTCGGGCGCCGCGTCCTTGATATGCACTTTGATGACGTCGCCCACACCCGCGTAGTGCTGATTGCGCCCCAGCACGCCGATGGCCCAGGCGACTTTCGCGCCCGTATTATCCGCCACGTCCAGATGAGATCTGACTTGCAACATATACCCTCCGTCAAATGACCGCGCGCTCCACGATTTCTGCCAGCCGCCACCGCTTCATTTTGGAAAGCGGCCGCGTTTCCAGAATGCGCACCCGGTCGCCCGGTTTGGCCTCATTCTTCTCGTCGTGCGCGTAAAATTTCTTGTACGCCGTGACCACCTTCTTGAAGCGCGGATGCGCAAAGCGCCGCTGCACGCGCACCACGATGGTCTTGCTCATGCGCGCGGCGATGACCTCGCCCACGCGTTCCTTGCGGTTGCCCCGCCGGCTCCCTTTTTGTGCTGTCGTTTCCGCCATACCAGGTCCGCTTTAAGCTTGCTTGCGCCGCAATGCGCTGGCGCGGGTTTCCAGGCGCGCAATATCGCGCCGCAACGTCCGCAGCCGGGCCGGCTTTTCGAGCTGGGCACTGGCCTGCTGCAAACGCAGGTTGAACATTTCCTGACGCAAATCGTGGCTCTTGGCCTGCAATTCGGGCAGCGTCATTTCTTGAATCTTTTTGCGATCCTCTTTCTTCATACGCGCAACGCGGTTCAGCCTTGCGGCCGCCGGGTGATGAATTTCGTGGCCAGGGGCAGCTTCGTGGCCGCCAGGCGCATGGCTTCCCGCGCCGTTGCCTCCGGCACGCCATCCACTTCAAACAGCACGTTCGCCGGGCGGATCACCGCCACCCACGATTCGAGCGGGCCCTTGCCCTTGCCCATACGGGTTTCCAACGGCTTCTTGGTGAAAGACTTCTGTGGAAAGACGCGAATCCACATCTTCCCGTGCCGCTTCATGAACCGGTTGATGGCCACGCGGGCGGCTTCAATTTGTTTGGTGTCCAGCCAGCACCGCTCCAGCGCCTGCAAACCGTACCGGCCGAACACGACGGTGTTGCCGGCGTACGCCAGCCCCGCGCGGCTGCCGCGGTGCATCTTGCGATACTTGACTCGTTCGGGCATCAACGCCATAAGCCTGTCCTTATCTCCAATTCAACTTCAACTCGCCGCCCCCGGTGCCGTGGCCGGCGCGGCGGCGGTCTTCGCTTCGGCGCGCACGTCGCCCTTGCAAATCCAGCACTTGACCCCCAGTTTGCCATACAGGGTTTTGGCCTCGGCAAATCCGTAATCAATGTCCGCCCGCAGGGTGTGCAGCGGCACCCGTCCCCAGTGATACTGTTCCACGCGCGCCAGTTCCGCGCCGCCCAGCCGGCCGGCGCAACGAATCTTGATGCCCTGCGCGCCGAAATCCTTGGCTACTTGCACCGCTTTTTTCATCGCCCGGCGGAACGACACCCGCCGCTCCAGTTGCAGCGCCACGTTTTCCGCCACCAACTGGGCTTCGATCTCCGGCTGCTTGATCTCCACGATGTCCACGTAGATTTCCTTGCCGGTCATGAGGCTCAATTCTTCCTTGAGCTTGTCAATTTCCGCGCCTTTGCGGCCAATGACCACTCCCGGGCGTGCCGTCAAAATGGTGACCCGGCAGCGGTTCGTGGCCCGCTCAATCAAAATCCGCGGCACCGAGGCTGATTCGAGCTTCTTCTTCAACAAATCGCGGATCTCGCGATCCTCGCTGAGAAGCTTCCCGAACTCGCGCTTCTCCGAATACCACTTCGAGCGCCAGTCCTTGTTGACGGCGACCCGCAAACCAATTGGATTCGTTTTCTGTCCCATACGAGTTATTCGTCCGACAACACGATCTTGACGTGACAACGGCGCTTGAGAATCGGGCCGGCGGAGCCCCGCGCCCGGGGCCGGAACCGCTTGAGGGTGGGACCCGTTTGCGCCACCGCCTCCCGCACCCGAAGGGCCGTCGGTTTGACGGTCGCGAATTTGCCCTGCCGGGCAAGTTCTTCCGCGTTGGCCAAGGCGGATTTCAGCGTCTGGTAAACCACCCGCGCGCCTTTGCGCGGGGTCACGCCCAATACCGCCTGCGCTTGCAGGGCGGGCAGGCCCTGGATTTGCCGCACCACTTCGCGCATCTTCTGCGCGGACATCGGCACGTTCTTGGTGATGGCCTGAACTTGCATGTTATTTGGCCTCCGCCTTGGCGGTGTGCGCGCCGTGTTTTCGGAAGGTGCGGGTCAACGAGAATTCTCCCAACCGATGCCCCACCATGTTCTCCGTCACAAACACCGGGTTGAACACCTTGCCATTATGCACGTTGAAGGTCAGCCCCACGAAATCAGGGGTGATCATCGAGCGGCGCGACCACGTTTTGATGGGCGTCTTGGACTGGGTTTCCTTCGCCTTGACGATTTTGTCCATCAAATGCTGATCCACAAACGGACCTTTTTTGATTGAGCGTCCCATAGGTCTTTACTTCTTCTTCATGGGCCGGCCATCGCGCCGGACGAGGATGAAACGGTTCGAAGCTTTGCGCCGGTTGCGGGTCTTGTACCCGATGGCCAACAGTCCCCACGGCGAGGTGAGCGGCTGCCAGCCGCCGCCGGATTTGGATTTGCCGTTGCCGCCGCCATTGGGGTGATCCACCGGATTGCGGGCCACACCCCGCGTGAGCGGACGTTTGCCGCGATGCCGGGTGCGCCCCGCCTTGCCCAACACGACGTTCATGTGTTCGGTATGGCCGACCTGGCCGATGGTGGCGTAGCAGTTTTCGTTGATTCGCCGGATTTCGCCGGACGGCAGACGAATCTGCGCGTACCCGGCGTCGCGCGACATCAAGGTCGCCGAACCACCCGCGCTGCGCACCATCTGGGCGCCGCGTCC
>MWDV01000307.1 GCA_002070715.1 Verrucomicrobia bacterium ADurb.Bin118
TCCGAAGTAACCCGGATGATGTTGAAGCAACTCGTTATCCGCCGTGAAATTCCGTTTCCCCTCATGGCCGATGCTCCGGAAGCAGATGAGTTGGCGCCCCGGGCTTTTCTCGATCGGATGGCCGATCAACTATGAACCGTCTCCAATCGAAGAAACCTGATGAGAGAGAGCCGGCTCCGGTAAACGATTCTTTTGGTTCCCGAGGAAAATCCTGAGCATGCGGAACCGGAAGGGTCAACGGACTCTTTCATTGTGCCGGTGAGAAAGGGGACTTTGAGAACGCCCCCGATGGGCTCTATCTTCGGCTCATGAAAGAAGTGGTCCGCGTGCCGACGGCGAAGTTCAAGCAGAACGTCCGCCGTTTTGTGGCATTGGCGAAATCAGGAGCAACCGTTTTGGTGACCAACAATGGGGTGGATGATTTTCAAGTGGTTCCGTGCCAGCCGGGCGGCGTGCCTGCGGTTGCTGATACCGGGATTGATCCGGCGCTGTATCGCGGGATTGACATGAACGCGCCGGCATTCGCGCCCTGGGAGGGAACAGGTGTGTCCTGATTGGCTCGGGCGGGCGGTGATGATATTCCTGCTGGCTGCCGCCGGGGAAGCAATTCCAAGCGAGAAAGTTTTCCAGTGGGAGCTGGGCGATCTGTTTCCGCCTCACGGTAACGCTGGTGTTACTGCGCGATACAGTCGTTGAACCGCGTTCGTCGTGGTGAAGTCGTAAACATTCGCCACGCCGTTGGTTGAACTGGGCGGGATGTCTTGGAGCTTCTGCCACGTTCCACTCACATTGCTGCGCACTTGCACGGAATAAGACCGGTTGGCCACGGTCGAAAATTGGAGATGAATTCCCTCCGGCGCGGCTGAAACGTGGGTGAACTTGAACACGCTCGTCGGATCGCGGGGATCCGTGCCGGCCAGGAATTCATCCAGGTTCGAGCAACCATCGCCGTCGGCGTCCAAGGCGGCGTCGGCCGGATCCTCGGGATCCAGTTGATGGGCCAATTCCCAATCATCGGGCATTCCGTCGCCATCCCGATCCACGACGGGGATAAATCCGGCGGTGGGTGCAGTGGCATACCAACTCGATGGATTATTGCCGTTGCCAGCCCAGAAGACGCGTTGCAGGGACAACCCGCCGCCGTTCGCTTCCGCCGACCACGGCGTTTGGTTGCCGTAAATCACTTCGTCCACAATCACCCAGGCAGAAGGCTGACCGGGCAAGTCCGGGCGTTGAGGCTGCTCCAGCGCCACGCGGTCGCTCCGATGGCTCAACTTACCGGTGTAAGGCCCAAAAATTGGGACGGCGGGATTGGTCACCCCATACTGGTCTCGGAAGATGGCGAGGGCTTCTGAATCCGCGGGATCAAACGGCACCACGAGTGCCAGTCCCCCGGCGGGTAAAGAATGCCCGCTGGGAAATGTGTAATGGATGCCCCCGTCCAGACGCCACGCGCCATCAGAGTTGGCGAAAGGCACAGCGGCCAACGTCGGGTTGAACAGTTCGATAAACTCGGATTGCGGAGTGTTGTCCGGCTCGGGGGCCGGCGGATGGTAATGGATTTCACTGATGACGGCGTGGGCGAGCGGCGGGGCGTTGGTGGCGTCCCGCGTGCGCGGCAGCGTGAACCAATCCTCGCCCGCATCCGGGTAACGGCCCAGCGACACCTCGTTTTCCTGGCCTTTGAACCGAATCGCATCCACCACCCGGTCTTCATCGGTGCCGGGCAGATACGACAAGAGCACCTGTTCCCCGGCTTTATCGAGACCGAAACCGGTGGTGATCGGGTTGTGGAAACCGGTGACTTCGTCGAAGCTGATGCGGCCGTCGGGCGGGAGGGTCACCGCCGGGATGGCCCATTTGCGGAGTTTTGCGGGATTGTCGCTCAAATACCAGTCGGCGAGGCTGACGCTCGTTTCCCCGCCATTGTAAAGCTCGATCCAATCGTTCGAGTCGTATTCAGGATGGGCGGGATCGGAGTAATCCGTGTGAGCGACTATTTCATTCAGCACAACGGTCTGGGGCGGCGGGGTTGGATCCGCCCGGCCCGGCGATCCTCCGATAAACGTGCTGGCGCGCCAGTTACCCGGATAATCCAACGCCCCGGTGGCCTGTCCCTCCAGCGCGCGGTCCAAGGGTACCAATGAATGCCCCGCCTTGGCTGCGGCCAAGGGCCAACCCCGGTCATTTCCGTAGGTGAACGAAATGACCGTCGTCCCGCCGGCGGCGGTTTTTAATTTCAACTCTTCCCCTTCATTGGCCAGGCTGCCCGAGAAAGGCCCGACCAAAAGCACGTCCGGCGCCAGCCCGTAATGGTGACGAAAATCCGCCTCCGTCGTTTTGATGACCACGAGATAGCCGCCCGGCGGCAAGAGGGTGCCGGCGGGGAAGGTCAGGTCTATTCCTTTGGTAAACTTGGCCCCGCCCAGATCGAGCGTCTGGCTCGGATGACGATTATACAGTTCCACAAACTCGAACGCGCCGCCCCCCAACGGATCGTACATGACCTCGGAGATGCGGAGATTTTCCGTCAACGCGGTGGCCAGGTCGGGTTCGCCCGCGACAAATTGAACCGGCGCCGACCAATGGCTCCACCGTCCGGTGACATCCTGCAATCGGGCGCGGACCCGATAGGTGCGCCCCACCTTGAGGGCGTTCGCCGGGAGGGTTACATCACTCGCAAAAGGCGCGAACGCCTCGCTTTCCCACACGGAGTCAATTTCATAAGGCCGCGGCTGGGTGGGATCAAACGGCGGGCGTCGGCGCCCGCAACCTCGCCCACCCACCGAAACTGCAGGCGGTTCAACGGATATCCCGGCGGACTCAGGTTCGTGACGACCGGCGTGGCCGGTACCGAACTCAGGGCCAGGCCATCCAACAATTGCCCGCGCGCCGCCACGTAATTTTTCATCAACTGAATGCAGCCGTTGAAATCCTTGCTGACCGTGGGTTCATGCGGCCATTGGTAGAACCGTCCCTGGCCGGCCTTGGAAACGCCGTCGCTGTAAACGGAACTGATCATCTTCGGGTTGTAGTCCCATTGACAACGATCCGCGTCCAGGAAGGTCGGGGTATTGGTCGGCCCGCGCAACAGTCCGGCATACTCGTCAATCAACTGTCCGGCTTGATCGGAGTTGAAGAGCAGATCGCGGATTTCGCGGACCCGATTTTTGTATTCCACAGTCAGTGCGGGTTTGAACGGGTAACGGCCGTCCTCGCCGAAGAGCGGTCGGTACAGATCGTCCTTCCCGCCGCAGCCGGAGTCGAACATGTTATCCGCCCAGGTCAGGTCCAGGTCCCAGCTGTGAATGGACCAGAGACCGGTTTCCGGATTGCGGTAATAAAAATAGTTCTTGCCGTAACAAATGTCGTAATGGTGGATGCCTTGCACGATGGCCTGATAGCTCCAGTAGTTGGGGAGCAACAAATGGTTGCGCCACCACGCTTCGTCGGGCGGGGCGCTCGTGCTGCGGTACGCGCCGAGAAAGCTGTTGAGATCGGATTTGTCGGTGGGCCCGAGCGGGCCCAGGTTGTTCAACTCACCGGTGCCCTCTTCCATTTTGTAGAGATTGCCGTCGGGGAGCTGATGCTCATCCAGAAACCGTCCGTCCATTTGCTCCACGGCCAGGTAGAGTCCCCAGAAATCCCCTTCGTATTGCGTGTGGGGCCGGGCCTCGAAATCCGTGCTGATGATGCGGAACTGCAGGAAAGTGGTCTTGGGCGACGGCACGCCCGCGAGATTAAACAGCCGGAACCCCACCGACTCGAACATGCCCTGCTCCCCGCGGTGTCCGTAATCCCCCTGTTGAATGCAGGCGCCCAGGTTGAGTTTCCGCCACGGCGTCGAGTAAGGGCGGCCGTAGTCGTCCCGCATCTGAAAATCATGGCCGCGATTGAAGGCGAACTTCCACATGTTCTTGACCATCTTGTAACGATGCACTCCGCCGCGGGCCCGGTAGCGGATATGGTCGTACACTTTGCCGTCATAAACCAGCGTGCCCAGCCACCGGTACTCATCCCCCCGGTAGCGGTCGAACCAGGTGGCGCGGACGACGGAGTTGCTCTTGGACAGGAGATGCACCACCGGGAGACGGCGCATGACGGAGGTGTCAAAGTCCAGCATGGGCGTCACGCCCGGTTGGACGGCGCCGCGCCAGGCGGGGACGCCGTCATAACAAAAGTAGGCGAAATTGGGCTGGGGATCATCCGCGTAGGGCACGGTCACGGTGGCGCCGGTGCCGTCCTTGGCCTGAATCCGGTAGCGCACCAGCCGCCGATGCGTTTGCCACGTGCCCGGGAGCACCACCGAGTAAACATGGTCTCCCGCTTGTTCGTCGCCATTCACGCCGGCGTCGTTCAGCGGCAGACTGGTCCACGTGTTCGTGTACGCCGCGTCGGTCAATTCGATGTAGTTGCCGGGCTCTACAAACTGGTAAAGGAGCGAGACACTCACGACGCCTTGCGGATCGGTCACCTTGGCCGAAATCACGACCGGCTGACCCGAGACGGGTTGGGACGGTTGATGTTTCACCTGGCGGATGGCGGGGGGCAGATTGGTCGCGAAAACTGAATTGCGGGCGCCGGGTGTGGGACCGTGGGCGGGCGGGGCCGTGCGCACCGATGCCCGCCAATTGCCGCCAAGATCGTTGTCAAAAGCGGGGTTGACCAGTTCAATCGAATAGCCGGGCGGGTCGCCCACGGTGGGCCAGGGAAAACCGCGCCGGTAAGTCACCTGGTCCACCACCTCGTTGGCGCCATTCCGCAGGGTGATGGTTTCGCCTTCGTTGGCCAGCCGGCCTTCCCACGGGCCCAGCGCGTGGACTCCGAACTTGGCCTGCAGGGCGGTTGGATTTTGCGCGACAACCAGATACCCGCCCGCCGGCAATACTGTGTTCGGAGGAAAAGCAAACGTCACGCCGGCGGAGAAGCGCCAGCCGGACAAGTCCACCAACTCCGCCCCGGCATTGTACAACTCAACGAACTCGACCGGCTCGGTTTTGATGTCGGGATCATAGTGAATCTCGTTAATCACCACGTTCCCCTGGCCAGTCGCCTGGAGCAGCCCCATGACCAAGGCCAGTCCGGCGCCCCGCCGCCACCAGCCCTTGAGACGGGCGAAAGGGATCGTCCGGCGGGGGTGTCCCGGCCAGAGCCCGTTCTGCTTGATTCCTTTCGCCATGTTTGGTCCGGCCAAGTAAAAGCGACCGGGAGCAGTCCGCCCCCGGTCGTTTTGCTTGAACATTTTGTATCGGTTGGTACGGCCTACTTGAGGATCAACCGATAGAATTTCTTCGCCCCCGTGGGCGTGACCGAGTAGGGCGAGGCCGCGTTATTGGTGCTCCACGGTCCGGTCAATTCATCGGCCTCCAACAAGGTGCCGCCCGACCAGCTTAACACCACCTTGTCCCCGGCGATTTCGATGTCGAGAGGCGTGGCCACCGTGCCGCCGCCAGCCGCGAAGAGCGCCTGAATCTCCGCTTCGCCCAGCGCCCGGCGATACACGGCCACTTCATCAATACGCCCGTTGAAGGTGCGGGTGGCGCTGCCTTGGTCATTATCGTGACCAATCTGCCAGGTGCCGAACACGTCGGCGGTGTGTGGGATGGCGTTCACAGCCGAAGCCAGACCGGTCGGCGTGCCGAGGTACAGGGTGGCTTTGTCGGGCTCGATGACCATTGCCGCAAAGGACCATTGCTCGGTCGGAATGGAGAGGCCGGAGGCGAAGCCATACGTCGAGGAGCTATTATTGTTCCAGGTATAGCTGAGCATGTCCCCGTAATACCCCATGCCGCCCGCGTTGCTGCCGCCACGGCTGATCAGCAGCCCGGCCCGGCTTTCTTGGACGCCGATCGGGTAAACCCACATGGTGAAGGTGACGGTATTGGTGCTCAGGGAGCCGAACGCCACATTGACCCAGGAGTCGGCCACGGTGGCGGTTGCCTGCATGGCCGTGTTATCGGTCTCGAAGCTCCAGCCGGGCGGGAGCGGTCCGGAGATGTCGTTAAAGCCGTTCTGGCAGGCGCTGCCATACGTGCCGTTGAAGCCGCCCCAGTAATCGTACGCCACGGCGGTTCCGGTGGCCGGATCGGTCATTTCGTTCAACCGATAGTAGGCCAGCGGATTCCCGGCGAGCACGGCCGCCGTGTAACTATCCGTCGGCGGTGCGATCACCGTCAGCGTCGCTGCGTCGCTCGTCCGGTCGCCCCAGGGATTGGTCACCACAACATCGTAATCACCGGCGTCGGGCGCTTGGAGGTCGGTGAGGCTCAACGTCGGGGTGGTGCTTCCGGAGATGCGGTCGGTATCGGTGAGGGCGGCGCCGTTCTTCCGCCATTGATAAGTGAGCGGGTCCGATCCCACCGCGCTGACGTTGAGGGTGACCG
>MWDV01000308.1 GCA_002070715.1 Verrucomicrobia bacterium ADurb.Bin118
CGCGCACCATTCGCCGCTTGCAATGGCGCTGGCAGCGGCTTTAATGAGCTGGGTTGCGGCGGGTTTCCGCGCATGATACGTTTGCCGCGCCTGACGATCGCATGGCTGAACAAAAAAAATCTCGGGATAACGACAAGTCTTCCCGCCGGCCCCCGGAATTCCGGATGCCGCCGCGGACGTGGGTGGTGTGGATTGCCATCCTCGGGTTCACCGTGGTGTTGCTCACCCTCAAGAACCGCGTGGCGCATGAAGTAAAGCCGCTTTCGCATCACGCCTTCCTGCAACTGGTCGAATCCAACCTCATCACCAGCGCCACCATCAATTACAGCGCGCAATCGTTTCTCACGGAAATCACCGGCAAGTATCGCGTCCCGGACGCTCCGGGGCTGGCCCGGACGAATGGCGCGCCGGGACGCGAGGTGGCCTTTCGCACCAAGGCGCGGCTGACCGACAGCCTCGAGGAAAAACTGCTGGCGCTGCCGACCTTTGAGCCGCGCGAACAAAGCGTGGTGATGACCAACATCCTGTTGAGCCTGCTGCCGTTTGTCATCATCGCCCTGGTCATCTGGTTTTTCTTTATCCGGCAGATCAAAATGGCGGGGCGGGGGGCGTTGAGTTTTGGCAAGAGCAAGGCCCGGCTGCTGGCCAAGGAACGCAACAAAACCACGTTCAAAGACGTGGCCGGAATCGAGGAAGCCATCGAGGAAGTTTCCGAGCTGGTGGAATTCCTCAAGGACCCGAAAAAATTTCAACGGCTCGGCGGACGCATCCCCAAAGGCGTGCTCATGGTGGGGCCGCCGGGCACCGGGAAAACCCTGCTGGCCAAAGCCATCGCCGGCGAGGCGGACGCCGCGTTCTTCAGCATCAGCGGTTCGGATTTTGTGGAGATGTTCGTCGGCGTGGGCGCCAGCCGGGTGCGGGACATGTTCGAGCAGGCCCGCAAAAACACGCCTTGTCTGGTGTTTATTGACGAAATTGACGCGGTGGGCCGCAGCCGCGGCCACGGTTTGGGCGGCGGCAACGATGAACGCGAACAGACCTTGAACGCGCTGCTGGTGGAGATGGACGGATTCGACACGCAGGAGGGCATCATCATCATCGCCGCCACCAACCGGCCGGATGTGCTCGATCCGGCCTTGTTGCGCCCCGGACGGTTTGACCGCCAGGTGGTCGTGAATCTGCCGGATGTGCGCGGACGCGAGGCGATTCTCAAGGTCCACGCCAAGAACGTGAAACTGGCGACGGCGGTGGATCTCTCGGTGATTGCCCGCGGCACGCCCGGTTATTCCGGCGCGGAGCTGGCCAATCTGTTGAACGAAGCCGCCCTGCTGGCGGCGCGGGTGAACAAAAAAGCGGTGGGCATGGAGGAGCTGGAAGAGGCGCGCGACAAGGTCCGCTGGGGCCGCGAGCGCCGCAGCCTGGCCATGAGTGACGAGGACAAGAAATGCACCGCCTGGCACGAAGCCGGCCACGCCCTCGTCAACGTGCTCCTGCAACACACGCACCCGCTGCACAAGGTCACCATCATCCCCCGCGGCCAGTCGCTCGGCTCGACCATGTCCCTGCCCAAGGACGACGTGCTGAACCGCCGCCGCAAGGAGATGCTCGACATGGTGGCTGTAATGATGGCGGGACGCATCGCCGAGGAACTGGTGTCCGGCGACATCTCCACCGGCGCGGCGGGCGACATCCAGCAGGCGACCAACATGGTGCGTTCCATGGTGACGCAATGGGGCATGAGCAACCGGCTCGGCATGGTCCATTACGGGCGCGACGATGAATACGTCTTTCTCGGCCGCGAGATCGCCAGCCACCGGCCTTACAGCGAACGCACGGCGGAAGAGATTGACGCCGAGGTGAAACGCATCATTGACGAAGCCTACCAGGTCGCCAAGGACCTCATTGACGCGCACCGGGACAAGCTGGAACTGATTGCCAATTCCCTGCTCGAATTCGAGACCCTGGACGGCGACCAAGTGCGGGAGATTGTGGAAACCGGCCGGCTGACGCCGCCGCCGCCCGGCGCGGACAGCGGCCCGACCCTGGGCGCGCCCGCCGGCACGCCGTTGCCCGAAGTGCCGCCCAAACCCGCGCCGCCCAAGCTGCCCGGATTGGGCTCGCCCGCCCCGGCCACCGCGTAATCCCCGCCGCGCGTCCGCCCGTTGCTCATGTCCCGGTCCGCCAAATCCCAGTGGGACTTCGGCGAATTGTTCCCGACTGCGGCAAGCCGCCAGGTTTTCACCGTCAGCGAACTGACCACGCGGGTCAAACGCCTGCTGGAACAACAGATCGGCACGGTCTGGGTGAGCGGCGAAGTCACCAACCGGCGCGCGCAAAGCTCGGGGCACATTTACTTCACGCTCAAGGACGCGAACGCCCAGTTGAGTTGCGTGCTGTTCCGCGGCGCCGCCGTGGGCCGCGGGGTGCGCGAGGCGTTGCAGGACGGGCAAAAGGTGATCGTGCGCGGCGAGGTGACGGTGTATGAGGCGCGGGGGCAATATCAACTCATCGCGCAGGCCGTGGAATTGCAGGGGGTGGGCGCGCTGCAGATCGCGTTTGAAAAACTCAAACAACAACTGGCGGCGGAGGGGTTGTTTGCGCCGGAGCGCAAACGTCCGTTGCCGCGGTTTCCAAGACGGATCGGGGTGGTCACCTCGGCCACTGGCGCGGCGCTGCGGGACGTGTGGCACAGCGTGCAACGCCGGCATCCCGGGCTGGCGCTAATCCTGGCGCCCTGCCGGGTGCAGGGCGAGGGCGCGGCGACGGAGATCGCGGCGGCCATCCAGCGCTTGAATGAATTCTCCGCAGCCGGCGGGGAAGCCGCCCGTCTGGACGCGATCCTCGTCACCCGCGGCGGCGGCAGTCTGGAGGATTTATGGGCGTTCAACGAGGAGACGGTGGCCCGCGCCATTTACGCGTCCGCGCTGCCGGTGGTGTCCGCCGTGGGGCATGAGATTGATTTTACCATCAGTGATTTTGTGGCCGACGTGCGCGCCGCCACCCCCACCGCGGCGGCGGAGATTCTCACCGAAGACATGTTCGCCAGCCGCGAATGGGTGGCGGGCGCGCGGACCCTGCTGCGGCAACGCCTTGAGCGCCAGCTCGAACGGACGGCGGCGGAGTTCCGGGGTGTCATCGAACGGCTGGCCCGCGCCCATCCCCGGCGGCGGCTGACGGAGTGGTGGCAACGGCTGGATGACGGGCGCGACGGCTTGGGCCGCGCGA
>MWDV01000309.1 GCA_002070715.1 Verrucomicrobia bacterium ADurb.Bin118
GCGCTCCAAGTTGCACGCGACCGCGGAGTGGATGCGTTTGTCATTGCCGGCGATTTGTTTGAGGACAACGAGGTGGATGAAGCGACGGTTCATTCGGCAGTGGCGGTATTTAAGGAATTTAAGGATGTGCCCGTGTTCATTCTACCCGGCAATCACGATCCGTTCATCGGACCGGGTTCGGTTTGGAATCGCCCCAGTTTTCTCGCTGCTCCAGCGAACGTCCATGTGTTTCGTCAGCCGGAAGTGAAGGAAGTGGGCGGCGGTTATTTGCTTGCTTCGCCATTGCAGCAAAAAAATTCCTCGATTGATCCGAGTCTGAAACTCAGCGACCTGGCCAACTCGGTCCCCGCCGACCGGATTCGGATCGGCATCACCCATGGAGCGCTGGCCATTCCCGGCAAGCACGAACCGAACGATTTCCCGATTGCACTCAACGCCGCTTCGCGCGCACAGCTTGACTACCTCGCGGTCGGCCACTGGCATAACTGGCTCCTGAACGATGACGGCCGCCTGCTCATGCCCGGCACGCCCGAACCCGATGAATTCGATCAGGCTCATGCCGGCTTTGTCGCGCTGATCGAAATCAGCCAGCGCGGCCAGTCGCCGCAGATCGAGAAAGTACACGTCGCAACGCTCGACTGGCACACTCTCGATTTCGATTTTCTGAATGTGGAGGCAGCCGGCCAACAATTGCAGGCCGCAGTGACGAACTGGAGCGCACGCCCAAATACGACTGTCCTGCGCGTCCGGATGCATGGATCGGCTGAGAGAGACGTGCTGGCGGACACGCGGCGCCGGCTCGATGATTTGCTAAAGCCGTTTCCGTTCGCTCAACTACAGGATGACAGCAGTCTCGCGCTTTCAACGGCAGAGTTGGATTCCCTCAAAGGCCAACACCCGATTCTGGGACAAGTACTTGCGGATTTAAGCCAACTTTCCGCGCTCACCGTCGGGACTGGCCATGATTTCGATTCATCCGAACCTTTGACACCGGCGGATAAAGACCGGCTGTTGGCGGCCGCCCATCTGGATCCGCTTGCACTCGAAGCCAAGCACTTTGAACTCGCGCGGCAGTTACTGCTGCAAAACTTGCAGGAGGCCCAGTGATTATTGAATCCATTCAACTTGAGCATGTCGGCTCGTTTCGGCAGAAGGCAACCATTGGACCGCTGCGAATTGGCATCAACGTGCTGGCTGCGCCAAATGAAACCGGCAAGAGCACTTTCCTGCGCGCTGCCGCCCGGGCGTTGTTTGACAAGCACACATGTAAAGACGCAGAGATCTGCGCACTGCAACCTATCGGCAGCGATCTCACGCCACGGATTACCGTGGTCTTTGAATTTGCCGGCACCAAGTACCGGATCGAAAAACGCTTCTTGAACCATCCGTCCAGCCAGTTTAGTGAGTGGCGCGGAAACGACTGGCAACTGATGGCCGATGGCGACGCGGCCGATGCCCGGGTGCAAGCACTTTTGCGCGCGGGCGTGCCCGGGCGGGGCGCCACCAAGGCGGCGCACTGGGGGATGCTTGGTTTCTTGTGGGCGAGACAAGGCGAAACCACCGAATGGCCGGCTTGGGACGGAGAAAACGGGCAAATCATTAAAACCCGGCTCGCACGGGTGGAGATTGATCCCGTAATCAAACAGTTGCAGAAGGCACTATGGGAGAAATACGCGGAATCATTCACGCCTACCGGAAAATCCAAGGCAGGTGGGGAACTTAACCGGCTTGAGGACGAGCTAAGGAAAATCGAAGCTGACAAGAAACAAGTCCTGCAACAGCGATCGGAATTGGAAGCGCTTCAACGCCAGTTTGCTGAACTCGCCCCCCGGCTTGAGTCGCTTCAAAACGAGTTGAAAGGCCGGGAGCAAGAGGCCAACGAACTTCGCGCCCAAGCCTCTGCGGCCGAGCTGCAGTTGGCAAAGTTGCGGCAGTGTGAGAGCGAACTGGACACCGCGAAGGATAAGTTGCACGCGGTCAGCCGGGACTTGGATCAGTTGAACAAGCTGACGGGGAAGCTGGAGGAGGCAAAGTCCGAGTTTGCAGGCGCTACGGACGCATTGAACGACGCATTGAACAAGGAACAGGCAGCCCGGCAGCACCTCGCGGAAGCCGAGCGAAAAGTTGATGCCGTATCCGACCAAGTGAAAACGCTGAGCGAGCGGCGTGAACGCACGAACAACCTGCTAAAACTTCACGAGAGTGAGCGACGGAAAACGGAGCTGACCAAACTGGTGCAGAAGGCCGCACGGCAATCTGAGAACCTGCACAAGTTGCGGATGGAGCTGGAGAAGGTACCCAAGGTAACAGCCGCCAAACTGAAGAAGCTTCAGGATTTAAGCGCAAACATTCGCGATCTCGAGATCAAACTCGAAGCCATCGGCTTGACCATCGAACTGCAGCCAGAAACCGCGGCCCGACTGACAGTCACGCGTGCGGGCGTATCCGAAGAGCTGAAGCTGTCGGCCGGGGTGACGGAAACCGTTCACGCTCCGCAGAGCCTGGAGTTGCTGTTGCGCGGCTGGGGACGCTTGCACATTCGTTCCGGGGCAACGGAGTTGAGCACGCTGGAGACGGAACTCGAAAAAAAGCGTAAATCTTTGCGCGAACAACTGTCCGCGGTGGAATGTCCGTCGTTGCGCGAGGCCGAGGTGGCCGTGGCCCGCGGCAGTACTCTACAAAAAGAAATCAAAACGGCGGACGATAGGCTGGTCGACGTTTTGGAAGATTTCGATTCTTTGACCGAATTGCAGTCGGAACTCGCCAGCCTCGAGCGTCAAGCCAAGGCGTTGCGGGACACCCTCGCGCCCAACGCTGAAGAAATCGGAATGTCTAGCGCCGCTCTTGAGGCGAATGCCGAACAGCTGAACGTCGCTTGGAACAAGGCACAAGAAGCACAAACCGCCGCGACCCAAGAATTAAAGAAGCAGCGCCGGATCAGCGAGGACTTGGGCGAAAAACGAGCTCAAGCAGAGAGGGACAAGACCAAACACGCCGGCGCGATGTCCGCGCTCGAACAACAAATCAGCGATTTGCGGATGCGCTATCCCCAAGGCATGGACCAGGCAAAATCGGAGGCCCAGAGTGCGTTCGTCAGCGCGGAAGCGCGGCGCGATCAGGCAAAAAAAGCTCTGCCACCAGATGCGGACAAATTACCCGAACGGAACAAACGCGCAGCTGCCGCCTATGAGCAAGTCCGGCAGGAGTTGGAGGAACGAGAAAGCGAGTTGCACAAACTGGAAGGCGCCCTGCAAACGCGCGGCGCCGAAGGGCTCTACTCGAAATTGGTGTCGCTGGAAGAACGCGAAACCATCCTGCGCCAACAAATCGAACGTTTGCGCAGCGAGGGTTGGGCGGCGCGACTGGCGCACGATCTGATTCAATTCCGGGAGCAGAAAGCGACCCAAGCCGTGCTCGGCCCGCTTGAAGCCCGATTGTCGGGCAATTTTGCGGAAATTTCCCATGACTACGAGCGTCGTGTCTATCTCGACGAACAACTTCAAATCGCCGGGATCGGCACTGATCGCAAGCAGGTGATTGCCTTTGCCAATCTCTCGCAGGGCGCGAAAGAGCAACTGCTCCTGTGTCTGCGTCTGGCTGTGGCGAGCGAAGTGTCAGCCGACGGTCATAAACTGGTCGTTCTCGACGACGTCTTGGTGAACACGGACGAACAACGCCAACAGCGGGTGCTTGATTTACTGCAAACTGCGGCAGAACAGCTGCAAATTTTGATTCTGACTTGCCACCCCGAACGCTATCGCGGTGTCGGCGCGATTGTAGAAATCCAGTCTGAATGAGTGGAGAGCCGTCGCGGATTGCGTTTTAAGCTGACCGTGCCGGGTAAGCGCCCATTTCCCGATCTCCTCTTGCCAGGCACATGGCGAAATCCGCGCATCCGGAGCATCTTTGCCCTATCTCCACCAAGCCTTTCATCTGCAAGGCGGAACCCGCATCCGGTCGGAGAAAAACTCAGTGTTGGCGCAAGTCATCGAGAAATTCCGAGGCGGGTTCAACGCCGGACACCAGCAGGTGATCCCGCGCGCGTGTGCACGCCACATAAAGCAGATAGCGTTCGGTGTCGTAAATTTCCTGGAGGTCCGCATCGTCACCAACCACCTCGATGCGTTCTTGTGAGGGAATAACCTCATCATCGCAAGCCATCACCGCGACCGCGCGAAACTCCAGCCCTTTGGCCAGGTGCATCGTGCTGAGCGAGACATGACCGCTGGTAACTTCGACGTGTTCGTCCAGGACCTTGAACGGCATCCCTGCCGCCGCCACAGCGGCGCGCGCGCGCTCCAGCTGCGCCGACGAACGAACAAAAACGCCGAACTCGTGCGGCAACACCCCGGCTTCCGCTTGGCCCGTCAACCACTGACCGACGAATTCCGTTTCCTCGCGTTCCGATTTGAACACGCGAATGACCGGCGGCGGCCCATTGAAGACGGAAACCGTATCGCTGCGGTCTTGACGGTAGCCGTCCACATCAGCGATCTCCCGTGCGAGGAGCCGGTCCACTTCCGTTCGGATTTGGTGCGAGGTGCGGTAATTAACCCGCAGGGTGCGGGAGCGACCGCGAATGTCCACGCCCAGAGATTTCCACGAGAACGGTTGCTGAAAGATGCGCTGGCCGAGGTCGCCGGCGAAAAAGAGCGCGTTGGCCCGTTGTCCTCCCAGGGCGGCGAAGCAGCGCAAGTTCGCCACGCTCAGATCCTGCGCCTCGTCCACCACCACAAAGTCAAAGGGTGGATTCGGGCGCCGGGCCAGCACCCCGGCCAATTCGGTGAACAGACCGGCTTCCGTGATCAGCCCGCGCGCTTTCAATTCCGCCCGCACGCGTTCGTAGATGGACCACAACACCGCGCGTTGCGCCTCCGCGAGCCGGGTTTTCCGGCCCAGACGCGCCACGTCGCGATAGGCCTCCCAATCGGTCAACTGCCAGGCGTCAACGATTTGTTCCCATTCCGCCAGGAGGAAACGCAAACTGAACTTGTGCCCCGGCACCGCCGCTGCGGCCGTCTGGATCACCTCCCGAATCACTGGCGCCGGGGCCAGGGTCGCCGGGCCGACGTGCATTTGGTAAAGGCGCCGGCCAATGGAACGGAACGAGCGAACCTCAATGCGTTCAGCCAGGCGGGGTGCCCCAGTCAACAGGCGTTTCAATTTCGTATGCAAAGCGTTCGCCAGCGTATCGGAAAAAGTAGTCAACAGAACACGCGCCTCCGGGTGAACCCGCGCCAAGTGGGCGGCCCGATGCAGCGCGACAATGGTTTTCCCGGTGCCGGCGGAGCCGACGACGCGCGCCGGTCCTGCGTAGTCGCGTTCCACCCACTCCCGTTGCTCCGGATGCAAAAAGACCGTCCACTTCTCCCACGGAAACTCCAGCGCCTGCTGCAATTCCTCGAGATTGGTCATGATGCGGAAGCGGCGTTGGGCATCGGGATGATCGAATGGGCTGGCGCTGGGCGGCGGTGCGGCTGCCGGACGCGGCTTGCCTCCGGTGGCCAGCTCCAGCAAGGCTTCAGCGGCTTCAGCCGGCAGACGGTCCGCCAATTGCAACAGCGTGTCTTCGGTGGCTTGGCGCACGTCGTTCAACCACGCAACCGGCACCCCGTAACTCAGCAGCTCCTCGTCGGACCGATCCGCAAAAAGGCGGGGCTTGGGTGGGGCCGGCGTTTCCGCCGGCACATAAACCGGAACGAAAATCTCCTTCACGGTTTCGCGGATTTCCACCAACTGCGCAGCTCCGGTTTTCGGGTGGGTTTCCAGTTTGCGTCGTTCCGCCCAATCGTAAGCCTGGTCGTGGTGATCCACGTAACAGAGCAACAGGCTGCTTTGAGTCCTGTGCACGATGAGCCGCAGATCCCCGCTCGCGCGCACTGACCAGAAGTTTTTGTCCTTCGCCTGGTCGAGCCGATGGAAACGGAGACCGGGACTGGCCGGATTCATCTGCAAATCGAACGCCGTCGTTTTAACGGCTTTTTGCTCGTCCCCCGTCAATCGTGCGAGGCTCTCCGTAAAGGTGTCGGCAATGCGGAATTCCATGCCGGCTAGACCTTGAAAACCTTCATGACTTCATCCCCGAGGTGGTTGATGACCTTCACGGCGATGCGGCCCTTCTTCGGCCTCTCGAACGGGCGGGAAGTGTCGCTGCGCAACGTGGCCCAGGCGTCGGCATTGATTTCCGCCTTGAGGGTGGTTTTCAAGGCCGAATAAGGATCGTTGGTGCCGAGGAAATACGCCTGTCGCACGAAGAAACTCTCCTCGTTGTAATCCGTATCAATAAACCAGCACGCGATGCCGTCGGCCCCGTCGCTGACGACTTCGCCCGTCTGGGGCTTGAACACATCCACGCCGCGGACAGTGATTTGTGTATAGTGACTGGTGGTGAGCGACAACGGAAAGTCGGCGGGCGTCAGCGCCTCAATTCCAGCGAGCGCTTGAGTCCGCTGAGCATTTTGCCGATTTCCGCCGATTGCTGCAGGAGTCCGTTCAGCTGATCCTCCCGCAGCATCTCCAGACGACGCGCGATCAACAACTGCGTCTCCACCTCCGCCAGCGAGCCGCGAGCCACGCTCAGACTCTGAAGAAATTCTCCCGTCCCCGTTCTGGCCGCTCCTTCCGCGATATTGGACGGCACCGATATCGCCGCCCGCCGCACCTGACTGGTCAGACCGAAGCGTTCTTCCGGCGGAAAGCCTTTTGAAACCACGTAAATCTGTTGCACCCAGTCGATTGATTTCTTCCAGACTGCCAAGTCCTGATAACTCTTTAATGCATTCATAATTGGCCACCAATCTCCCTCCGCGCGCCACGAGCCACAAGCCACTGGTCACGGCAATATCCGGCTCGCCAAAAATGACGAACAGGTTGCCTTTACCGGTGTTTTTCAATTCGCCGGCCATGTGCAGATCGGCGTTCATGCGCGCCTTGAGTACGGGAATGCGCCCCAGCTTGCTGAATTCCGTGGCGTGCGCCTCGTAATTAAAGGCGCAGGCAATGAGCACCTCGAATCCGGCGTCCCCCGCCTCCCGCGCGGCGGCCACGAGATCGGCGCGCTGCACCGTGCCAAATTCCGGGCCGATGAAAATTGCCGCGCGCTTTTCCTGCTCGCCTTCCATGTAACGGCCTTCCGCACAGACCAGCGCGCCGGGCCAGGGTGTGAGGCTGGTGAAAGTGATGCGATCCTCCTTGTGCGCTTGCTGGACTCCGGCGGTTTTCAGGTTCTCCAAAATCATTTGGGGAAACGACTGCTTCGCACCGTATTCGGGGCTGTCCTCCTTCAGGGGATCAAGCAATTCGTCGTTTTCGTCCACCCCGAGCATGCGGTGCGGGCTGAG
>MWDV01000310.1 GCA_002070715.1 Verrucomicrobia bacterium ADurb.Bin118
GGCCTGGACGACGCGCTTTTTTACGGCTGGAAAACTGAAGACTTCCGCGTTACAAACTGTCCCCGTCGCAGCGGTAGGGTTTTTATTCATTTCAACCCAATAGATATTGGGCCGAAACCTCCGTTGCGACTTTTTTTAATGAAATATTCGGGCTAGTCGAAGCCAGCCTGCCGGGGAGAATCTTCTCTGCCGGTGCGGGAACGGAATCGTCGTTGTGCAACGGTGGAATCGTCGGTTGTTTGGGAACATGCCGCAGGTCCGAAATTTTCTCCGTTACTGGTTGCCGCCAGGATTGTGGATGCTGCTCATCTTCGGTGCTTCGGCGGACACTCATTCCGCCGAACATTCCTCGCGAATTCTGGAACCGTTGCTGCGGTGGTTGCTGCCCGGGCTGTCAGCCGACCAGCTTGGGCTGGCAGTGCTGCTGGCGCGCAAACTGGCGCACGGGATCGAGTATGCCGTGCTGGCGTTGTTGTTGTGGCGGGCGCTGCGGAAACCCGCCGCCGCTGATCCGCGTCCTTGGGATTGGTCAATGGCGGGACGCACGCTGCTGTTTGTGGCCCTCTACGCTGCGAGCGATGAATGGCATCAACACCTCGTTCCCACCCGCCAAGGGGCGGTTTCCGATGTGCTGCTGGACATCCTGGGTGGGCTGGCGGGTTTGTTTGTCGCCTGGCTGATCGTACGTTGGCAACAACGACGTGCCTCATCTCCCGGCAAACTGTCTCTCACTTGACAGCTTGACGGAGTCCGGTGC
Source organism: Verrucomicrobia bacterium ADurb.Bin118 (assembly GCA_002070715.1). Classification (GTDB taxonomy): domain Bacteria; phylum Verrucomicrobiota; class Verrucomicrobiia; order Limisphaerales; family MWDV01; genus MWDV01. The sequence goes on from MWDV01000310.1 coordinate 758, forward strand.
GCCTTCAAATGATGCATGGATGTCCCAGGACGAGGCGGTTTGTTCGCCGGTTTTCCGCTCGCTTACCCGGGCGGGGCCTGGTTTGACCGGTGAAACCGAATGGCCCTGCATTTGCTTCACAAAACCCGATCGAAATGGTTTGAGCGACATCCGATGCCTGTCATCCGCAATCCGCGACTCCGCCACACCCTGTGGGGTGTGGTCCTAGTTTTCGTGCTGCTCGAATTCGGGCGGACCACCCTAGGCAAGTTTTCCATTGTGGAAGGAGACAGCATGTCGCCCACCTTCACCGCGGGTGATTTTGTTCACGCCCGGCGGTCCTACGTGAAAGTGCGCGGCGACGTGGTGGTGTTTTCCGATGACAGCCAACGATACGCGATCAAACGGATCGTGGGATTGCCGGGGGAAGCCGTGACCCTGTATCAGGGCGAGGTCTATATCAACGGCCGGCGGTTGTTCGAACCGTATCTCTTGGAGGCTTCCAGCACGTTCCGGAACAATCAAAAGAACGAACCGGCCGCCACTTGGCGTCTGACGGCGGATCAGTATTTCGTCATGGGCGACCATCGCTACGGCAGTTGCGACAGTCGGCATTACGGGCCCATTCAACGCCGCGAAATTCATGGCGTGGTTGAGTTGCCGGAAAATTCCCCCCGGGTTGCGCTACTGGAGATCACCCTCGCGGATTCAATGAAGGAGCAATCACGCCATCCGATGGGTCTGACGCCGAACCGGAACCAAGTCCTGCTGGCGCGCCGTCCGGTGGCAAGCTCGTTTCAGTTGTCTGCGGAAGCGGCTTTCCCATAAACCGTCATCGCACGCCACAGCGCGAAGAACGGCCAGAAGCCACTCGCCGTTCAACTTGCCGACTCACGCGACACTTGATGGAACTGCGCCGCTCGCGCGTGATATCACGCACTCGCCTTTTCGCCCCCAAAAAGTAAACCGCACCGAACGTTATTTCTTACGTAGCCTTGGAGTGGGGGCGTTTCAAAAATTAAACACCGCTTGAATATAGAACCAGTTGGCGTCCTGCGAGCCAATGGCCGAAAGGGATTGCTTGACGTAGTCGCCCCGGAAGAAATGGCCGTAGCCGGCTTCCAGTTGGGCAAATCGGGTGACGGCGTAACTCGCGATGATATCCAGTTCGGCGCCGAGGAAGGCATCGTAACCGGAATTGACGCCATAGTTGTTGCCCGCGGTTGAAGCGATCCCGCCCCGAGGCGTCCCGGCGGCGGTGTAGAAATTGTCCCGGGTGTTGGCCAGCCAGAAGCCGTGGCCTTCAAGATTGAGCGTCAGCTTCGCCTGCGGTTTCAAGGTGACGATGCCACGCACGTCGTGAAGGTTTTGCAGGGAAAAAAAATCCATGTAGCCATAGAATTTATGGTTCGTGGGGAAAAGATTTTCAAACGTGCCATGATCGCCATCAGTCGGGTTGTCGTCCCCGGAACCGTAGCTGTATTCGAGCCCCAACCGCAGTTTGCCCCAGGCTTCCTTGAAAGTGTAACCGCCGCCCGCCACCGCCATCCAAGCCTGGTGGTCAAGGCGCGGCCCGCCGGCCAGCCGCCGATCTTGAAAATTGCCAAATTGATAAGCGGCCTCGACGTAGTAATCCCAAGCGCCGGTTTCCGCGGGCTTGGACTTGAGACGAAAACCGATGGTATAGATGTCCCGGGCGCCCGGCTGCGGGGCCTGCGGACTGTCAGCGGCGGAGATAGCTTTGCGGTCGGCGTTGCGGGAAAAGAAATACAGGTCGAGCAGATGCTTTGGCACTCCGGTCAGGTTGACATAAATACCGGAGAACCAGTCGTGGTCGTTGTCCTTATTGAATCGGTTGTCCTCGGGAACCACGACCCAACCGGTGAAGAAGTCCATGCCGAACGCATCGTATTGCAGGCGCAGCTTGGCGGCGTCGAAGACCCGCCCGATGTTGTTCCACCCGAACGCACCGACGAGTCGCTCGTCGCCGTAGCTGAGTTCCTGCCGCCCCAGCTTGGCCGTGAGCGGAAACTCTTTGGCGTTTCCAAGGGTGAGGTAGGCCTGGTGCAGATCCACGGTGTCGGATTCAGGTCCGTCGCCTTTGCGGTTCACCGTGCCGGCCGGCGCCGGGCTGGAGAAATAGGCCCAACGTTGATCGCTCTGGGCAAAGCTGCTGCGACCTTCCACCAAGGCACTCCACCAAGTGTCGTGGTAACCTACGCGATACCGCAGGCGTTCCGTCCAGTATTCGTTGCGGACATCAACCCCGTCATTGCGGAAGTCAATGGAACCGGGGACACCGGGAATGCCATAACCGTCCTTGATCTCGTAACGACCGCGCGCCGAGCCCCCGAGATCCCACTTGGCGAAAGCGGGATTTTCCTGGCGCAGCCAGTCATTCAGCAAACCAGCGCTGGGTGCGGGAGCGGAGGTGGTTTGCGCCCATGCCGAAGCGACGAGCGCAAGGCTGCCGATGAGCGTGCAATTGAATGCAATTTTCATGGTGAATAAAAGTCCCGGATTCAAGCACACGACGGCGAGGCAGCTCCCCCGGCCAACCGCGTCTCCGCGCCGACCAGGTCCGCCAGCGCGCAAATTTGCTCGTAATACTCCGCCTCCATCAAGCCCAACAGGATCGCCCCATAGCGCAGACAATGTTCGTCCGTGATGATGTCGCCATAGTTGATGACCGGAATCATGTAGGCGACAGCCAACGGCAACAGATCGGGGCGGTTTTTCAGCAACGGCCGCACGTAAAGCACACGTCCGTCCTGTTCGCGGTTGCGCCAGTCAAGGTCCGGGTGCGCGAACTGGTGCATGGCCATTTCGCCAAACTCGAACACGAGCCGCACGGGATGCCGCAGACAATCCGGATCGCACAACAGCGCATCAAGCTTGCCCGCCGTGAGCGGGCTGTATTTCTGGTGCGCGACGAGGGCCTGCGCGGCCAAGTGTTCGCGCAAACTTTGCTGACCGAGTTGTTCCAGTGCGGCCGGTGACAGCTTGCGCAACTCGGCGATGGTGACAGCGGTCGGCGGCATGCCCAATCCGGCGGGGCCAAGCCGCGGCGCGGGCCGGAGGCTGCCCGCGCGCGCGACTGACAGAATTTATTTCGAATACCGTTCTTGGAACTCCTTGCGTTCCTGGTCGCGTTGAGCCTTTTCCTCCGGACTCATTTTGTTGAGATACCACTGGTGATTGGGGCTGTTCAACGTGGTATCCAGGAGTTGGGCGAGCTTCTCTGCCGCCGCCTTCTTCTTTGCGTCGCTGGAGTTCTTGTGTTTCTCAATCAGCTCTTCCAGCTCCGGCACGTATTTTGAATAGAAATGTTTGGCGACCTCGTAGGTGCCGTGCCAGTGGGTGTAATCCGGGCCCATCATCGAAGCGCCGTGGCGCGCCCGCCGGCCTTCGTGGTGCCAGATTTCATACCAGGTGAAATCAATCGGGTTGCTGAACTGGGCGGGCCGCAGCAGCGGTTGGGCGGCTTCATAAAGGGCCAGGCCGGGTTTGGCGAATTTCTCGTGGTAGAGATCAATCAAGCCGTCGTATTGCTTGTAGAACGCGTCGGTGAAGCTCTGGTTGTGGCAGTTCAAACAGACGTCCACCATGTTGGTGCGGCGCGTTTGCCAGGGGACCGCCTGCGTGGGCAGGCCGAGTTTGGCATCCGCGATTTCCGGGCGGATGGATATTTCCGGCCGGTTGTTCCAGGAGATGCGCAGGCCGACGTCATGGGTGACGCGCTGATTCTTCGTGGCGCTCATGTGGCAGGTGGCGCAGGTGGGCGCGGCGGAATAATCCTCGCCCACGATCCACTTACTGTTGTCCAGATTCATCTTGCCCACATTGGCGCGGTAGGCGATGCCGTGTTTGGATTCATTGTAGATTTCAATCTGCGGATGGTCCGGCCCCATGTGACATTTGCCGCAGGTATCCGGTGTGCGGGCCTGAGCGGCGGAGAAATCATGGCGCGAGTGGCAGGCGGCGCAGGAGCCTTCGCTGCCGTCGGGATTGATGCGGCCGATGCCGGTGTTGGGCCAGGTGGCGGGATCCGGCTTGCGGTCCGGGCCAATTTTCACCTCCGTGCCGTGGCATTGCCAGCAGCCGTTCACCGCGGCGGCCGAGACTCCGCGCGGAAACATGGTCGTCTGGAAACCTTTGTTGCCCTCCACGACTTCGGCGAGGACGTTGTCCAGAGATCCGAGGATACGCCCCGCCTTGGCGTGGTGGGAGGCGTTGAACTCGGTCACTTCCGCTTCGTGACAGCGCCCGCAATCCTTCGGGGTGACAATGGTGGAAATGGTTTCCCCGTAGTGTTCGAAGGCGTCCACGTCCTCGGGCAGCGCCATGTGACACTCGTAGCAGCCGATGTTGCCGCGGTAATGCTTGCTGGTGCCCCATTGCTGGTAAATCGCCGGGCTCTCCTTTTTGTGGCAGTCAATACAGGCTTTGCTCTGCGGTGACATTTCCGGGAGGGTAAAGCCGGCGGCCGCCCACCAAGGGACGAACAACACGACGAGGACCCGCATGAGAGGTGTGATCGGATTTTTCATATCGGTTCAGTTGGATTTGGAGGTGGAAGACAATTCGGGATTCGCGCGCAAGGCGCCGTTCATGATCGGAATGGCGACGCGCAGCATCCAGGTGAACATGAGCGCGCCCAGCGCCCAAATGCCGAGGCAAACCAGCGTTTCATTCAGCGTGGGCAGATATTCGACGACCTGTCCCAGGCAGGAGGGAACAAAGCCCGGAACGATCAGGCCCATGCCTTTTTCAATCCAGATGCCGACAAAACAGGTTACGCAAGCGAGGTTCAACCAGACCTTGTGCCGGCTGGCGGGAGTGATCAGCAGGATCAACCCGAGGGCGTCGAGCGCCATCGCGGCCCAAATCCACGGCACGAGACCGTGATGCCCGTGCAGACCAAAATAAAGATAGCGCGCCGCCGCCGCGTGCTGGGTGGGTGAGTAAAATTCGGTGAACAGTTCGCTGAACAGGAGGAACATGTTGATGATCATCGCCACGGTCATAATCATGCGCAGCGTGGTGATGGGTTGGTCGCCGATGAAATAGCGGGTGGTGCGGCGGACAATCTGAAACGTCAAAATCATCAGCGCCGGCCCGGCGACAAAAGCCGAGGCCAGGAACCGCGCCGGGACGAGCGGGTGATGCCAATAACTGCGGCCGGCCAATCCGACATACAGAAACGCCGTCACCGTGTGAATGCTGACCGCCCACGCGATGGAGAGAAACACAAACGGGATGTAGAACTTCCGCGTTGGTTTGCGTCCGCGATACCGACAGTAAAGTAGATAACCGGCGATATGCAGGTTCAACAACAGATACCCGTTCAACACGATTACGTCCCAGGACAGGATTGAGCTGGGGAAATTGAAGATGCCGAACGGCGGAATCATGTGATGAAACCGGTCCGGGCGGCCCAAGTCCACCATGACGAACAACAGGCACATGATAATGACCGCAATGGCGAGGAGCTCGCCGAAAATCACGACGGCGTGCATGTGCTCTTTTTTGTAAACGTAGGCTGGAATCACGAGCATCACCGCCGCCGCCGCCACTCCGACCAGGAAGGTGAAATTCGCGATGTACGCGCCCCAACTGACCTGGTTTGTCATGCCGGTCATTTCCAGACCGTCCACGAACTGCCGCGCCCACGCGTGCAACCCAATCAGCACCAGCACGGACAGCGCC
>MWDV01000311.1 GCA_002070715.1 Verrucomicrobia bacterium ADurb.Bin118
GTCGTTTCCGCCCACGCGCCCGCTGCATCCGTCACCCGGACGATAAATTCGTTGGTACCCATGTCCCCGGATCGCGGCACCCCCGTCAACGCGCCGTCCGCCGCCACGTTGAGCCAATCCGGGCCGCTTCTTTTTTGGAAAGTCATTGTGTCCATCCAACGGGGATTCAGATCGAGCGCAAAATCCGCGAGGGTCCGATTGGTGTAGGCCATGTCCACGCCCGCCGGAGAAAAACGGAGCGGATTGGCGACAAACTGGGGCGGAGTATTTGAGAGGGGCGGCCAGGCGAACACGTTTTCCAAGAAATCCCCCGCCGCCGCGCCGTTCGTGACCACATATCCCTCCACAGTTCGATTGCTGGTCAACACGGTGTCCTCTCCCACCACCGAGGCGTACAATCCCCACCATTCGGAAGCGTACCCGTCAAAACCACTTCCCGAAGTGTAAACGGAGGAAACGTCAATGCTCGTGTGAGCGCCTTGGGAGACGTGCCTATCCAAGCCGAGATTGGCCACCTGCCGTGGCGAGGCGTTGGTGCCATCGAGGGGAATGGTCCGTTCCTCTCCGCCGGTATGAAACAGCGCCTTCTCCGGCCACAAATGCAGATACAACTTGCCCGCCTGCCACGGCGGCAGCCCCGCCAGGTTCGGGGCCGTGGCCGTGGGGTCCGCCGCCACAAAAAACGCGTTTGTCACCGCGATACAGGTCGCAATGTGATTGTCGTGGCCGTATTCCCCCCGCGCATCGTGGGTGACAATGATGTCCGGACGGTAGCGCCGGATTTGCTCGGCCACATAATTGATGGCGCGTTGGCGGCCCTCGGCGACGTCGTTGGTGCCGTTCAAACCAGTGGGCCCCTGCCCCGCGCCATCGGCCCACCAATCCCAGGTCAGATCAATCTTGTTCGGGTAGGGATTGGTGGCCAGCGAGCCGGAGGGAATATCCTTGAACCGGAGGAACAACGGTTCGTAACGGAAACCGTAAATCCACGCGGCTTCGCGCAATTCCTGCTCGCGCGTGAGCATCATCTGGGGCCCGCGCCAGTCGCCGCTGGTCATGGAAAGCAGCAGGGCCGGCGTGCGGACAACAAGGTTGTAATACGGCATCGTTCCCCCGAAGAAAATCCCTTCGTCGTCCGGATGCGCGTTGACGAACAACACCGTGATTTTGTCCGGCGGCGACTGCCAATCGTGCGCGCCCGCCGTCAATGCCACGACCAGCCACCCGATCATCCCGATAAAAGGCACGCGGGCGACCCGTAATGAGGAAGCGAATGACACGGTTGACCGACAGTTCAGGAAGGGGAACTCACTTCAGTTACCGGCGCACCGTCAGCTAAACGTAGATGCCGGAAATGACGCGCGACCCGGAACAGATAGAACGGCGTCACTATCCAGTAATGCAGGGCCAATAATACGCATCCCAACCACATCATCAGCCCGGGGCGCACCCGGTCCAGGATGCTGCTGCGAAAAACCTCGCCGATGGAAAACGCATTAACATACGGCATCAAGTTGTTGTAGGGCCCCACCGCCGTGCCGCAATGAGGACAGAACCATGCCCCGGGAGACTGGGTGATGGAGCAACGCAGACAGGTCGGCGGGGTGGCCGGATCTTGCATCAGGACCTCGATTTCTTCCGCCCAAGGGTCCGGGGTCGCCGGGGCGGCCCGCACCCAATGCGCCAAGCAGCGGATAAATCCGAAGGTGATCAAGAGAACACCACTCGCCAATAATCCGTCGAGATGGTCCAACTCCATCCGCATTCGGAAAGAGAATACCCCATCGCCGCCGGTCGGTAAAGCGGAATGTATCCGCCTGACGGGGCGTCTCCGGCGCAAGCCCATGACTGAAACCGGGGGCCAACCCGCCGCGCGTCGGGAAAGAGAAACGCCGGTGGATTCAATTTCGGTTTTCGGATGACGGGCGCTCTGTGTAGCCTCCGCCCATGCTCAACTACATCTGGCTCGCTCTGGTGGTCGGGGCCGTGATCATCGGTGGGTGGACCAACCAGTTGAAGGAAGTCACCGACCGCAGTCTGGAGATGGCCAAATATGCCGTGGTGGACATTGCCCTGCCGCTGGTCGGGATCATGGCGCTGTGGCTCGGCATCATGCGGTTGGCCGAACGCGCCGGATTGGTGGCGTTGCTCGCGCGTCTGTTGCGGCCGCTGTTGCGCCGGTTGTTCGCCGACGTGCCGCCCGATCACCCCGCCATGGGGTCCATGTTGATGAACATGGCCGCCAACATCCTGGGCCTGGGCAATGCGGCCACCCCGCTCGGACTGCGCGCCATGGCGGATCTAGAAACCCTTAATCCGCGTCCGGGCACCGCCACGAACGCCATGTGTACCTTCCTCGCCATCAACACCGGCTCGATTCAACTCATCCCCGTGACCGCCATCGCCATTCTGGCGGCGAACCAGTCGGTCAATCCCACCGCCATTGTGGGCACCGCGTTGATCGCGACGGCGTGCGGCGCGACCTGGGCCGTTACCACAGCCAAGGTGCTCGAAAAATTGCCGTGGTTCCGTCTGCCGTCCCTGCCCGCCCCGCCTTCCGATCCCTCCGGCGATACAGCAGCGGAGACCGAAAGCGAAACCGAAAAGACCGCCAACAATCGCCAACAGACGTCGCCAGCCCAACCAGAGAACCGGCAGGCCGTCGTCAAGGAAGCCGCCTCGTTGCAGCCCTTGTCCGCGTGGCGGATGACGGTGTTGGTGGTGTTTCTACTGTTTTTCGCCGGGCTATTTGTCTATCTGGCTTTCCCCGGCGTCTTCGGACGGGAACTGTCGGAAGCGGCCGCCAGTCAGACGGTCTTTGTGCGAGTGGTGGGCGCCATCTCCCTGCTGTCAGTGCCCTTCATGCTTTCCATTTTTCCGCTCTACGCGGCGCTGCGGGGCGTGAAAATTTACGAAGAATTCGTGGACGGCGCGAAAGAAGGCTTTGAAGTGGCGGTTCGCATTATCCCCTACCTGGTGGCCATTCTGGTGGCCATAGGCATGTTCCGCGCCGCAGGGGGGATAGATTTATTGAGCCGGGCCCTCGCGCCGGCGTTGCAGGCGGTTGGCTTTCCCACCGATCTGCTGCCGTTGGTGCTGATGCGTCCTTTGAGCGGCAGCGGCACGCTGGGCATTTTCACCGAGCTGGTGAAGCAATTCGGGCCCGACAGCCTGATCGCGCGGATGGGCGGCACCATCTTTGGGAGCACAGAAACGACCTTTTACGTGCTGGCGGTGTACTTCGGGTCCGTAGGCATCAAACGCACCCGCCACGCCGTGCTGACCGGTTTGAGCACGGATTTGGTGGCCGTGGTGGTGGCCATCATCGTCTGCCGGTTGATGTTCGGCTGAACCGCCCGGCGACCCGGGGAGTGTTATTCTTTTTCGTACACCAACACCCGGGCGGGCGGCACGTTGAGCCAGACGACGTCCGAATGAATGATCCGGAAGGCCGTCCGCTCCGGCGGCTGACCGTTGCGGAGGTGATAGGTGTATTGAATCCAGCGTCCCGCGGGCGGCAACAACGC
>MWDV01000312.1 GCA_002070715.1 Verrucomicrobia bacterium ADurb.Bin118
CGCCACCGCTGGATTAACCGTCATAGACAACGATGCATTCATCAAATTTTTACAATCAATTGACGCAAATCTAGCGATTATTTCTAGTATGTCAATAGATTTTATGTAAATAATTAAATCGAGTTGGATTCTGCCTATCAAAAAGTCGTTTTGCGCCCAGAAAAATCCCGTAATAAATGGAAGTTAATCGAAACCTTAAGCGGCAATAACTGAAGGATTTAGCCGGAGAACACGACGCCAAGCAGTCCAAAATGAGAGAACGATCGGGTTTGAGGGGAATTCTGGATCTTTTGGGCTGCGGATGCGGAGAATAGCCATTTCGGTCCCATGATTTTTCCAAATTAAAACCCGGTGCGGGAGGGTTTTTAGCACGAGGGATTGGAAGAAAATGCACCGCGAAGAAAAAATTGCTGGACTTGAATTAGCCCGCAATTTTCCGTTTCCTCCGATAACTGATTTGACTAAGTTTTCGCGATGCAAATTTATAATCATCCAGTATTTCAGATGGCCAGTCAGCAATTCGACGAGGTCGCAGATTATTTGCAACTCCCTCAAGCCGAACGTGACTGGATTAAGTACCCCAAACGTGCGCTTGCGTTCACCGTGCCCATCCGGCGCGACAACGGAGAAATCGAAGTCTTCAGCGGATATCGGGTGCAACATCACCTGGCTTTGGGCCCCGCCAAAGGCGGCGTCCGATTTCATCCGGAAGTCGAACTGGGAGAAGTGGCGGCGCTCGCGATGTGGATGAGTTGGAAATGCTCGTTGACCGGCCTGCCCTACGGCGGGGCCAAAGGCGGGGTTACCTGTGATCCCACGCAACTTTCCGCCCGAGAATTGGAACGCATCTCGCGTCGGTACGCCCAGGAACTGGTCGCGTTTATCAGTCCCGAGACGGACGTTTTGGGCCCCGACATGGGCACGAACGATCAAACGATGGCGTGGATGATGGACACCTATTCGGGGTATTGCGGGCATCCGGCTCCGGGCATTGCCACGGGCAAACCGGTGAGTCTGGGCGGCTCTCTGGGCCGGCGCGAATCCACGGGCCGGGGCGTGGCTTACTTGGTCAATCAGGCGAGCGGCACAACCGGACTGGACATCACCCGCGCCACTGTGGTCATTCAAGGATTTGGCAACGTCGGGTCCGTCGCCGCGCTGGCCCTGGCCAAGTATGGCGCCAAAATTGTGGCCGTCAGCGATGTGTATGGCGGTCTCTACAATGCGCAGGGGTTAAACCTGGCGGCGCTGGAAAAACACTTTGCCCAGCATAATACCGTGGTCGGATTCCCCGAAGCCGAACCGATCGCCAACGATCAACTGTTGTTGCTGCCGTGCGACATTCTGGTGCCGGCGGCGCTGGCGCGGCAAATCACTGCGGCCAACGCCGGGAAACTGCAATGCCGCATCCTGGCCGAGGGCGCCAATGGGCCCACCACCCCGGAAGCGGATGCCATTCTGCGGCAACGCCCGGAAATTTTCGTGATTCCGGATATTCTTTGCAACGCCGGCGGCGTGGTGGTGTCTTACTTTGAGTGGGTGCAGAACCTGCAGAGCTTGTACTGGAGCGAAACCGAGGTCATGGACCGTTTGTTCGGCATTTTGGGCAACGCCTACACGCAGGTGTGCGACCGGAGCCGTCAGGAAAAGATTTCCATGCGGCAGGCCGCGATGGTCCAGGGCGTCAAACGCGTGGTGGAAGCGCATCGTCTGCGGGGATTGTTCCCGTGAACCGACTTTGACGACGCGACGGATACGTCTTATGATGGGAACTGTGGTAAGCCAACGATGGAAAATTGCGGGGCTGGCGATGCTGGCCATGGCGGTGACGTGGCCCGGACAGGCACAAGGCCGGAGGCCGGTCCGGGGCGGCGGCGTCCCCATTCAGTTTTCCACCCCGCGCCAGGAAGTGGCGACCACCAACCTCACCGAGTACACCGATCCGTCGCATGGCGACCTGCGCAAGCTGGAAGCTGAACTGAACAAACCCGCGCGGCTGCCGGGGCGCAATTCGGAACTGGAATTTTTAGCCCCGCTGCCGCGGCCACCCGCCGGTCCGGTGATCCAAAGCAAGAAGGTCCGGGAGTTGCTGGACCGGCGTAAAAACTGGGCGTTCGATAACGCGGAAGATGAAATTCTGGGATTGAAAAGCGACGATCCTTGGAAGGAATTCGAGCTGGACGACTTGGAACGCGACCAGACCGCCAAAAGTCCGGTTTTTGAAAAATTCTACCGCGGACTGGAGCAGGCCGGCAGCACTAATCAAGCATTCGGCGAACACGAAATGTTGCTTTCCCCGGACGAAGCCTTGGAATTGCCGGCGTTCGAGTCGGCGTCGCCAAGGCCGGATGCGCGAAGGGCCTTCCGTTCTGAAGAGTCGGGGTTGCCCAGCTTTTTCCAGGACAACAGCTTCCGGGATGGCATCATCCCCGGAACGGAAAAGGCATCCTCCGCTTCCGGGATTCTCGCGCCGGGCAACAACAATGCGTGGCAGGTCCGGGCACAGGAGAATCGCCTGCAACAGTTCAAACAACTGATTCAAGACGATCCCCTCCGCCCGGCGGCCGCGACCACCTTGCCCGGTCTCACGCCAAGCCGCGAACTGGGCGGCGGCGCGCCCCCCATGCCGGCGGCGGCATCGTCCCTGGATTCCCGCGCGGCGCACGTGCCGGGCGCGAGTGGTTTCAGCAGCGCCGGCTTGGTGGCGGCCCCCACTTTGGCCAGCCCCGCCCGTCCGACTACCCTCACGCCGGCACCAGTGCCGCCCCGGCGCGGACCGAAACCGCCGGCGATCATGGAAATTCCACGGCGGAATTTCTGACGCCGCTTCAAGCGGCGCCCGACACCGCTTTCAACATTTCGTCGTAGCCTTTTTCCTCCAGTTCGAGGGCGAGTTCCTTGCCGCCGGTTTTGACGATCCGGCCATCCACCAGCACATGCACGAAATCGGGAATGATGAAGTTCAGCAGGCGCTGGTAATGGGTGATGACGAGCTGGGCGTTGTCGGCACGCTTGAGTTTGTTGACCCCGTGCGAAACGACCTTGAGGGCGTCAATGTCCAAACCGGAATCGGTTTCGTCGAGGATGGCCAGCTTCGGTTCGAGCACGGCCATCTGAAAAATCTCGGCGCGTTTTTTTTCGCCGCCCGAGAAGCCTTCGTTCACTGAGCGCTTGAGGAGATCGTCTTTCAATTCCAGCAACTTCATCCGTTCCCGCACCAGCGTCAGGAATTCCATCGCATCGAGCTCCGGCTGCCCGTGGTGTTTGCGGATTTCGTTGAGGGCGGCCTTGAGGAAGTAGGTGCTGTTCACCCCCGGAATCTCCACCGGATATTGAAAGGCCAGAAAGACGCCGGCACGCGCGCGTTCCTCGGGATCAAGGGCCAGCAGGTCCTGACCGCAATAAATCACCTCGCCGCCGGTGACTTCATAACCCTCGCGCCCCGCCAGTACGGCGGCGAGTGTGCTTTTGCCGCTGCCGTTTGGGCCCATGACCGCGTGGACTTCGCCGAGGCCCATGGTCAGGCTGACGCCCTTGAGAATCTGCTTTCCCTCAACACCCGCGCTGAGATTTTTGATTTCGAGAATAGGTTGTTTGCTCATGTTGATAAATTGTTTCCGACCGCGAAAGGAGGCCGCTGGCCACGGATTCGGCAGGACCCTATCCCCCGCCACGAATCCAAGGTCGTTCCGGCCGCGACTTGCCGCAGCCGTCGGGACCGACCGTCCCGGCGCCCATCCGCTATTTGCTTCGTGTTCATCCGTGGCCTGGCTTCAACCGACGCTGCCTTCGAGGCTCACGCCGAGCAGTTTTTGCGCTTCCACGGCAAACTCCATCGGCAGTTCTTTGAACACTTCCTTGCAGAAACCGTTGACGATCATGTTCACGGCGTCCTGGGTGGCGATGCCGCGCTGGTTGCAGTAAAAGATCTGGTCTTCGCCGATCTTCGACGTGGTCGCTTCGTGCTCAACGGAGGCCGTCGTGTTCTTCACCTCGATGTAGGGGAACGTGTGCGCCCCGCACTTCGCGCCGATGAGCATCGAGTCGCATTGTGAAAAATTCCGCGCGTGGGCGGCGCTCTTCTGGATTTTCACCAAACCGCGGTAACTGTTCTGACTGCGGCCGGCGGAAATGCCCTTGGAAACGATGGTGCTGCGCGTGTTCCGGCCGATGTGAATCATCTTCGTGCCGGTGTCCGCCTGCTGGCGGTTGTTGGTGACCGCCACGGAATAAAACTCGCCCTTCGAGTTGTCCCCGAGCAAAACACAGCTGGGATATTTCCAGGTGATCGCCGAGCCGGTCTCGACCTGCGTCCATGTGATGCGCGAATTCCTGCCCTTGCACAAACCGCGCTTGGTCACGAAATTGTAAATGCCGCCCACGCCGTTTTCATCGCCCGGATACCAGTTCTGCACGGTGCTGTATTTGATTTGCGCATTGTCGAGCGCCACCAGTTCCACCACCGCCGCGTGCAACTGGTTTTCATCGCGCATCGGCGCGGTGCAGCCCTCGAGGTAACTCACCTGCCCGCCTTCATCCGCAATGATCAGCGTGCGCTCGAACTGGCCGGACTTGGCGGCGTTGATGCGGAAGTAAGTCGAAAGCTCCATCGGACACCGCACGCCTTTGGGGATGTAACAAAACGAACCATCCGTGAAGACGGCGGAATTCAACGAGGCGTAAAAGTTGTCCGTGTACGGCACCACCGACCCGATGTATTTCCGCACCAGCTCGGGATGCTGCTGGATCGCCTCGCTCATGGAGCAGAAGATGATGCCCTTTTCGGCGAGTTGCTTTTGATAGGTCGTTCCCACGCTCACGCTGTCGAACACCGCGTCCACTGCCACGCCGGCGAGCCGTTCCCGTTCGCGCAGCGGGATGCCGAGTTTCTCGTAGGTTTCGAGTAATTTCGGATCCACCTCATCAAGGCTTTTCGGCGCGTCCTTCGCTTGTTTGGGGGCGGAGTAATAGGTGATGTCCTGGAAATCCGGCGTGGGAAACTTCACGAACTGCCACGTCGGCTCGGTCATGGTCAGCCAGTGCCGATACGCGCGGAGCCGCCATTCAGTCATCCACTCGGGCTCCTTCTTTTTTGCCGAGATCAGGCGGATGATCTCCTCGTTCAAACCGGGCGGCGCCGATTCCGTTTCGACGTCGGTGTAAAAGCCGTATTTGTATTCCTGTTTGACCAGGCTTTCGATGGTTTCAGTTGCTGTGCTCATGCCAAATCATTTTTTCCGCGCACAATCCGTGCAAATCCCGTGGACCGCGATTTCGTAGTGATCCACCTGGAAACCCTTGGGTCGCGGCACGGCCGTCGCCTCCGCCGTCCACATCACGTCAAAGACGGCGCCGCAGCGGTCGCAGTAATAGTGGCAGTGCTCTTCCATGTTCGCGCAATACCGTGTCGCGCCGCGCTCCAATTGCACCGGGCGAATCACGCCGCTGGCCACCAGTGCGTCCAGGCAGTTGTAAACCGTCGCCAGGGAAATCTCCGGCAGCGTCCGCCGGGCGCACCGGAAAACCTCTTCCGCCGTCGGATGATTCAGCTTCTGCGACAGCACGTCGTACACGTGCCGGCGCTGCGGCGTGAAGCGCAAACCCCGCGCGTTCAACCGCTCGCTCAACCGGTCATGCGATTTGCCGGACGGATTCATCGGAGGGGCACAGATTAGACCCAAAACCCGGCCCGTCAATTTTTAATTTAGAACCATTCTAAATTATCCACCCCCCGGCCCGCGCCGCCGATTTTACAAAACCGTGACAACTGC
>MWDV01000313.1 GCA_002070715.1 Verrucomicrobia bacterium ADurb.Bin118
TGTCATTGGTTACATGCCCGATTTCTTCGGCGTGTACCAAGACATGGAAGTCACGGAGTATCTCGATTTTTTCGGCGCCTGCTACCGCATCCCGACGGCGCAACGGGAGAAAACCGTGGCCGACGTGCTGGAGTTGATGGGGTTGAGCGATAAAAAAGGCGCGTTGATCGGCACCTTGAGCCGGGGGATGCAGCAGCGTCTTGGTCTGGCGCGGGTGCTGATTCATGATCCGCAAATTTTGTTGCTGGATGAACCCGCCAGCGGCTTGGACCCGCGGGCGCGCATCGAAGTGATGGCCATTCTCCACGAACTGCAGCGCCTGGGAAAAACCATCATCATTTCGTCGCACATCCTCAGCGAGTTGCAATCGCTCTGCAACCGCGTGGGCATCATCGAAAAAGGCCGCTTGATCTACTGCGGCCCGGTGCAGGGCGCGCGGGAACAAATCAACCCCGCCCGGGCGGTCTGGGTGCGGGTGGGCGGCGACTTGGATCAAGCGGTCGCCTTGTTGCGCGCGCGCCCCGAATTCAGCGATGTCCAACCGTTGGATCACGCCATCAAAGTGACCCTGGCGGGGCCGGACACCGATCCCAGCCTCATCGCCGAAGTGTTGGTGCAAGGACGGGTGAAGTTGGTGGAACTGCGCGAGGCGGAAGTCGGGTTGGAAGAAGTCTTCCTGCGCGTGACCAAAGGGGAAACCCAGTAACGTTGAAACCCGCACCCTGGCGGCGCGGCGCCGGGTTGGTTTTTTCAATCGCGCAATCGGGCCATATTTGTTTTGACATTCGGCGACGTCCCCTTAGATTGCCCGCACGGGTTGGGGTCGTAGCTCAGTTGGTAGAGCACCACAATGGCATTGTGGGGGTCAGGGGTTCGAATCCCCTCGGCTCCACCAAACCCGTGGCAGACATTTTCCCGCGTTTGACCGGTTCCGCCTTTTGCCGCATTCTTCTCCCCGCATGGGCAATACTTTTGGTCAATTGTTCCGGGTGACCACCTGGGGAGAATCCCACGGGGGCGGGGTCGGCGCGGTGGTGGACGGCTGCCCGCCCCGACTCAAGCTCACGGAAGCGGACATTCAACCGGAATTGGATCGGCGCCGTCCCGGCCAGTCGCGCCTGGTCACGCCCCGTCAGGAAACCGACCAGGTGCAAATCGTCTCCGGCACTTTTCGCGGACGCACCTTGGGGACGCCGATTTGTCTGTGGGTCAAAAACGAAGACGCCCGACCCGAGGCCTACTCCGAGATGGCCACCAAATTTCGCCCCTCCCACGCCGACTACACTTACTTCGCCAAATACGGCATCCGCAACTGGCAGGGCGGCGGCCGCAGCAGCGCGCGGGAGACGGTGGGCCGCGTCGCCGCCGGGGCCATTGCCCGAAAGATTCTCCGCGAACGGTACGGGGTGGAAATCCTCGCCTACGTAAAACAGATTCATCACCTCGCGGCCGCAATCAAACCGGAAACGGTGCGGTTGAAAAAGGTGGAAGCGAACCCGGTGCGGTGTCCGGATCCCGAGGCGGCCCGGCAGATGATCGCGCTCATTGAACGGGTGCGGCGTTCCGGCGATACCGTGGGCGGCGTGGTGGAGGCGGTGGTGCGGGGCGTGCCCGCCGGATGGGGTTCGCCGGTCTTCGACAAACTCGAAGCGGACCTGGCCAAGGGCATGCTCAGTCTGCCGGCGGCGAAGGGATTTGAAATCGGCTCCGGCTTCGCCGGCACCGCGATGACCGGGCGGGAACACAACGATCCTTTCCGCGCCCGCGCGGGCTGGGTGTGGACCACCTCGAATCATTCCGGCGGCATCCAAGGCGGCATCTCCAACGGACAACCGATTCTTTTTCGGGTCGCCTTCAAACCGGTGGCCACCATCATGCGCCCCCAGTTGACCGTGAACGAGCAACTGCGCAACACCACGTTGACCGGGCGCGGCCGGCATGATCCGTGCGTGCTGCCCCGCGCGGTGCCGATTGTGGAAGCCATGGCGGCGCTGGTGTTGGTGGATCACGCGCTGCGCCAGCGCGCCCAGTGTAGTTGACGGGTTACGGCAGGCGCCGCAGATCAATCTGGCGCCGGTCGGCGACGCCCAGTTCGAGCAGGGCGGCGTTTTGATACAGGGCTTGATTGCTTTGGCCCGGCGGCATGCCGGCGCGTTCGCGCTGGCGGGCCAGTTCTTCCAAGGACAACACATCCAACGCCACCGGATCGCGGCTCATCCAGATTTCATTCAGCACGGTCGAGTAATGCAGCATGACGCGTTGATACCCCTGATACTGGCAGAGCAGCGCGTCCACGATGTTGAGGACCACGCGATCGCCCAGCTCGGGAAGCGCGTAGATTTCGGGCACCGCTTCCGCCAGCCGGGTGGCATCGTTTTCAAACCGCCAGGTGTTGTCCACGCTGCCCAGGGCCAGTCCATACAATTGGCCCGCCACCCCGGCGTGGTTGTGATTCAACAGCGGACTGATATTGATGATTTTGGTCAGCTCGCGGGTGACGAGTTTGGAGACGAACGATTTGCGGCCCACGCC
>MWDV01000314.1 GCA_002070715.1 Verrucomicrobia bacterium ADurb.Bin118
ATCCCGTTTCAGCATCGTTACGCTGGAGGAGGAACTGCAGTTCATTCAGGGGCTGAACAAAAGCATGCAACGCACTGTGGGGATCTATCCGGAAATCAAAGCGGCCACGTGGCATCGCCAACAGGGACGTGATGTAAGCCGCATCGTGGTGGAGATATTAACCCGTTACGGCTACACCACCAAGGCCGACCCGGTGTTTGTCCAAAGCTTTGAATTCAGCGAACTGAAACGCATTCGCGAGGAGCTCGGCTATCAGGGGCGGCTCATTCTCCTGCTGGGCGACAAGAAAGGGTCGGACGGCACCGACTACGCGTATTTCAAAACTCCGGCGGGCCTGGCTGAGGCGGCGAAGATTGTGGACGGCATTGGTCCATCACTGCACCACATCGCCACCGGCCAGACCAAAGCCACGCTGACTATCACCGACCTCGTGCGGGATGCCCATGCGCTGCACCTGAAAGTGCATCCCTATACGGCGCGCGCCGATGACTTGCCGCCGTATGCCTCATCGCTGGAGGAAATGCTGGAGGTGTTTTTCCGGCAGGTGAAAGTGGATGGCATGTTTGCGGATCACCCGGATCGGCTGGTGAAATTCTTACAGGGTCAGTAACGCGGACAGAACCAAGTCCACCCGCCCACCGGCACCGAGGGAGTGGGCCCAACCCGGCAGGTGGGCACCCGGTTTAATCCGCCGGGGAGCGGAGAAACAGTTCCGCCGCCGCATCCGCGAAGCGCAGCCCGGTGTCGGTCAAGCGAAACCCGTGCGGGTCGCGTTTGCCCCAGCCGCGGGTGATCAGGGTGTCCATTTCATCGGCCCATTCGGTGCGGAGATCAAAACCGGTGACACGCGCAAACTCGGCAAACGGCCAGCCGGCGACCATACGCAAACCGAACGCCGCCGCCTCACCGGCCCGCGCCAACGGCGGGAGCTGCTCGCGCGCCGCCAAGGGACGCCGGCCCTTTTCGAGGTGTTCACAGTAAAGCCCTGTATGGCTCACATTCCGGGTCCGCACCCCGCGCACGTAGGTAGTCGCGCTCGGTCCCAGACCGAAGAAATCGCCGCCACGCCAATAGTTGATGTTGTGCCGGGAGGCAAACGCGGGCACCGCTGCATCATTGCCAGCGGGCGCGGGCGAAGACGCGGCCGGGCGTGTGTCGCGGGCGAAATTGGCAATTTCGTAACGCTGCAAACCGGCGTCCGCCGCCCGTTGCACGAGTTCTTCATATTGGGCGCAGGCCAGGTCTTCATCCACGTCGAACGCGCCCGCCCGCAGTTGCGCAAAGAGCGGCGTGTCCTCCTCGTAGATGACCTCGTAGCAGGAGAGATGTTCACTGCCCAAGGCAAGCGCCTCGTCCAGCGTCGTCCGCCAGACGGCCAGCGTTTGCCCGGGGATGGCAAACATGAGGTCCACGTTGAGATTGGCAAAGCCGGCCCGTCGCAGCAAATCAAAGGAGCGGAACACCTGGGCGCGGTTATGCACACGCCCCAACCGGGCCAACAGGGTTTCGTCCAGCGATTGCACGCCCAAGGAGAGCCGGTTCACCCCGTAATCGCGCAACAATCGCGCCTTGTCCGCCGACACGGTGGCGGGATTGCATTCCACCGTCCATTCCGTCGCGCCGAGCAGGCCGAACCGGTCCAGCGCGCGCAGGATGGTTTCCCATTGGCGGATGTTGAGCAGCGAGGGCGTGCCGCCGCCAAAGAAAATTGTGCCCGGCCGAAGCTGGGCCGCCACGCGCTCCAATTCGCGGATCAAAGCCGCCACGTAACGATTGACCGTATCGCCCGACGCGGTTTCGGAATAGAAAGCGCAGTACTCGCATTTGCGCGCACAAAAAGGCACATGGACGTAAAGGCTTTGGACGGCGGCGTGATCGGGCACAGGACAACAGTAAAATTCCGCAGCGGCGCGGGCGAATAAAAAAGCCTCCCGATAATTGAGCGGGAGGCCGAGTGAGCGCGGGCCGGGTCAGGTGGCGCGCGGTTGCCGCTGCACCTTTTCCGCCTTGGGCCCTTTCTCGCCTGCGATCAATTCGAAGTGAACCTCCTCGCCCTCCCGCAACGTGCGGTAACCTTCGCCTTGAATGGCGGTTTGATGCACAAAGACATCCTGCCCCTCCTCCTGGGCGATGAACCCATACCCCTTTACATTATCGAACCATTTGACTTTGCCACTGGCCATAACTGTCTCCTCGTTTCGCCGGGCGCTTCCCTTCCGGGCGCGGGCGCATCCCGTCCGCCCGGGATGATTGACGCGCCTTTCAGGATTCGCATACGCCGCAACTTTGCGTTGAAGAATAATTCCTTACGCTGATACGGTCAAGAATTGAATGCCTCAATTCTGCACCGACAAAAGAACCCCGGACGGGCTACCGTCAGGCGGATGATCCGGCTGCGGCATCACCCCATCGGGGATGACGGAACCAGTTCAATTCAGCGGAGTTACAGTTCCCGCATTGCCTCGTCGAGCGCGGCCAGCAGCGGTTGCATCGAGGCCTCGGTTTCGTCGCCCATGTTCGAAATGCGGAACGTCGTCCCCTTGATTTTGCCGTAGCCGCCGTTGATCAAGAAGCCGCGTTCTTTCACCAGCTTGACCAGCTTGAGCACGTCCACCGTGCGTCCGCCC
>MWDV01000315.1 GCA_002070715.1 Verrucomicrobia bacterium ADurb.Bin118
TTGAGCCTGGATGAAGTGGAACGTCAACTGTGCCGGGAGGGCGGACTGTTGGGCTTGAGCGGCGTGAGCAATGACATCCGCGACGTCACGGTGGCGGCGGAACAAGGCAACGCGAAGGCTCGGCTGGCGTTGGACGCGCTCGTAGCCGGCGCCCGGCAATGGATCGGCGGCTACTTCCTTGAATTGAACGGCTGCGACGCCTTGGTGTTCACCGCCGGCATTGGCGAGAATCGCACGGATTTGCGCGCCGCCATTTGCGCGGACTTGGACCAATTGGGCATTGTTCTGGACCCGGAATCAAACGCCCGGACCCGGGCAACAGAGGCCGTCATCAGCGCTGCGAATTCGCGGGTGAAAATCATGGTCATCCCTACGAATGAGGAATTGGTCGTGGCCCGCGAGGTGAAACGATTTTTGGAAAAGCAATGAACCGTGGACACCACCGGCTGCCGTTTACAGGCAGCCCAGCCGCCGCCCGTCGAAACGGGGTGTGGCAAAGGGCCCGCAATGTGCGAGCTGCGGGTGGGGAACGGGTTTTGCGTTGGGAATTTGAATTTGGCAATCGGCATTTTCTTTAACCATCAACACAGGAAAGACACATGGCACAACAAGCAATTGGCATGATTGAAACGCGCGGACTCGTGGCCCTTGTCGAAGGCACGGACGCGATGCTCAAGGCGGCGAACGTCGAGCTCGTCGGTCCGATGACGCAGGTGGGCAACGCACTCGTCACGGCGTGCGTCGTGGGCGATGTCGCGGCGGTAAAAGCCGCCACGGACGCCGGCGCGCAGGCGATCAAAGCGATCAAAGGCGAAGTGGTCAGCGTCCACGTCATCGCCCGTCCGCACGCGGACGTGGAAGCGGTGTTACCGAAGAAGAAGTAACGGGCGCCGGGAGGCTGGTTGTCCGCCGGGCGCCGTCTTGCCCGGGGATTGCGGCTTCCGCCCGAGTTCGGATGTCCAAATTTTAACTGCTGCCGCCTATGTTCCTCGCCCGAGTCGAAGGCGCGATTGTCGCGACCAAAAAGGACCCGTCCATGAGCGGGCGCAAGATGCTCCTGCTGCGTCCGCAACTGGTGGATGACAAAGACCCCACGAAGTTCCGCCCCGGCGCAAATACCATTGTGGCGGTGGACAGCGTGGGCGCCGGCATCGGCGAAATGGTGATGTTCACCCAGGGCAGCTCCGCCCGTCTCGCCCCCGGCATGAAGGACGCCCCTGTGGATGCCGTCATCATCGGCATCGTGGATTCGGTGGACGTGTTGGGGAAACAGATTTTTAGCGCCAAAAGTCAAGGATGAAAGGCGCCGCCAATCGAAGCAACCGCAGAAAGCCGCTGGGGCGGCGCCGAGTTGAAGGAAACGCATGAGCACCGTGAACGAAACCTTGATCCGTGATGTGGTGACGGAAGTGTTGGGCCGGTTGGGTGGTGGGCCGCCTGCCGCGGCGCCGTCCGCGCCTGCGGTGGTCCCCGCCCGTGGTTGCCCGCTTCGGACGAAACCGGCAACCCGGGCCCGGCGCGGCACGTTCGGCGTGTTTTCGGACGCCAACGAAGCCTGCGCCGCCGCGCAGGAAGCCTTCCTGCAGTTGTCCGATGCCGGCGTGGCGGGCCGCAAGAAGGTGGTCGAACTGGTCAAAGAGACTTGTTGGGCGAAAGCGGAGGAGTGGGGCCGGTTGGAGCTGGAGGAAACGAAAATTGGCCGGTTGGATCACAAGATTGATAAGCTCAAAGGTCAGCGCGACATTCCGGGCGTCGAGTTCCTGAATCCTTACGGCCTGAGCGGCGACCACGGCATCACGCTGGAGGAATTCGCGCCGTTCGGCGTCATCGGTGCGGTGACGCCCAGCACACATTCCATCCCCACGATGGCGTGCAATATCATCAGCATGGCGGCGGCGGGCAACGCAGTCGTGTTCAACGCGCATCCCGGTGCCGCCCGGTGCGCGATCACGGCGGCGCGATGTTTCAACGAGGCCATTCACCGGGAACTCGGCATCGAAAACCTGGCCAGCATCATTGAGCCGCCGACGCTGGAATCATTTGACGCCATTGCCCGGAACGAAAACGTGCGGTTGCTTTGTGTCACGGGCGGGCCGGGTGTGGTGAAGGCGGCGATGGCCAGCGGCAAACGCGCCGTGTGCGCCGGACCGGGCAATCCGCCGGTGTTGGTGGACGGCACGAGCTGCCTGGACAACGCGGCCCAGTGCGTGGTGGCCGGCGCGGCGTGGGACAACAATCTGCTTTGCATCGGGGAGAAGGAAGTGTTCGTGCTCGAACCGTTCTTCGACCAGTTCATGACGCTGCTGGAGAAGCACGGCGCGCATCGGTTGAACGACGCGCAGGTGGCGCGGCTGACCCAAGCGGCGTTCGTCTTTCCGCCGGGACAGGGCGCGGGTTGCCCGCATCCGGTGGTGAACCGGGATTTGGTGGGACGGGATCCGGCGGTGCTGGCGAAAGCCGCTGGCGCGAACGTTCCCGCCGGCACGCAACTCCTGATTGCCGAGACCCCGGCTGATCACTTGTTTGTCGAGGAAGAACAAATGATGCCGTTCCTGCCGGTGGTGCGGGTGAAAACCGTTGAGGAAGGCATC
>MWDV01000316.1 GCA_002070715.1 Verrucomicrobia bacterium ADurb.Bin118
CGCCTGATTGTCACTAACGCCGGCAGCACGTTCACGCTGCAGCGGGAGGCCGCATCCGGCCGCTGGCGGCTAACTCATCCAATGCAGGTCCGGGCGGACAGCGCCAAAGTGGATGAAGCCCTGGACGCGCTCGGGCAAACGCGCATCGTTCAATTCGTGACGGATGATCCCCAGGCAGACCTCGAGGTTTTTGGCCTGCAACCGCCGGAGTTTTCCCTCACGTTTCGGGATGGTACCAATGTCGTTCGGGAACTGCGGCTGGGACACAGTCCCACCAACGAAACCCGCCTGGCTTATGTCCGCCGCCAGGATGCGCCCACAGTGATGCTGGTGCCGCGCGAACCGTTTACTGTCTGGCGCGCCAAGTTTGAAGATTTCCGGGATCGGCATCTGCTCGAATTGACGCACCCGGTCGCTCGGATCGAGGTCCAGGGAGAAGACACCTTTACGCTGCAACATCAAGCGGACGACACGTGGCGACTGTTACCGCTGGACCTGCCCGCCGACGCGGAAGCAATCGCTCATCTGCTCGCCACCTTGGGCGAATTGCAGGTGCGCCGTTTCGTCAAGGATGTGGTGACGTCCCCTGATCTGCCGGGATTTGGTTTGGCCACACCCGCACGCCAGTTCACCCTACGCCGGGCCGAGCCGCTCCCCGGCCACACCAACAATGTGCTGGGAGAAATTCAGTTCGGCAGCACCGAAGGCGAATACACCTACGCGCGCCGGACCGACGAAAGCGCGGTCTATGCGGTGGACACGTCGGAAATCCGAACGCTTCCCGCGGCGGGATTTCAAATGCGCCAGCGGGAACTCTGGCATTTTGACACGGAGCGCGTGACCGGCTTGTTAATCCAACAAGGCGAGAGCCGGCGCAGACTCGTGCGCTTGGGAGCGGATTCGTGGTCGCTCGCGCCCGGATCGGAGGGCATCATCAACGTGTTTGGCGTCGAGGAAACGGTGTATCGGTTGGGGGAACTGCGGGCCGTAGCTTGGACGGCGGTGGGGGAGGAACATCTATCCCGGTTTGGTTTTCGACCCGACAGCCTGCGTGTCACGGTGGAGTTCAAAACGGGCGACCATTTGGACGTGCAATTCGGCGGCACGGCACCCTCGGGATTGACGTATGCCGCCACAAGACTGGAGGGACGGATCTGGATTTTTGAATGCCCTCCCGGCATCAGCCAACTGGCGTTGACCTATCTCTCCCTTTCCCGACCCGCTCCTTGAGATGCCGGCGCGCCCCCCACGTTCCTTCTGGCGGCGGTGGCAGTTCTGGTTCCGGTGCGCCCGCCTCATCGTTTGGTTAACGCTCTTGCTGGTCGTTTGCGCCGGGCTTTATGTAACGCAGATTGGGTTGCCAAATTTCCTCAAACGTCCGCTCCTGGGGGTTTTGCGCGAACGCGGGGTGGACGTGGAATACACCCGCATGCGCTGGCTCTGGTTTCGGGGCATTGTCGCCGAGGATGTTCACTTCCGCGGCACCAACTTGACGAACGACGCGAGTTTTTCCGCCCGGGAAATGGAATTGGACATGAATCTGCGCGCTCTGCTTCGTGGCAAGGGCCAAGTGGACGGGATGACGCTGCACGGAGGCCAGTTGGTTTGGGTCATGCCCGGAACCAATGCGCCCGCACGGACAAATGTGATTGAGGATATCCAGACGCACCTGCGCATGCGCCCGAGCGACCAATGGGAGTTGGACGATTTCCAGGCGCGTTTTCAAAATATCCGACTCACCCTGTCGGGAACGATTACCAACGCCTCCGCCATTCGCGAATGGAAGTTTTTCTCTCCGTCGGCCTCCACCGTTTCATCCGGGGCCGAGCCGGCAACGCACGCATTCTCCCGCGCCCGCCAATTCACCGATATCCTGGAACGAATCTCGTTCCCCACGGCGCCGGAGTTGCGGGTGAACTTAGCCGGGGACGCACGGGACCTGCAAAGTTTCACTTTGCACCTCACTCTCAGCGCGCCCGAGGCGCAAACCCCGTGGGGACAGCTTCGAGAAGGCATATTGACCCTGCAGATTTTTCCCGCTGAAACCAATCTTGTATCCCACGCGGCCCTTCGTCTGGAAACGGCATTCGCGCATACGCCTTGGGCGGAAGTAAGCCGCCTTGAGATGGAGATGGAACTTGATGCGGCGCCGCATAGCAAAGGCCCCATCAACGGGACATTGATTGCACAAGCCGACACCGTGCAAACCCGTTGGGCCAACGCCACGAATGTTCAGGCTTCCGCTCAATGGATTCATTCGCTTACCAATCTCCTTCCACTCTCCGGCCAAGCCACCGTGCGGGCCGCTGCCGCCGCCACTCCGTGGGCGCGCGGGCAAAAGGCGCGCCTGCAATTAACCGCCGCCCCGGTTCCCAACCCGCCAAAACCGGAGACCGACTGGGGTTGGTGGGCGCCGTTTTTACCTTATCAACTGACTTGGGATGCGGAAGTGAGTGACATGGCATCTGAAAAACTGGCTACGGCTCGCTTGCGATGCGCGGGGAGCTGGCACGCGCCGACGCTGATCTTGAGCAACCTGCACGCGGTGATGCCTTCGGGCGATTTGACACTAACCGGGGCGTTGGATGTGCCCACCCGCCAAGCGCGTTTCCAAGTGGCCTCTCATTTCGATGTGCATGCGCTCGATGCTGTCTTGCCGGAAAAAACCCGTCGCTGGCTGGGGCGGTATTCCTGGCGAAATCCGCCCCAGGTGCAGGGCCAGGGCGCGCTTATTCTCCCGGGCTGGACCCAGCCGCGTCCGAATTGGCAGACCGAAGTTCTGCCCACACTCTGTTTGGC
>MWDV01000317.1 GCA_002070715.1 Verrucomicrobia bacterium ADurb.Bin118
ACCTGAATGCGTTCCGTGCGCAGGGTGTCCTCGTTGACCGGAGGTTTGGGCGGCGTGCCGCTGAAGTGATGAGGCCGCGGGCGAAAGGGCGATGGTCGTTCGTTTGAAATCATAATTCGCTCCCAAAGGAACCCTACACCATGGGATTAGTCTGGTGTAAGCATTGACCAGACCCGCCAAATGTCAACCCCTTATTTTCCTTATTTTTTATGGTCGGCGAATCGGGCGCCGGGTGGTGAACCGTGGATGGGGCCACCCCATCCGTCCGCCATCACCCGTCAAGATTTGCGTTTGGCGGCCAGGGCGCGGTGTAGTTGTGCCAAGGGCAGGGTGTTGATCACATCGGCACGTGTGAGCCATCCTTTCCGGGCCACGGCCACGCCAAGGCGTAGATAGCCGGCGTGTTCGCGACGGTGGGCGTCCGGATTGATGACGCATTTCACGCCCCGGGCCCGCGCATAAGGCCAGTGCCGCCAATCGAGGTCAAAACGACGCGGATTGCAGTTCAGCTCGATCCACGTGCCGGTTTCCGCACAGGCGTCCATGACCGCCTGCAGGTTGATGGGATAGGGCTCGCGTTCGAGCAACAACCGCCCGGACGGATGCCCCAGGGCATGGACAAATTTGTTTTGCGCCGCGCGAATCAGCCGCTTGGTGTTGTCGGCTTCATTGTTTGCGGCCACGTGCAGGCTGGCGATTACCACGTCCAATTCCGCCAGCAGATCGTCGTCGAAATCCAGCCGGTCGCGCAAAATGTCCACCTCCGTGCCGGTGAGCAGGCGGAACGCGCTGCCTTGGTCGGCCAGGCGTTGGTTGAGGGCTTTGATTTCCTGGATTTGCCGGCGGAGACGGGCGGCATCGAGCCCGTTGGCTTGGAAGGACGATTTGGAGTGGTCGGTGACGGCCCAGTAAGCCAAACCCAGTTCCTGGGCGTGCGCGGCAATTTCCTCCAGGGTCTGGTGTCCATCGCTGGCGGTGGAATGATTATGCAGCGAACCGCGCAGGTCCGTCCACTCGATCAAGCGCGGCAGATCGCCTTGTTCGGCGGCGGCGAATTCGCCGTAATCCTCGCGCAGTTCGGGCGGCACAAAGGCCAGCCCCAACCGGGCGAAGACCTCCGCCTCATCCTGGCACGGCAGCCGCCGCTGCGGATCGCGCGTCTCCTCGGTGGATTTGAACAATCCGTATTCATTCAGCCGCAGCCCGCGCTCGATGGCGCGCTGGCGCATGACGATGTTGTGTTCCTTGCTCCCGGTGAAATACATCAGGGCAAAGGGGAACTCCTCGTCGCTCACCACTCGCAGGTCGGCTTGGATGCCGCCCGCCAGAATCACGCTCGCTTTGGTGTCTCCCTGGGCCAGCACCTTGAGAATGCCGGGTTGCTGGGTGAAAAATTCGATGACCCGCGCCGGCTGTTGCGAGGACGCCAGCAGATCAATGTCTCCAATGACTTCCTTGCTGCGCCGCAAGCTGCCGGCGGTGCCACACCGGATCACGTCGGGCTGCGCCCGCAAGGCCTCCAGCAAAGGATCCGCCGCCGCCAGCGCCGTGCTCAGCAGATGTTTCGCGGCGTAACGCCGCCGCCGCTCAATGCCTTCCAGCAAATTCGCCTGGGTTTTCTCTCCGAACCCCGGCAGCGTGGCGACCTGCCCGGCGCGGCAGGCGCGTTCCAGCGCCTCGATGGATTCGATCCCCAACTTTTGCCGCAGCACCTGAATTTTCTTCGGTCCCAAACCGGGGACTTCCAACAACGCCACCAATCCGGCCGGCACCGAGGCTTTCAATTCGTCGTAATAAGCCAGTTTGCCGGTCGTGACGAGTTCGGTGATTTTTTGTTGCAGCGCGGCGCCGATACCTTTGATGCCGCCCAAACGATCCTCCGCCACGAGTTGTTCGAGTGGTTCATTCAGGCTCTCCAGTGTGCGGGCCGCATTCAGATAAGCGCGGGTTTTGAAGGGATTCTCCCCTTGCAACTCGAGCAACGTGCCGATTTCAACCAGGATTTCCGCGACCTGTTGTTTGTCCATGCCGCCAATATGCCGCCGGACCACCGCTGTTCCAAGTTTCGACAAATCCCGAGGTCGTCTCGTGGCGAACTCACCAATCCCGGAATGGGCGGTTGGGATCCCGGGGCTTTTGTTCCGGACGGAACTGCAACACTTGTTCCTCGTCTTTTTGCCCGTCGAGCAATCGGCGCGCTTCCTCGGGGGTCATTTGTCCGGGTGCCACGGATGGGGTTTTCTCCGGCGCTTGCTCGGGAGGCGGTTGTTCGGGCGTTTGCTCCGGGGACGTTTGCGATGGCGACGCGTCGGGTTGTTCTTCCGGAGGCGGTTGATCCGGTGGTTGGGCGGCTTCCGACGGGGATGACTCCGATTGAGACTGCGATTGCGGGTTCTGTTGTTTGAGCAATTCCTCGAGCTGCTGCAGTTTGCGGTCGTCAGGAAACCGCGCCCGGCCGTTGGTCACCACCGCGAGCGCGTTCGGGATGTTGTTCGACAGATAGTTCAACGCGCCGTCGTGGAAGAAATCTTCCGGCGCCCAGGTTTGGGTGGCGGCCCCGGCGGCCAGCCAGCCACACAGGCTAAGGCTGAGGAGGAGTCCCCGGCGAAGGCGGAGGTGAGGGGTTGGCGATTTCATCAATCTCAATGATTTTGCGGGCAAAATCCTCGAACGGTTTCGCCGCGATGTTTTGTTGCAACAATTGCTCCATGATCTGGCGCGCGCCATGATAATTCCGTCGCTTGAATTCCTGGTCCGCCGAGGCCCGCGCCTGCCGGGCCAGCTCACGCAGGTGTTCGATCTGCGCGATGGCCTGTTGGACAAAGTCCCGATTGAACGCGGCGTCCGGATCCTGCGGATCCAACTTCACGGCGTTTTGATAGCTCTGGAGGGCGGCCTCCCAGGTCCGTTGCAATGTGTCCAGGTCCTCCGCTTGGGCGCCCATCCGGAACTGGGTGTTGCCCAGGTTGTAATAGGCCGCCTGTTGCAGTTTCACATCAGGCGCGCGCGCGGCCAGGCCGAATTCTTTGATGGCGACTGTGTAATTGGTCGCGCGGTACGCGGCGGTCCCGGCATTGAAATGCAGACGGGGATCGTCCTTGGACTTTTGCTCAGCGATCAACCGCTGGTATTCCTCGAGCGCGCGCTCGAATTGCCCCGCCCGATAATCCCGCAACGCGCCCGCCGGCGAAGCCACCGCCCCGACCGCCAGATGCAGCAGCAATATCGAGGTTGCCATGGCTGCCGCCCCGGGAGAAACCGGCCGCCGCGTTCGCTGGGCTTCGGGCCACAACATTTCGATGGCGAACAGAACGATGGCCAGCGCCAACGGCCAGTGATAACGCTCGTAATACTGCCGGACAAATTTCTCGCGCCCCTCGGATTTCGGCAGCGGCGCCAACCCGCGCTCGTAGAGGGTTTCCATCACGCGGGCGCCGCGAAGCGGCAAGTAAAATCCGCCCTCGGTGGCGCCGGCGATTTGTTGCAACAAGGCTTCATTGAGCCGGGATTTGACCACGTTACCCTGCTCATCCCGCACGTAATCCGGCTGGCCCGCCGCATTGGGGATGCGCAG
>MWDV01000318.1 GCA_002070715.1 Verrucomicrobia bacterium ADurb.Bin118
ACCTCGGACAACGGTGGACTGACGGTGCGCAAGGTCACCAGCAACCATCCGTTGCGCGCGGGCAAGGGGTCCGCGTATGAAGGCGGCGTGCGCGTGCCGTTGCTGGTCCGGTGGCCCGGGGTCACGCCGCCCGGCAGTCTTTGCACGACACCCGTCATCACGCCCGATTTTTATCCCACGCTGCTTGAGATGGCCGGATTAAAACCCGCCCGGCACCAAGTCATTGATGGACGGAGCTTGGTGCCGCTGTTGCGTCAGCGGGGCGCGTTCCGACGTAACGCCCTTTACTGGCACTATCCCCATTATCATCCCGGCGGGGCCACGCCCTACAGTGCGGTGCGGGCGGGCGATTGGAAGTTGATTGAGTTTTTCGAGGATCAACACGTGGAACTCTACCATCTGCGTGACGACCTCGGCGAAGCAAACGATCTGGCCGCCACGCACCCGGCCAAAGCCCGGGCCTTGCGCCGCCAACTTCACTCCTGGCGCCAATCAGTGGGCGCCCAACTTCCCACGCCGAATCCCGACTTCGACGCGGCGCATCCTGACCGCAAGTAACCGGTCACCACACGATAAGCAACGCACGCCGTTGCCCGGATTGTTCGCGGAGACCGCGGCATGGTTCGGCTCGCAGATTTCGCTGGAAAAATCATCCGCCCGCTGACGGTGTTGCTACTCGAAAGGAAACTTGGATTCCTTCAACACCATCAAATCACGGGCGGCTGTTGGGGAACGACTATTGAAGACTGGTACGCGGGGCGGGGGTCGAACCCACAACCTTCGGCTCCGGAGGCCGACGCTCTATCCAATTGAGCTACCCGCGCAACTGGCCGCATCCTAGAATATCCCCCGGTGCGGAGCAATCCCTTTGCGGCCCGAACCGCGGGTTGATTTTTCGCGTGTCATTGGGAGATGTCTGAATTACAACGCCTCGTATGACACACAGCACGCGGCTCAAGGATCAGCCGGCCAGCGAGCGGCCCCGCGAACGGCTCGTGGCCCAGGGCGCGGGGGCGTTGAAGAACGCCGAACTGATTGCGATCCTGCTCCGCACCGGCTGCCAGGGCATGAACGCCGTCAAGGTGGGCGAGCGATTGCTGGCCCAATACGGATCGTTGCAGGAACTGGCCCGGGCGTCGGTGGACGATTTGCGCCGGGTGAAAGGAATCGGGCGCGACAAAGCGGTGACCCTGGTGGCGGCCTTCGCGCTGGCGCAGAAGATGGCGGCGGATTTACAGCGGGAATCGCCCATTCTCGACAACCCGGAGGCGGTCGCCGATTTGATGCGTGAAGACGGTCGCTTCCGGCCCGTGGAAACTTTGTTCGCGTTGTTGCTCAACAGCCGTCGGCGCCTGATCCGGGTGGAGCAGATTTCGCAGGGCACGCTCGACACCATCCTGGTTCATGCCCGGGAAGTGTTCAAAGCCGCGATTGCCGCCAATGCCGCCCGGATCGTGTTGGTGCATAACCATCCCAGCGGCGACCCCACGCCTTCGGAGGCAGACATCAAAGTCACGCGTGACCTCATCCGGGCCGGGCATTTGCTTAAAATCGAAGTGGATGACCACCTCATCCTCGGCCGGAAAACTTCGGAGCGGGACCAGGATTACGTGTCGTTGCGGGAATTGGGTTACTTCTACACGTAACGACGGGAACGGGGTCGGGGCCGCGCCGAACCCTTGAGTCAATACCCCAGTCGTCCCAGCTCGGCTTGCAGGGCGAGTTGGAATTCCTGCACGTCTTCGGGCGAGGGTTGGTAGTCTTGCTGCGCGGGCACCACGCCGAGCCGGCCCATGGGGTCGAGATACCAATCGCCTTGTTGCCCGTCGCTGAAGGTGACCTTTCCGCTGGCGAGCGCCCCGGAACGGGTCAGCTTGTCCACGCTCACGGAAACGCCGCCGGCGGGCAGCGGATCGGAATCCGGATTGGCGGGAGCGGAGGGTGCCGCTGCTTCGGGTGCGGGCGGGGGTGGCGGAGCCGGTTCGGGATCCGGCGGGATTACGCGGAGATCATCCACCAGCAGGCGAACCTCCATGTACGTCAGCGCCAGGCCGAATTCCGCGGCGAGGCGGTTTTGCACTTCGGAAAGCTTCATCCCCGCGGCAATCCAGGCCGCGACTTGTTGGCGTTGGGCATCGGTCAATGGCATACGGTCGCCGGCCATTTTGGCGGACGGGCGGCGAATGGAAATGAAATTCTTTCCCGCCGGCGGAACCGCACCCGGCGGACCGCAGAACCGCGCGACCCGCTTTGATTTCGCGGGGCTCGACATTTCCGCGCGTTTCGGTTTCAATGGGCGCGATGTCTGCGATCAATCCAAAACAGTGGGTGCGTCCGGTCCTGCGGGATGTGCAAGCCTATGTGCCGGGCGAACAACCAAAAACGCCGGGTCTCATCAAGCTGAACACCAATGAGAACCCGTATCCTCCCTCGCCGCGGGTGCTCAAAGCCGTCAAAGCCGCGGTGGACGGACGCCTGCGCTTGTATCCGGATCCCCGGGCGGATCGGCTGCGCGAAAAACTGGCCGCCCGGCACCGCTGCCGGGTCGAGAACATCATCGTTGGCAACGGTTGTGATGAATTGCTGGCGCTGGCGGTGCGTTGTTTCGTGGAGCCGCTGGCGAGCCAGCGCGGGCCGATGAGCCAGCGTTATCTGGTCCCGCCGGTCAAGGCGACCGTCCAGTTTTTCTCGCCCAGTTACTCGCTGTATCCGGTGCTCGCCGCCCTGCACGGCGCCGCCGCCAACGCGTTGCCGTTGGGTTGGGAATTCGCCCTGCCCGAGGCGGGGCAGGTGCGGCATCTCAAGCAGTGTCTCCCGCAGGCGCCGTTGACCTTCATCACCACGCCCAATGCGCCCAGCGGCCGGGGGTACCCGACCGCGCAGCTCGACGCGCTCTGCGCGAAATTCAAAGGCGTGGTGGTGCTGGATGAAACCTACGTGGATTTCGCGCCAGAACACGCGCTGGGTTTGGCGCTGAAACATCCCCACGTCATCGTGGCCCGTTCCTTCTCCAAAGCCTATTCGCTCTGCTTCCAGCGGGTCGGTTATTTCGTCGGTCATCCGGAACTGATCGCGGCGCTGCACACGCTCCGCGACAGTTACAGCGTGAACGGGTTGGGCCAGATCGCCGCCGAGGCGACCTTGGACGACTTGGATTATTACCAGGCGAACTTCCGCAAAATCACCGCCACGCGCGACTGGCTGACGGAAGAACTGACCCGGCTGGAGTTTCATGTGCCGCCCAGCCAAACCAATTTCATCTTTACCCGGCCCCCCGGTCCGTCCGCGGAAACTTGGGCCCGCCAACTGCGCGCGCAGAAGATTCTCGTGCGCTGGTTCGACGCGCCCGAGTTGCGGGATTCGCTGCGGATCTCCATCGGCACCCCGGCGGAGATGAAAAC
>MWDV01000319.1 GCA_002070715.1 Verrucomicrobia bacterium ADurb.Bin118
CCGCCGCTGGTCCCGGCGGCATTGAAATCATCCGGGGGTAGTAATTCCAAAACGCCCGGCTCAACAGGACTGATGGCCACCGTGAAATCGCCTAGCACGATTTGCGGCGTGGCATTGTGGATGATGTCTTCCACAGTCCCCGCTTGGAGGGTGATGGTGTAATTGCCGTTATCGGCGGGTTGCCAGAAGTCGCCGGAGGCGGGAATCGCATAAATGGCGGTGATGGGAGAGCCGTCGCCCGGGAGGTTAGCGCCCACAAACTCGGCATGGCGTGAATAACCTTGCGGTCCCGTCACCAGTAGATTGTTCGAATTCAGGCTGGCCAGGCGGACCGCTGTTTGGTCGGTGTAAGTTACTTCGCATGTGTGGCTGGACTGGTTGCCCTGGGTCAGGTCGGCGACGCTCAACGTTGCTGCGGGCGGGTTGGTGTCGGTGGTGCCCTCCGCCAATAATTCCACGTCATCAAGATTCCAGCCGATGTCGTTTAATAGAAAATTGGAGGCCTGTCCCCAGCGGAATTGGACGGCGGGACTCCCCGTGACGCCCGCAGGTACGGGATGTTGCACCAGTTGCCATTCGGAATCGGATACGCCACTCGAAGTGGCCCAGACACTGAGCCAGTCGGTGCCGTTGGTGGAAACTTGAATTGAAACGGAATCACCGGAACGCGTTCTCAACCACCGCTGGAACTGAAGAGTCAGCCCGGTGGCGCCCAAACAATTGATCGGCGGGGTGGTGGCGTATTTGACGCTGAGGCCGCTGGGATAGTTGCCGCTCAAGTTGTAACCCAGAATGTTGTCTCCGGTGAATCCACGGGTCGGCCCCTGGCTGTCGTACTGGGGCGGGCCGTATTGCCAATCGGGTTCCAAATCCCATCCGGGATCGGTATCCATGCCGGCGAAATACAGCAGCACCGGGATGGTCACTTGAAGCTGGCCGAGCGGCCCCGCGGTGGCATACGCGCCTTCGGTGTCGGCGACTTGGTTGCTGCGCATGAATACCGTGTAAGTCCCGTTGTGGATGTATGACCACAGATCGCCGGACGGCGGGAATATGGCATACGTGGCGGTGCGGGGCGTGCCGTTGTCGTCCTCGTTCAACCCGACAAAATGCGCAAGTTGATCATAGCCGTTGGGCCCGGTGACCCGCAGATCGTTGTCATCAATCGTGGTGACATCAATCGCTTCGTTGTCGTAGTAGGTGACGTGAAAGAGCAGGCTGGTTTGGCGGGTCGAGGTGAAATTGGTGATCTGAAGTTCCGCAAGGGGAGGGATGACGAAGCCGACCGCCTCGGTCACGTACCCGCTGATGAAGTATTGGCCGAGGCTGCCATAGGGCGTGTACCCGGTGGGGGAAGCACTAAAAGGATCGCCGGCCCCGGAATTGCGGACATGTAAATAGTAGAGGCCTTCGTTCAAATTGGTTTGGATCAACGCTGTCGTTTGAGCAGGTGGATTGTTGGTTAACAACCGGGCGCCGGTGTCGTCGTACAGTTCCAGTAAAAGGTCCAAGTTCCCGCCCCGCGTGCCCGAAGCCATGATCCAAGGGTTGACCGCCAACCGGATCGGCCCGGTGCCGGTAACAAAGGAAAACACATCCACGTCGGTATTTCGTTCAAGTACACCCTTGTTGACCCGGTTGGTGTTGGCCGGATCGTTTTCGGGGGTGGTTGAGACGATGTTGGTGCGCTCCGTGATGGCCAACGGCGTGGCCGTGTATGCCGTGTTGCCGTGGTCGTCGGGCCGATACGAGATTTTGTTGGCCAGCGTGGTCAGATCGTTCTGGGTGTTGTTGGCGAGATAGTATTCGCCCTGGCACCATTGAGTGACGTTGCGTTGGTAACCAGTGCCCATTAACGGTCCCCAAGAAATATCGCCGGTCCCGTGACCTCTGTAGTATTCGGTGCCATCGGTTTGGCCGTCGTGGCTTAGTCCCAGGTTATGGCCAATTTCGTGCGAGGTCGCCTCGGCGATGTTGGCTTCCCCGTTGCCCAGCCGGTCGGAATAAATCCATGCGGGGCGATAACGATGGTAAGAAGACGCTCCGAAAATACCGACATAAGCGACTCCGCCTGCGGTGTGGGAGGGGTTGGGATCACCGTTGGCGTCGCTGCTTCGCGTGATCAGCGCATGGGCCGTGCGCGTGGTAAACGTCGCCGGGCGCTCGGTGGTCACATCAATATCGAAGGGAGCGTAGTCCTCGGCCACCCGTTGCCAGATGTTTTTGATCGCGGTTTGTTCCGTGTCCGAGAAGGTCGTGTCGTTCGCATCAAGGCTGAACGCCCGCGCGGGACTGTTCGTGCGGGACAATTTCTTGTTCCACTCCGTATCCGCCACATTTTCTCCGCCGAAATTCAGATACAGCACGTTGGACGCGCCGGGCCGGCTATGAAATTTCAGATGCTCGGGGAAGGGGCTGGCCGGAACGGCGGCTTCGGCTGTGAGCGGCGGTTCCGTCCCGGCTTCTTCAGGTTCGGTTGCGGGCGGCGGCTGGAATTGGCAAACGTAGAAAATTCCGCCGTCCGCGTCCGCATGGAGGGAGTCCACATCCTGGGCGGGAAAGTGAAAGCTCCGCAACCATTGGTGGGCGCGCGCCCGGACCTCCGGCGGTAGTTGTTCCAATTCCGCACGGAAACGTCCGGGCGGCAGTTCATCCAAGTGATCCGGGCGTCCCACGGGATACTCGGCGGGAGGGAGGGGGACGCCGGGGGCCGCTGCCATTGCCGGCACTGACAGCATCAGCAGAAAAGTTGTCAGCCGTCGGACGAACGCAATTACAAACTTCATGCAACCGAACTTGATTGGCGTGGATAACATTAACCAGTTTCAGTGCCAGATCAACCAGAGTTTATTCTGTTGCGCGGGAAGGGCCGCCGCGTTGGGAGGTTGAGTTCGGTTGCGGTCGCAGCCGACCACGTTCACGGGGAAGCTATGTTTTCATCCAGGGATTGCTTGACCTCGAGGATTTGTCCGTCCGCCAGCAGGCGGGCGCGCAGGTCGGCGTAAGGAACGTCCTGGACCGCGCAACCTTGATCCAAGGCCAGGGCTGCGGCGGTGGCGGCGGATTGGCCCAGGATCATGAACACCGGTTCCATGCGGATCGAACCGAACGCAATGTGGGAACTGGAAACGCACACGGACACGAGCAGGTTATCCGCCTGCCCTTTTCGCGGCACCAAGGCGCCGTAGGCGATGGCGTATGGCCCCGGCGGATGCACGCAAATGTCGCCCTCGTTTTGGACAAACCCGGCGGGAGTGATGTAGCGCTGCACGTGGTGCGAATCAATCGTGTAGCTGCCCATCCCCACGGAATCCGGTGTGGACCGGCGTTTGAGCAGCTCGTTTTCCGTCATGACGAAGTGGCCGATCATGCGCCGGGCTTCGCGCACGTAAATCTGGTGCGGCCAGCCGCCGTTGTCGCGGAATTCGTCCCGGGCCAGTCCCCAGCGCTGCATTTCCTGCCGTACCGCCAACGGCACGCGCGGATCGTTGGCGATAAAATACAGCCAACCTTTTTGATAGGTTTCGTGTTCGCGCAAAATTTCGCGGCGCCGGGCGTAGCTGGCCTCGGGATAGTCGTAGTTCATGCCAATGTTATCGGTGCTGAACGGCCCGTGATTGTTGCTGTCCGTCTTGCGGTTGGGGATGGGATCAAATTTTTCAAAAGTTTCCCGCCAGCCGGCCTGGAAAATGCGCAACAGCAACTCGTACTGGCGTGGATCGTAGCCTTCCGGTTTGGGAAACGGGAGGCGATTGTCGGGATGATCGGTCAGGCACAAGCGATAGCAATACGCCTGGATCTTGTTGTCGCCCTGGCCATACGCGCCGGGAGGGTCGGGATTCACGCGCGGGAGCAGTCCGCTGGCGGGATCCCCGGGCACGACGTACGGACTGAGGGGTTCCGGCAACACGTCGAAATGGTGCCGATGATGCAACACACCGGTTTGCACGCCATTCCAAGTTTCTCCGTAAACGGAATTGGCTTCGCGCCCGACATGATACGCCACCCCGGCGGCGGCCAGTAAATCGCCCTCGTAAGTGGCGTCAATGAACATCTTTCCGGCGTAGGTCTTACCGCTGAGCATGGTGATGGTCGTGATTCGTGCTCCGTTTTTGCGCACGCCCCGGGCGCGTTCCAACCATTCATCGCGATGCACCGGGATTCGGTGTTCGCGGATAAAATCTTCGAAAACCCGCTCGGCCACGTGCGGCTCAAAAATCCACATGGTCCGCTGGCGGCCGTCAATCGCCGGCGTGCCCTGGCCTTTGTTTCCGTAATCCTTGCGCTCCTGCCAGCGCCAGGCCTCCGGAGAATCGTAGTGTTTCCAAATGCGGTGATAAAACTCCCGGCTCAAACCGCCGATGACCGATTTGTCTCCCGTATCTGTGAAACCCAAGCCGCCGCTGGAGAGGCCGCCCAGATGTTGATCCGGGCAGACAATGACCACGGATTTGCCCATGCGCGCCGCCTGTACCGCCGCCATCACGCCGGCGCTGGTGCCGCCATAAACAACCAAGTCGGCCTGATGAACCGC
>MWDV01000320.1 GCA_002070715.1 Verrucomicrobia bacterium ADurb.Bin118
CACGCGTTTTGTTTCCCAACCCCAACGGGCGTTTGCCATCGGGGATCTGAAGGCGGCCGTCGCGCCGGACGCGCGACGAGTGGAACGCGGGGTGGCGCTGTTGGATCGGGAACGCGTGTTGATCCAGGATGAACTGGACATGGCCGCGCCGGCTGAGGTCTGGTGGTTCATGCACACGCAGGCCCGGGTGCGGCTGGAGGCGGAGGGGGCGGTCGCCATCCTGGAGCGCGGCGGCCAACAGCTCGCCGCCCGCATCCTCGCGCCGGCCCATGCGCGGTTCACCGTCCGCCGGGCCGAGCCGCTGCCCACCTCGCCGCATCCTCCGGAACAGGGCAACAACGATTCGGTCCGCAAACTCACCGTTCATCTGGAAAACGTGAAGGATCTGCGGCTGGCCGTGCTGTTCACGGCAGCGACAGCGACGGCGAATGAGCGGGTGGTGCCGCTGGCGCAGTGGTAAGCGGGGTGGTCAATCCATCCGCCGCGGTCGTCAACCCCGGGTTGCCGACACGGGCAAAGTGTGGCAAGAATTGACCGTCGGTCCGCACCTGGGTTGATTCCGGGTGCGGGCTCAACGGCTGTCAACAGAGCGTGTATTATGAAACTGAACCGTCGTGAATTCCTGCGCCGCACCGCGCTCGCCGCCAGCGCGCTCGCCGTCAACGCCCCGCTTCCCGGCCGGGCCGAAACTCCGCCCGCGACTTTTGATCCCTATGGCCCGGTCACTTTGGGCCGGACCAAGATTCAAACGTCCCGTTTCTGTCTGGGCACCGGCATGCGCGGCGGACAGCGCGCCTCCAATCAAACCCGGCTGGGCAAGGAAAAGTTCGAGGCGCTCATCCGCGGCGCTTACGAACGCGGCACACGGATGTTCGATCTGGCCGATCTGTATGGCACGCATCCCTACATCATTCCCGCGCTCCAAGGAATTCCGCGCGACCGCTATCAAATCGTGACCAAAATCTGGTTTCGCGACGGCGGGCTGCCAGAGAAGGAACGTCCCGGGGCCGACGTCCTGGTGGAACGGTTCCTGCGCGAGCTGCGGACGGATTACATTGACCTCGTGCTGTTGCACTGTGTCACGTCGTCCACCTGGAATCAGGAGTTGCGCCCGCAAATGGACCTGCTCGCCAAACTCAAGGACCGGGGGACCATTCGCGCCCACGGCGTTTCCTGTCATTCACTCGAAGCCTTGACGCGGTGCATTGACGAACCGTGGGTGGATTCGGTGCATACCCGGATCAATCCCTTCCAGATGAGCATGGACGGGCCGCCGGACAAGGTGGTGCCCGTGCTCCAAAAAATCCATGCGGCGGGCAAGGGTGTGGTGGGCATGAAACTCATCGGTGAAGGCCGGTTACGCAATGACGACGCGCGGAAAAGCGAATCCGTCCGCTTCGTGCTCGGCCTCGGGTGCGTGGACGTGCTGAACGTCGGCTGCGAAAGCATTGCGGAGGTGGAGGACTTCACCGCCCGCGTCCGGCAGGTACCGGTGGCGAAAACTTGAACCCGGCACGGCATCCGGCAGAGGACCGCTTGGTCCCGGCCGACGGCCGTTGACGGAAACCCGGCAACCTCCCGCGCCGCCTCAACGGCGGGGGCGCAACAGAATGGCTTTCTTATCGGTGCCGTCCACTTCCACACTGTGCGTTTCCACTGCGGGATCATCCTTCAACGCAGTATGCACAATGCGGCGGTCAAAAGCGTTCAACGGTTCCAATTCCACCACATCACCCCAGCGCCGGACTTTTTCGGCGGCTTCCTGGGCGCGTTTGATCAGGGCCTCGCGGGCCTGGCTGCGGTAGCCGCCCACGTCCACGGTCACCTTCGCCGCGTGGTTGTCCCGCTGGAACAGCAGCCGGTTGGTAATGTATTGGAGGTCGGCCAACGTCTGGCCCTGACGGCCGATGAGCCGCCCGGAATCGTCGGTCTTCACGTTCAGCAGGATGCCGTCCTCGAGTTGGTGTTCCTCCACGGTAGCGGTGAAGCCGAGGTGCTGGAGTAGTTGTTCAAGCGTCGCTTTGGGTTCGGCGGACATAAGTCAATTTCTGGAGATGGAGGCGATGATTCGGTGCGCCACCGGGCCGGTGTCACTTTCGTTTTTTAGGCGGCAGGCCGGGGGCGGCGCCGGGCGCCGCCGCCGACGCGGGTTCGGTGCTTTTGGTCAGCTTCATCTGGGCGATGCTTAACAGGTTTTGCACCGTCCAGTAAAGGGTCAGGCCGGCGGAAAAATTGTAGAGGAACAGCAGGAACATGAGCGGCATGTAGCGCATCATTTTCTGCTGCATCGGGTCCATGCTCGGCGAGGGCGGGGTCATGTGCGATTGCCAAAGCATCGTGGCGCCCATCAACAGCGGCAGGAGGTTGAAGGGAAAGTTCAATCCCGGAATGAAAAACAACGTGTCGGGCTGCGACAAATCGGCCACCCAAAGAAAGCTGGCCCCGCGCAGCTCGATGGCGCTCTTGATCATGTAGAAAAACCCGATGAACACCGGCATCTGCAACAGCATGGGCAGACACCCGCCCAGCGGACTGACCTTGTGCTCCCGCATGAACTCCATGAGTTTCTTGTTCATCTTGGCCGGGTCGTCCTTGTATTTCTCCTGCAACGCCTTCATTTGCGGCTGCAGGGCGGCCATGCGTTTCATCGAGCGGGTGCTCGCCTGGGTCAGCGGCCAGAACAGCAGTTTGATGATGAACGTAATGGCGATGATGGCCAGGCCGTAGGACAGCTTCAACGCGTCGTGCAGCCAGTTCATGGACAACAACAGTCCCTTGGAAAAGAAGCCAAAG
>MWDV01000321.1 GCA_002070715.1 Verrucomicrobia bacterium ADurb.Bin118
CCGGTGTTGAACCGCCCCACTGTGGCCAACGGGGTGCGCGTGCAGGAACTCGATCCCGACGTGCCGGTTGCCACCATAGTCAAACGATACCAGGGCGCGACCTATCTCTTCGCTGTGGCAATGCGCAATGGTGCCACCCCGGCGACCTTCACGATCCCCGGGTTTGGCAGCGGGCATCTCGTCGAAGTCCTCGGCGAGAACCGGAAACTGACAACGAAGGACAGCCGTTTCACCGACCATTTCAAACCTTGGGACGTGCATTTGTATCGGTTGCCAGCAACGACCCAGCCTTGAACCCACGGCGCCAGCGTCGGAGAAGTTTTCGGCTGCTGATCACCTTCAAGCCTGGGAGCGGATGTGCGCCATCCGGCCCGGCGACTTGGCGGCTTCGTTGACACCGTGCGGGTCGGTTGTTACCGTCCGCTCCCGCTAGGAAGCTGCAATGGATTACAAAAACACGCTGAATCTACCGCGCACCGACTTCCCGATGAAGGCCGATCTGGTCACCCGGGAGCCGGCGCGCTTGAAGCAATGGGAAACCGCCGGACTGTATGCGAAAATTCAGGCCGACCGCGCCGGCGCGCCCCGGTTCGTGCTGCACGACGGCCCGCCCTTCGCCAACGGCGACGTCCACATCGGCACCGCCCTGAACAAGATTCTCAAGGACATCATCATCAAATACAAAACCCTGCGCGGCTTCAGCGCGCCCTATGTGCCGGGATGGGATTGCCACGGGTTGCCGATCGAATTCAAGGTGTCGCAGGAACTGCGTCAAGCCGGCGACACGAGCGCCGATGCCGCTGTCATCCGTCCGGCGTGCGAGGCGTATGCCCGCAAGTTCATTGACATCCAGCGTGCGCAATTCAAACGCCTGGGCGTGCTGGGCGATTGGGACAATCCTTATCTCACGTTGAACAAGGAATACGAGGCGGACGAGCTGCGGTTGTTCGCGGACCTCGTGGCCCAAGGTTTCGTTTATCGCGGCAAAAAGCCGGTGTATTGGAGTATCCCCTGCCGCACCGCGCTGGCCGAGGCGGAGGTGGAATACCGGGATCACGTCAGCCAAAGCATCTTTGTGAAATTTCCCCTCGTGGGACGCCCCGGTGTGAGCCTCGTCATCTGGACGACAACGCCGTGGACGTTGCCCGCGAATCTGGCGGTGGCCTACAACTCATCGTTCAGTTACGCGCTGGTGCGCGTTGGCAACGAGGAATTCATCGTCTCGGCGCTGTTGCTGACGGCGGTGGCCGAACAATGTCGCTGGCGGGATTACCAGATCATCCGCCATCTCGACGGCAGCCACCTGAGCCAATTGGAATATCAACACCCCTTTTGTTCGCGGACCGGTCGCCTCTTCGCGGGCGATAGTTTTGTGACCAACGATACCGGCACGGGCTTCGTCCACATCGCCCCCGGCCACGGCATGGACGACTATCATCTCGGCCTGGCGCAGGGGCTGCCCATTTATTCGCCGGTGGATGACGACGGACGATTCACGCACACCAGCGACTTACCCGCCGCGCAACAGATGCCGGCGGAGATGCTCGGTAAAGCCATCCTGGAAAAACACGGGCGGAGCGACGCGAACGAGGTGGTGTTGGACGCCCTGCGTGCGCGCCAAGCCTTGTTGCATCAGGAGAATTATTCCCACAGCTACCCACATTGCTGGCGCAGCAAAACGCCCATCATCTTCCGGGCGATGGATCAATGGTTCATCAAAATTGATCATGTGGTGACGAACGGCGCCCTCGCGGCCCGGTCGCCCGCCGTCACTTTTCGCGAGCGCGCGCTCGCCGAGATTGATCGCGTGCGGTGGATTCCCGATTGGGGCGTCAACCGCATCAAGAGCGCCGTGCAGTCGCGGCCGGATTGGTGCATCAGCCGCCAACGCGCCTGGGGCGTGCCGTTTCCGGCGTTTTACGATGCGCAGGGCAACGCCATCCTCGACGCCCAAATTATCCGCAATTTCGCAGACCTCGTACAGCAGCACGGGGCCAATGTGTGGTTTGAAAAAACGGCGGAGCAATTGTGGTCCGCCCTGCGCCCCCCAAACTGGAACGGGCCGGAAGCCGCGACCAAATCCAACGACACCCTTGATGTGTGGATTGACTCCGGGGTTTCGTCACACGCGGTGATCGCGCGGCGTCCGGAACTGCGCGGTGCCGACCGGCCGTTCCAATGCGACGTCTATCTCGAAGGCTCGGACCAGCACCGCGGCTGGTTTCAATCCTCGCTGCTGCTGTCGCTGGCCGGCAACGGAGCCGCGCCGTTCAAGACGGTGTTAACCCACGGCTTCATGGTGGACGCCGACCGGGAAAAAATTTCCAAGAGCCAGCAAAGCCAGGGCGGTTATGAAAAACCGCAGACCGCCGAGGCCTACGTGAAGAAATGGGGCGCGGACATCGTGCGTCTCTGGGTGGCGTCGCAGGATTACCGGAACGACATCATCGTGAGCGAAGAGCGCATCGCCAAAGTGGCCGAAACCTATCGCGGCCTCCGCAACGCCCTGCGTTACCAGTTGTCGAATCTCTACGACTTCGATCCCGCTCGGCAGGCTGTGCCCGACGATCAACGCACCGGATTGGACCGGTGGATTCTCGGCGAGTTTGCCCAACTGGAAAGCGACGTCCTCGCCGCCTACGACGCCTACGAATTCCACGTCGTCTATCAAAAGATCAGCCAGTTCGTCGCCGTGGAACTTTCCGCGATTTACCACGACGTCATCAAGGACCGCTGCTACACCGACGCCGCGAATTCATCGCGCCGCCGCTCGACGCAAACCACCCTGCATCGGCTGGCCACGGGTCTATGCCAGATGCTTTCACCCATCCTGGCTTTCACCGCGGATGAGGCGTGGGCGTTTGTGCCCGGCAAACCGGCCGCCTCGGTCCACAGCGGCGACTGGCAACCGCAACCCTTCGTCCGTTCGGAAGCCGAAGTGGCGGCGTGGAAGAACCTGTTTAAGTTGCGCGAGCTGGCGCTGCCGGCGCTGGAAAAAGCCCGGCAAGCCAAGGCCATCGGCAAAGCATTGGAAGCCCGGTTGACGTTCCAAGGTCCCGGCTCCTTGTTGGTGGAAGCGAAAGCCCATGAAGCGGCTCTGCGCGAATTGCTGAACATTTCCCAGGTGCAATTTGAAGAAAACGCCGGGAGCGAAGTCACCGTCTCCGTGGCCAAAGCCGACGGAGAAAAATGCGCGCGTTGCTGGCATTGGGAAACGGACGTGGGCCAGCACGCCGAACATCCGACGCTTTGCGCGCGTTGCGTGGCCGCCGTGCAAACTGCGGAAGCGTGATGCCAGAAACTGAGTGAGCGAGGCGCTCCCTCCGTTTCTCGCCAACCTGCTTACTGATCAAATGGCCGCAGCGCATCCGTTCCCTTCGGATGGCGGCGAAGCACTATGTTCGAATTAATCGTGCTGGGGATTCGTTGCGAGTAGAAACCGACGCGGCTCACGGCGAATTGATTCGGTAAAAGCGAGTCGGGAAATTGGTTGCCTGCCAGTCGGTGAAGGGCAGCGTGCCGTTCCCACTCGCCTGGTTGGTGAGGAGTGGCGTCCAACTGACGGGAGGCGTCAAGCCCGGCGCAGTTTCCAAGATCAAGGTTTGGCCGGGCGCGCCAGTGAG
>MWDV01000322.1 GCA_002070715.1 Verrucomicrobia bacterium ADurb.Bin118
CCATAATTGTTTTGTGGGCGTGATGCTAAGGGACGACTCCCGCAGGCACAAAGCCAAACCTTGGAAAAGAGGGGAAGGTTGGGGGGGAAGCGATTCCGGTGGTGCCCGGCAAGTAAAGATGGTGCCGTTGAGCCAGGCTCGAAGGACGCCAGTTAAACAAGGCTGTGGCGAGGGCCGGAGTTTGGGCCTTGAAAATTCGGAGAGAACGATGCCGCCCCTGACGGGGCTTTGGCGCCGGTCAATGGAGTGGGTGGAGGCCAGCGGCTGCACCCGCGACGGATGCGCTCCCTCAACCTCATCCGTTGGTCAGTACAATCCACGTCAATTCTTCCATGCGCACTCTTCTCTCCCCGCCTCCCCCTGGGAGGGACAGGTTCCACCCTGTCCACATTCCCTCTCCTGCTAACTTTTATCCGCAGATTTCGCCGATTTACGCAGATGGAAAACTTGGAAAATCTGAGGAATCTGTGTCATCGGCGGATTGATTTGTCAGATTCTTCCACGAGAAGGATCGAAATTACTCGCGCCCCCTTCCCTCGCCGAAAGCGGCAGAGGACTGCCGCACTCCAAGACGCTGCGCGTTCATCCAAGCGCGGGGCAGAGCACCAGCTGTTGGACTGCGCCAGTCCTCTGGCGCTTTCCGCCACGACGTCGGGTAGGGTTCGGAAGTGTCCACGCGTTCCGGAAGTAATGGCGGTTGGCTGCGATGCCGGACGATGCTGCTCCTGACGGAGCTGGGGAATTGTTTGCGCCTGTTGCTACAAAGATTTCGTCCTTAACGGGGCTGGAAAATTGTTTGGGTCCGTTGTTGCAATGATGCTGCTCTGACGCAGCTATTTCTCCGTTTCGGCGAGGGGGAAACGCATCACTTGGCGATGGAATGACCGAGTTCCCGCTCCCGACGGCAGGGTGCCTCCGTGGTGCGCTGCTGCGGCGCGTCCTCCTGATGAGCCGGGGCGCTCCTCCTTACCCGATGCGCTCAACACCTTGAGCTTCACCACTGCGGGGCACGATGTACCCAGTTCATCCCAAAATCCTGGGAAAATGCATTTGCCATCGGCGGAACGTCTGCTATGA
This sequence comes from Verrucomicrobia bacterium ADurb.Bin118, assembly GCA_002070715.1. Taxonomy (GTDB): domain Bacteria; phylum Verrucomicrobiota; class Verrucomicrobiia; order Limisphaerales; family MWDV01; genus MWDV01. The sequence goes on from MWDV01000322.1 coordinate 1,078, forward strand.
TCCGGCTTCCTTTCGCGGACCGGTTTGTGCGGTTCGCGCAGGGAAACGGTCTGAAACGTCCGGGCCTGAGTGGGCGCGGCGACCATAACAACATCGGTCATAATCCCGAGTTTCGCGGGATGGCCGGCCCGGGAAGCGGCGCCGGCTTTTAACCAAAGGAAACATTGTGTTAAGCATTGGCATTAAAGAGCTGTTGGACGCAGGCGTTCATTTCGGGCACCAAACCCGGCGTTGGAACCCCAAGATGAAGCCCTTCATCTTCGACGCGCGTAACGGCATTCACATCATTGATCTCAGCAAATCCCTGGCGCAGCTCGATGCCGCGTGTGGGTTCCTGCGGGAAACCGTCAGCAAAGGCGGTCGGATCATTTTCGTGGGCACCAAAAAACAGGCGCAACAAGCCATCAAAGACACCGCCAAGGACTGCGGCCAGTTCTGGGTCACGGAACGGTGGTTGGGCGGCACGCTCACCAATTTTTCCACCATCCGCCAATCCATGAACCGCTTGAAAGAGATTGAGAAGATGGAGGCCGACGGCACCCTGAACACGTACGTGAAACAGGAGCAGGCCAGCATCCGCCGGGAAGCCGCGCGGTTGATCAAGTATTTCGATGGCATTCGCGGCATGGAAAAACACCCGGGCGCCATGTTTGTGGTGGATATCCGCCGCGAACACAACGCCGTGGCCGAGGCCCGCAAACTCAAGATCCCCGTGGTGGCGTTGGTGGATACCAACTGCGATCCCGACCTGGTGGATTATCCCATCCCCGCAAATGATGACGCCATTCGTTCGGTGCGCATGATTCTCAGTGTGGTGGGCCAGACCGTCCTGCAGGCCCGGGCCGAGCATGAAGCCAAGTTTGCGCGGCGCCGCACCGAAGAAACCCCGGCGGAGCCGGCCCCCGCCGCGGAAACCCCTGCGGCACCTGTGGCGCCCGTGAGTGCGCCGGCGCCGGTCGCGCCCGTCACTCCGGTAACTCCGGTCACTCCAGTAACTCCGGTGACGCCGATCGTCACGGAGATTCCGGCAACGGTGGTTTCTCCGGAAGCGCCCACCACTCCGCCGCAAGCCTGAGCGGCGTCCCGATTCGAACCGATTGCAAATCAGCAACTGAATTTGACCTTTTATGGCTGAAATTACTGCTGCCAATGTGGCCAAACTCCGCCAGATCACCAACGCGGGGATGATGGATTGTAAACGCGCTCTGACCGAAGCCCAGGGCGACATGGACAAAGCGGTGGAATTGCTCCGCAAGAAAGGCGCCGCCACCGCCGCGCACAAAGCGGCCCGGGAAGCCCGCGAGGGCATCGTCGTCGCCCATGTTGCCCCCGACGCCCGCACCGGCATTCTCGTGGAGGTCAATTGTGAAACTGATTTTGTGGCCCGCAACGAGATGTTTCGCGCCTTTGCCGCGGACGTCGCGGCCACGCTGGCGGTGAATCCGCAGGCGGATTTGGAGGCCTTGCGGGAGGATGCGGTGGGGCGGATTCGCGAGAATCTGAAAATCCCCCGGCACATCCGGTTGGAAGTGCAGGGCAACGGCATGGTGGCCGCCTATATTCACACCGGATCAAAGATCGGAGTGTTGGTGGAAGTCGGCGCCGGCAAAGAAGCGACGGTGGCGACCGAGGCGTTCAAGCAACTGGTGCGGGACCTCACGCTGCAAATCGCCGCAGCCAGCCCGCTCGCGGTTTCCCGGGAGCAGTTGCCGGCAGACCGGGTCGCCAAGGAACGCGAGATTGCCGCGGAGCAGGTCAAGGACAAGCCGCCGCAGGCCATCGCCAAAATTGTCGAAGGCAAAATGGAAAAGTATTTCCAAACCTGCTGCCTGCTGGATCAGGGTTACGTAAAGCAGAACTCCGAGATTAGTGTCAAGGAGCGGATTGCCAGCACCAGCAAGGAGCTCGACGATACGCTGGAGGTGCGCCGATTCGTGCGGTACCAGGTCGGCGAAGTAGTGAACGGCTAAAACCGGATTTCCGTGTTTTCTGGGCGCCTTTCCGGCGCCCATTTTTTATGCCCCGATGCCGCGCCGACAACGCAACG
>MWDV01000323.1 GCA_002070715.1 Verrucomicrobia bacterium ADurb.Bin118
CCCCCAACAGAGCGATCTGGTTCAGAGGCGCCGCATCTCTCCCATAAATGGAGAGCGCGCAACTCCATCATTTCGAAGAGGCTCTACCGGCGGCGGAGACCCCAAAGCCCCAGCCCGCCCAACAGCACGAGCGCCAAGGCCGACGGTTCGGGAATCGGCATCCCCGACAATTGAATATTATCCAAGCGGTTGTTCCCCGCAGCGGAAGTGGCGCCACTGAATGTCAATTGGACGTACGCATTCGCGGCGTTATCCAAGCCCGTGCCCGCGAAGTCCACCGTTTTCAGCTGCCAAGTAGCGGTCTTATTGGCCGTGTTATTGTCGGCCAGGGGTGTGTAATTGACCCCGTCCGTGCTCCATGCCCATTCGTGCGTGTCGAACCCGGTCGCCGTCCCGCGGGTGGCGAAACTGAGGGTCAGATCGGAGTACCCCGCCATGCTGAAACTAAAGATCAGCGATTTCCCGTTGGCGCTTTGATTGGCGAGGGAGAGCGCCATTTGCGTGGGCGCCCCCGCAGTGGTGTCGCTGCCGGGAAAAGCGTTCACTATGGCATTCCCGGTAAAGGCGGTGCGCTCGGGATTGGAGCCCTGCGGGCTGCCCACGCCAAACGCGGAAATATCAATCTGACCCACACCAAAGTTCGCCGGAATCAACGAGGGCGTTTCAGTCGTGTCGGTGGTCGCCGGGAGGTTGTAAAAATCCCAAGCGGCAATTTGGGTTTGCGCCGGAGCGACGAGCGTCCAGGAAAGCCCGAGGACGACCAAGGCGGCAATAACAGTTGTGCGTTTCATAAATTTATCAGTGATTGGTTGGTTCAAAAAATTCTGGTTGGTTTTATAAATCCAATGTCGAAGCCGATCAAGGGTTTTCTCCAAGTTTTTACCCTACCCGCGGACGCCTGTTGGGCCGCGCGGAACGGCCCGCGATCAACTCAACGCAGATCGTCCCATTGGAAACGAGTCGGGCGGCGGAAATTTATTCCCGCATCCCGGAGCCTGATTACGTCTTCGAATCCGGCGGCGGCTTCCGCAAGTCGCGCGTCATCCGGATAATTTCACCGCCGCCTTTGTAACCGACGTAGAAGAGCAGAAAGCCATACCAGGCAATCGAGAGAAAAATTATGATCGTCCAGAAAAAGGGAAACGCGTGATTCATACGGCAGCCTCCGGTTTGGCGGTGGCGGGGGATGGCGGGCGGGAGAGGAGCGAGCCGATCAGCATCCCGAGGAACGCCAGCGCGAAAGACGAGGCGCCGGCGACTTCAGGGCGGATTTGGTTTTCTTTGCTCACCACTTGATTCACCACCAGAAAGGTCAGCGGGCCGATGGCGCCCAACACCAGCGCGGCATAGGCGCCGGCAGCGGTGGCGCGCTTCCAATAGAGTCCCGCCACCAGTAACGTGAAAACGCTGGCCAGATAAATGTTGCCCGTGACGGCCAGGTAATCCCAGGCGTTGCCGGGCAGTTCATACCACAAACCGTAGAACACCAGAAAAACGCCGATCCCCACCACGAGCGACCGGGTGATCAGCAGTTTCGTTTTGGCGGCCAACGGACGTTTCACCACCGGCATGATGAGGTCATTGTAAATCACCGTGGCCCAGGTCAGCAGATAGCCGCTGTCCGTGGACATTTCGGCCGCCAACATGCCGGCGATAACCATGCCGATCAAGCCGACCGGCAAAATCTTGCAGAGATACGCCGGCATGGCGGTGAGGCTGTCCAATCCCTCCGGCAGGCCACCGTTAAAACTGAAATAAACGAGCGCCGCCGCCCCCCACAATCCGGGCAACGCGAACCGCCCGACAAAATAAAACGACGTGCGCCGGTACATCCGTTTGGCGGTGTGTTCATCCTTGCACGCCAACACCCGGGAAATGGTGGTTTGCCAGGTCGTCACCACGGCGGTTTGAAAGATCAGTTGCCAGAGAATATAGCCCCAGCCGTAGTTGCTGCTGTGCAGGGGATTGAACGGCTGCGATTTCAGGGTCTGCCCCACGCCGGTTGCCGAGCCGTCCCAGCATTGCCAGAGTTTTTGGATCAGGTTGGTCCAGCCGATGTCCCCAATCACGATGATGGAAGTGATGACAATCCCCAGCCCCATCACGATGAATTGCAGATAATCTGTCACCAGGACGGACAACATGCCGCCCAGCGCGGTGTACAACAACACCAGCCCCAGCAATCCGGTCATCACCCACTTAAGATACTCGGGCGGCAGCCCCGTGGCATACACCAGAAACTTGCCGCCCAAAAGCAGGAAGATGCCCATGTTCAACAAGCCGCCGAGCACCACGAACAGACCGGCCAACCAGCGCACACCTTTGCCGAACCGCCGTTCGAACAACTCCGGAATCGTCATCACCCGGGCGGCCCGCAAAGGTTGAATCACAAAACCCGTTTGGCCCACCAAAAACATGGCCAAAGCCATGATCACGCCCACGGTGGCGCCCGCGAATCCCTTCTCATACCCGAGTTGCGCGGTGTACATGATGGTCACCACCCCCAATTCGGTGGCGGCCAGCGACGCGATCCCGAGGTTCAGGTCCATCTCGCGTCCGGCGATGGCGAAATCCTCGACGCCCCGCACAAACCGTTTCATCCACACCCCCGCCGCCATGCAGCCGGCCAGGTAGGCGGTGATGATGCCCCAATCAATCAGTGTCAGATTCATGCGCCCAATCCGGAAGATGTGCTTGTGCCCGCGCCCGTTGCAACCCGCTCCATGTTTGCTAAACGCCCGGCTTGATCACCCAACGTCGGCCGTTTGCATTCGGTATTTGTGCGGACGGCCTCGAACCCTTTCAATGCGCCCCCCTGACCCGCACGGGAAGCGCGTAAAGCGACTTCTGCGCGGTAATGAACAGCGTCCGGCCATCCGTGCCGCCAAAGCAAAGGTTCGCCGGCGTCTCCGATACGAGGACTTTGCCGATCAACTTCCCGTCCAGCGCAAAAATGTGCAGGCCATCGCCCGCACTGGACCAGACCCGTCCGTCCGCATCGCAGCGGATGCCGTCCGGCACCCCCTTGTCAATCTCACAAAACACCCGTCCGTTGGCGAGCGTGCCGCCGGGTTGCACGTCAAACACGCGGATGTGATGCGG
>MWDV01000324.1 GCA_002070715.1 Verrucomicrobia bacterium ADurb.Bin118
CTGGCGCCGCCGGGCGCGCTTCAAATCGGCGGAAACGCCAGCGCTTTCGACCACGGAATTTATCATGCGTTGAGCAGACAAAATTTTCGGTCGAAACTCAAACTTGAATTGCGGAAGGTTGTTGCCGGCTTATTCACCAACCAAGAGCAGCGTCTGTCATTTGATCTAAAACGGCCGTTGGCTTGGCCCGCATATCCCGCGGATCACGTAAAAACACAGAGGCAAAAGCAATTTCTCTGCGCCTCAAAAATCTTCCTCACCAGGCGAAGGACAAGTTTTTCTCAAGTCCTTGTCCATTCGTGGGTTTCGTGTGTTTCGGGGTTTTTAACTGTGAAATTTAGATTGGCCGGATCACCCCCCTTGTGCCGGGAATCCCCGCGGACGTCTCCCGCCCGCCTGCCGTTCGGAGTTTTCCGAAGGGCTTCCATGTCTTTGGGCCGCTCAGTCGTGCGGATCCACCTTGACCCAGCCTTTGGTGACGGCGAACCGGGTTAGCCCCGCCACACTGCGAATCTGGAGTTTGGCCATGATGTGTTCCCGGTGCGTTTCCACAGTGCGCACGCCCACCCCGAGGCGGTCGGCGATTTCTTTGTTGCTGAACCCCTCGGCAATGCCCACCAGCACCTCGCGTTCGCGCGCGCTTAATTCCGCGGCGCCGTCGCCGGCCGTGCGGACGAATTGGTTTAGGGCCACCCGGGCCGCATCGGGACTGAAAAAGGCGTCGCCCCGGCGCACCGCTTCAATGGCCTGCAACAGCTCCGCCGTGTTGGCCTCTTTGATCACGTAACCCTTGGCGCCGCTCTGAATGATCCGGAGCACATACTCGCTGTTGGCATACATCGAAAGAATGATTACCCGGATGTCCGGCAGCTCGCGCCGCAAGGTCTCCGTCAAGGCCAGGCCGTCCATCCGCGGCATGTCTATGTCGGTCAAGACCAGGTCGGGCTGACATTCGTGCGCCAGCCGCAGACCCTCCACCCCGTCCGCCGCTTCACCGACAATCTCGATATGGGATTGACGCGAAAGCGAATCCCGAATTCCCCAACGGACAATCGGATGATCATCCACCAGCAGCACGCGTATCCGGGCCGGCCCGGACGCATCCTCCGTTTGGGGCGGCTGATTCTGGTTTGTCTTCATCTGGTTCTTGCTCTTGGTCTTCATGATCTGCAATGCCGCAACAGTCCGGGAACGCGGCTCGCCGGTTCTCCGAATCCTCACCCGCGCCGGCTGTTTGCCGTGCCGTCACCGGTTGAGCGTAATGCATGGCTCACGCCGGATTTCCTCGTTGCACCCAAGCCGTCGCGTGTTGGGTCAGTTCCGCCGCGCTTTTGAGATTGAGCTTTCGTTTGATCTGTTCGCGGTAATACTCAATGGTCTTGACGCTGAGGTGAAGCTCCTGCGCAATCTGCCGGGTCGTTTTCCATTCGCCGGTGAGTTGAAAAACTTCCAACTCCCGGTCACTCAGCAAATCGGCCGGCGATGCCTGGCTCTCCTCCATCTGGCCGCGAACCTGACGTTGGAGCAGCCGGGCGGCCAGGGTGTCGCTCATGTAAACCGTCCCGGACAAAACGCGGCGGATCGCGATCAACACCCGATCCAACGCCTCTTCTTTCATCAAGTAACCAAGGGCGCCAGCACGAAACGCCACCTCGGCGTAAACCAACTCGTCGTGAATACTCAAAACCAACACCGGCAGACGCGGGTGGCTCGCCTTGATGTTGCGCATCAATTCCAGGCCGCTGCTCTCTTTGAGCGAAATATCCGCAATGACCAAGTCCGGTTTCAGCCGCTCGATGGCGGTCATGGCTTGGGACGCATTTTCCTCCTCGGCGCAAACCTCCAAGTCAGGCTGGCGGTTAATGAGTTGGGCAATGCCAAACCGGACCACCGCATGATCGTCCACCAGGAGAATGCGCGCCTTCCTGTTTCCGGTTGTGTTGTGTGTTGTTTGTGCCACGACTCGTCTGATCCGCCGGACCCGACCACGGCAAGGCGGTCGCGTCAACCGCATTGTGCAACAAGATGCCGTGCGACGCAATTACGGACCCCCTCTGGGAATCCGACGCCAACGGCAATTGGGAAAGACTGGGGCCATCGTGCCCCTCGGTGGTAAAGCTCAAGATAATGCGCACATGGCACAGAATGGAACTACGGCACGCCGGCAAGGCTGACGTGGTTCTGGAACGAGTCGCATTCGCACGCATGAATCAGGGTTCTAAGTCTTGGCGGAGCGGGCCTAACAGCGCCGCTCTGACCGGCGATTTCTGGGAGAGGATATTCAACCTCTCCGTCGTGGTCTTGTTAGCCCTGGCCGCCACGGCAAAGTTCCTCGCCACGGGGAGCAACGCCCAGTTTTGGCGATGCCCGACCCGGTGCTGCTCGCGCCGGCCGACTGGCCGCGTTGTACGCCCGCCGGGAGACCCGAATTTTCGGTGCGTAACTCCAGGCGCCCGCAGAACGGTTATGCGGATGAGGCAGGATCGGCGGGGTCGTCGTAATCCGTTGCGCCGACGGGGCGAAGGTTGGTGTAACCACCTACGAAGCGTTGGCTAAAAGCAACACAGTGCCAAACGACAAAACTTCCGTGACGCC
>MWDV01000325.1 GCA_002070715.1 Verrucomicrobia bacterium ADurb.Bin118
GCGCTGGCGGATCAGCGCCAGCAGCGGATGCTTGATCCGGCCGGGCGCGCGCGGATCGGGCAGCACTTGGGCCAGTGCCTTGGTCAAGCCAATCCGCCGGTCGGTCTGGCGCAGCAGCGCGATGCCGCCGTCGCTGGTCACGTTCCCGCCAGTGAAACTGGCTTGGACGGCGCGCTTTTTTACCGCTGGAAAAGCGAAGACTTCCGAGTTACAAACTGTTCCCGTCGCAGCGATGTGGTTTTCTGTCATTTAACCCAATAGACATTGGGCCGAAACTTCCGTTGCGACTTTTTTAGTGAAGTTTTCGGGCTAGACCACCATTGGCCATCCCGGTAGTGGATTGTCAGATGCAACCCAGCGGCATCACACCAGACGTCAGAGAGCCGATCGGAAAAGCGGTTCAATTTAGGCCCAACGGGCAATGGCGCGTCCTTCACCGCCCAAGTCCGATTGGCAAAGGAAAACGTCCGCCCGTAACGTTCCATAAAATCGATAGCCACTGCATTCAGATCCGCGGGTACGCGGTAATTGCCGCTCGCCTGGGGTGGTGTGTAATTGGTGGGTACGAGGGCGGCGCAGAAAATCGTTGCCCGATTATCGAGTCCACCAGTGGTCACGTTAGCGGTGAAAGTGCCATCAGGATTGATTGCGACGGTGGGGGACGCTAGCGTCGGTTTCGTCCACCAGCCCGAACCTTCGACCTGGATATATGGCGCAACCCGGTATGCGGTAAAATCCACGCCGGACACGACTCCCTGCATCACGCCGTTGGCGGCGTAAGGGGGAACATTGATAATCGTGATTGAAGGATCGGCCGCCAGCACGGATGCAATAACCATCCATGGAAAAAAGAGGGCGGTCCTGCCAACTATGCGAGATAGCGTTAAACCCGGTCTAACGAGATGCCGCACCGTAGTGCTCGACACAACGCGGCTATTAACCGGAACCATTGCACAACTCAGCGAGCCAGACATTTTCGTTCTCATCTTTCAAGTTCCTCGATCACAATCTATTAACCGTGATTTTGCTTGATGCTGCTTTGTTGTCTTTCGTTTGATGGCGCTTAACCGCCTTGCCCGCAGCCTTCAGGTTCGCTAGCGATAGCTACGGCGCGGGTTGGGGCGTGACTGTGGGGGTGCAACGCGGTCCGTCCCTTGTCCAGACCAATTTATCCAGCCACATCTGCCGTTGTTTCATGGCGGCGTCCCACGCGTGATAAACCATGTATTGGGTGCGCCCATCCGGTCCGGTGACAATGGAATGATGACCCGGTCCGCGAACCTGACCGGGCACTCCGCGCAACACCCGCGCGTGATCACCCTGACCGGTCCACGGTCCCAAGGGATGCCGCGCGGTGACGTAATCCACCCCGTAACGTGGGGTCTGCCAGTTCGCGCCGCTGTAAAAACAGTAGTAACGCCGGCCGCGTTTGATGACATAGGGACCTTCGATCGTATGCCAGTCGAACGTGCGGCCATAAACATCCATCCGGCGGTTCGCTTCGAAGAGCGTCCAGTCGTAACGCGCGCGCACCACCACGCGGCAATCCCCGGCCAGCCGCGTCATGTCCACCAACCGATCCACCACCAGGGCCGTGCCCGGATGCACGCCTGGGGTTTCGTTGGTAAAATTGCGCGCGTAAAACAAATACCATTGTCCGTCGTCATCGCGGAACGGAAACGCGTCAATGGTGAACCGGTTGGTTTCGCAATCCACCAGGGGCGTGCCCGTGTCCACGTAAGGTCCTTCCGGCTGCGCGCTGACGGCGACTCGCAGCGCGAAGCTCTCCGGCTCGGGCCGGCTCATGCTGTAGTAGAGATAGAATTGACCGTTGTGGCTGGTGAGTTCGGGCGCCCAATACTGGGTGCCGCGCCGGGGGGACGGCGGCACCAACGCACCGCCCAAATCCTCCCAATCCACGAGATCCCGCGAACGCAACAACCGGAAGATGCGCCCATCCGGGGTCCGCGCGGCTCCCGTCGTGCCGGCGGCGTAATAATACTCGCCGGCACGGATCACCGAGGGATCGGGCATGTTACCGGCAAAAACGGGGTTGGTATATGTGCGCGCGGGGGCCGCTGTTCCGACGTGGCCGGACCGCAGAGAACAACCAGACACGCCCATGGCCAGCAACAGAACCAGGATCAAGCCCGGTCGCTGGGGGCTGACGGATTGTAATTTTGCCTCATGAGAAAACGAATCGCGCGGCGGGTGATGATGCCGGGAGGATGCAGTTCGTTGGATCATATTGAGAAACGGGTGCGGGTGAAAAAATTGCCGGTGACCAATCCGCTCAGGACTCAGTTTCCAAGCGCGCCAGCACTTCCGGATCGCGCACATCCACCCAGCGCCCTTGGATTTCCAAGCCGGCGAGGCGATGCTGCGCCGCCACCAGCGCGCTGATGGCATCCGTCAGTTCATATTCGCCGCGCGGCGATTTTTCCAGCCGCGCCGTGAATTCAAAAAGCGATGGTTTGAAGATGTAAATGCCGGCGTTGTACCAAACCGGTTCCTCCGGACGGAACCAGCCTTCGCGGCGGAGTTGTTCGATCTGTTCCTGCGTCGGCTTTTCCACCAGCCGCTTCAGACAGAATTGATCGTCAAAAAAATTCACGCCGCCCTGGGTGACATCCTCGCCTTTGGTCACCGTGATGACGCCGGAAAAGGAGTCTTCGTGGAAGCGCTGGATCATGCGCGGATAGGTGTCGGGAGACACCAAAATGTCGCCATAGGTCAGGATGAACGGGGACGCGCCCAGGAATTCGCGCGCCGGATCGGCGGCTTTGCCGGTGCCGTTTTGTTCAGCCTGCCGCCCGAACACCACGCGCGCCCCCCACTTCGCGCCGTCGCCAAAGTGCGTTTCGATGGTCTCGGCCCGCCAGCCGGTGACGATGAAAACCTCGCGCACCCCGGCGCGGACGATGCCCTCGAGGATGTGTTCGAGAATGGGTTTGCCTTGCACCTTGAGCATCGGCTTGGGGAGTGCGTGGGTCAGTTCCCGCATCCGCGTGCCTTTGCCGGCGGCCAGAATGACTGCTTTCATGCGCGGTTTAGTGAACACAACCCGGCGCCGACGGAAAAGACAATTTCACCCGGCCCCGGAGACGATTGGCAGCGTCACCGCACCCGGATGCCGCTATTTGCGAAACAACACAATCCGGTTTGAGTTTGTTCCCTTGCCCATGTTGTCCACGCCCCAGCAGTTGGCGGTCTTGGTAAAGTGCTGGTGATTGATCAGCACCAGCACCGGCGTCAAACCGGCCGTCATTCCGCAGGGCAAAACTGTTTCTTCCAGTTTCGTTTTCCCACCATGCACTTCGCCGACCTCGAAGGCGACATGCCCGTCCGGTTGCAAGAGGCGATGCAGCTCCCGAAAAACTGCCGTCATGGCCGCCGCCCAGTCATCGAGCTTGTGCGGGACGGTGAGCGGCACGGTATGCGCGTCAATTCCGGCGAACCAACACCGGAGCCAGTTGTCCGTGGCGTATTGCACCACATTCAAAAACGGCGGCGACGTCACCACCAGCGCCACGGAATTGGCGGGAATTTGGGGCGTTGCCGCCGCCGCTTCGTTCAGCAGCCGGGCCGTGTTTGCTGTCCGGGCCAAGGTCGTGCGGACCGAGGCATCCACGTCGCCCAGCAGTTGCCGGGATTTTTTGAGAATGATTTGGGCGACATCGCGGCGGGGCGGAGTTTGGTTGCGTTTGCAATTAATTTTCCGCTGCGATTCCACCGAAACCGCTTGGTTGGGCGGCAGCGTATAAACCGAAAAGAATCCGGCGGAATGCCCCGTCAACCGGTTCAAGGCCACCATGCGCAACCAAGCATCTGTCGGGTCCAGATCCCGACCCCGTTCCTCCTGACGACGAAGGAAGTATTTTTTCAGAGCACAGATTTCGCGCAGCGTGTCTGGGTGATAGAATACCAGCAGTTCTTCCGGAAATTCCCCGCAGTCGTTGAGCTTGATGGCATGCAGGCGGTTGGTGATTTCTTCCAAGGTCGGCGGCGCCAGCCGGGGCCCGGTCAACATGCGGCTGAGCGGATTAATGTCGTTGCCCAAGGGCACGCGCCCCAACAGTGCGGCCTCCAGCGGCGTCGTACCCCGGCCCATGAACGGGTCATAAACCCGGTCGCCCGGCTGCGTGAGGCGTTCAATGAAAAACCGCGGAAGTTGCGGTTTGAAACAGGCGCGGTAAGAAATCTCGTGCAACGAACTGGCTTGCCGCTGTTTGGCCGTCCAAAACTCATTGATAAATGCGGGCACCCGCCGCCGCTGTCCCTCAAACGGG
>MWDV01000326.1 GCA_002070715.1 Verrucomicrobia bacterium ADurb.Bin118
ATTGAGACTTTGCACGGCGTCGGGAAGATCATTTTGCGCCAGCCGGGCAATGGCCATCTGATAATGAACCTGCGGCAAGCGCGGAAAGGCCTTGGCCGCCCGTTCCAAAGTCAGCACAGCTTTGTCCGGCTGATTTTGGGCGAGATGCAGCCGCGCCTGCAAGAACAGGGCTTCCAAGTGTGCGGGCTCCCGCAGCAACAATAGTTTCAGATTGGCTTCGGCCTCCTGATACCGTTGCTCAGCCAAATCCAAGGAGGCCAGCCGCAACAAGGCGGGCAGGAAATCCGGCGCCTTTTGCTTAATCTCCTCCAACTGCTTCCGGGCGGTCGCAGCGTCACCGGTGTTTGCATAATAGTCGGCGAGCCGGATGCGATAGGGCGAACGCCACGGCGCGTCTGCCGCCGCTGCGGTGAACGCGGCCAAGGCGTTGGTTGGATCGTTGCGCAGCAGGGCCAGGTTGCCGAGCAGGGAATGGGCCACCCGCGATTGCGGGTCCAGCGCCAGCGCCTGACGCAACGCGGCCTCGGCGGCGGGCAATTCGCGTTGCCGCAGATGCAACGCCCCCTGCGCGAGATGCCAGCCCGCCGTCTGACCCGCCACGGGTTGCAACCGGGCCAGTTGTTGTGCCGCGTCCCGAAGATGGTTCGTGGAAACGCTGCTATCCACCAACAACATCAGGGCGGCCTCATTGGTGGGTTCTTGGGTCAGCAACCAGATCGCTTCATCCCGGGCTTCCAATCCCTGGCCGCCCGCCAACTGCATCGTCGCCAGTTTGATCCGCACCTCAAGGTTGTCCGGATCCGCCCGGCGCGCGTCGTTCAACAGGGCGTAGGCGCGGATTACCCGCCCTTGCTCAAACGCCATGAATCCCAGTTGGCGAAGCGCCACCTGGTTGGTGCGGTCCAGGCGCAAAACGTGCAGGTATTCGATTTCGGCGCGGTCGAAGTCGCCCGCTTCGAACTGCGCTTCGGCCCGTTGAAGGTGCCGGGCTTTTTTGGATGCTTTTGAGCAGCCAACAGTCAGAAACCCGGACAAACACAGGGTTACCAAGAGGGACGCGAGAATACGATTCATAAGCCAATTCAAAAATAAAATTCCAAAAATCGGAAGCGGAAAATTAAGCGGCCCCATTCATTCACTAGAGCCCGCTGGACGGCAACCGGAGATTCATCATCAACTGGATGGTCTCGGCGCGGGTGGGGCGGGGGTTGCGCGGACGGACGCAGCCCGTCGTTGCCCGCGTTCGCTCCAGTGCAATCCGAGCAGCAGCAGGAAGAAGGGAATCAACGACAGCGCAAAAAACAGGGGGCCGCCCTGCCGGTGAATGATCGAGTCAATCATGCTGGGACTGATGTGAACACACAGCCAGGCAATGACGTAGATGCGGAAACCGTTCCGCACGATCCCAAGGGGAATCACCACCAACGCCAGCAGCACCCGGCGCCACGATGAACGCAGGAACATGTGCCCGGCCAGCAGGCTGGTGATGAAAAGCACCAGGCTCGAACGGATGCCGCTGCATTCTTGCGCCACTTGCAGCGTGATCCCGGGAAGCTGAAAAGTCAGGCCCGTCCGGAACACTGTGCTGCCGGTGATGGCAAACAGCAAAGCAGCCGCCTCCGCCGAGGTATATTGAAAGAAAACTTCGAGGGCGTTCTCCCACGCCGTCGGCAGGGGCACCAGGAACACCAGGAACAAGGTGGCAAACAGATGCGCCCGCAACCAGCGTCCACCCAACAGCAGCAACGCTCCCGACCAAAACAGGCAGAGATAAGTGAACGTGGTCAGTGCCAAATAATCATTGGGTGGCCAAGTCGCGGGAGGGCTCGCGGGAAAGAGCCAAGCCCGGAGCGCCACCAAGCCGACCGCCAACGGCAGCACCGCCAGCGCGGGAGAACTGCCGGCCCGGGGACGGGACGTGTGCCGTTGCAGCCAGATCAGATAAACCGAAATAAACGGAATCAAAAGGGCATGTGAATGCAGTGGTGTATGCAGCGCATAACGGATCAACCCGACGAGAGGCTGGATGAACACCAAGCTCAAGCCCGCGGTAAATCCGAGGAACCCGAGAAAACGTTTGCGCTCCGCAGCCGGTGCCGCGTCTGGCACCGGGGCGTTACGCGCCTCCGCCGTCGCCACGCGCGACGGGGAATCCGGCGGGGAAGTGATGGTGGACATGATAGAAATCGGGGATTGTGTGCGTTTCCTTGAATCCGCTGGTTTACTTCTCAACCGGCGCCCCTCACTCCGGTCTTTCTCTGAACCTCCCGCTTAACGCGGGGAGACGGGCAGCCATCTTACCAATAGTCGCCGCCGCTAATTACCTGAAATCCCAATCCGCCGATGACGCGGATTGCCCAGATTTTTTCCGGTTTTCCATCTGTGTAGATCGGCGAAATCTGCGGACCCCAGCATTGATGAGATGGCTTCTACGCCTTCCAAACCTGACCCGGGGCGGTCTCGACCCCGGCCATGGCATTGCGCGTATCCACAATACACGGCGC
>MWDV01000327.1 GCA_002070715.1 Verrucomicrobia bacterium ADurb.Bin118
GCAGCCGGATTCAACAGCCGCCAGAACCAGGAACAACTGGACCTGGCGCACCTGCATTGGGCCACCAATGTCAGTTACGCCTATTCCGATGGCACGCCGGTGCCGGCGGGTACCTCGGGCTTTGCGCAGGTGGTGGCCAACCTGTTTTATCTGCCCCGGCCGCCGGTGATCATCACCAATCGGCACCAGGCCAACAGCGCCGATTTCCGGTTTTATCTCGACCTGAACCGCAGCGGGCGATACGACACCAACGGCCTGCTTCCGGTGATGAATCCCGCGGGCGGATTTTACAATCTCAATGGCGGGATGATCCCGAACCCCATCGCCGGCAACACCTTGAGCAACTTTTTCGTGGGCGACCCGGAATGGGTGGGCATCACGGAACGGCCCGAGTATCCGCACTCGGCGACCAATCGTTTCACCGCGCGCTATGCGTGGATCGCCATCCCGGCGGGCCAGACCTTGGACCTGAATTACATTCACAACGACGCCAAACAACTCGCCCAGACGCCCGGAAATGATGGCTTCCGCCGCAACCAAGGGGTGGGCTCGTGGGAGATCAATTTGGGCGCCTTCCTGACCGATCTGAACACGAATTTCTGGAGCCCCCTGGGCTACAATTACCGGACCGACGGCGCGGCCAATCTGGGCGCGGGCTTTGATGACGCCGCCGCGCTGTTGCGCCACCGGTACCAAGGCAACTTCCATAATCTGGCGTCGGTGCAAAACCTGTTTGGCCCGGCGGCGGCCAACGCCTTCACCCATGACATGTTTGACGGCTACAGCGCGGGGCCGCTGATGATGGATACCGCTCCGCTCACCACCGACGCGGACGTGGGACGCGTCAACCAGCCGTGGCCCGGCGCGGAATCGCCGGAGCGGTTTTTCACCACCCAGGATTTCTTTGACCCGGCCAAAGCCTCCCTGAATTTCTTCGACCGGCTCCGGCAAGCCGGCACCAACATCAGTTCCTACGACCGGTACACGTTTTACCGTCTGCTGTCCCAACTGGGCACCGACAGCGCGCCCGACGCGCCGGGAGTGATGAACCTGAACTATGACAACCTGGTGCAGCGCAACGCGCGGGGCATTGTCGCCGCCACCAATTTTATATCCTGGCGGCCGCTCGACTTCTTCACCAACGCCGCCGACCGTTTGTTGCGGGTGAGTTCGGAGGAATGGCGCCGGATCAACCCGGTCGCGTATGGGCAAACCTTCGGCCTGGACCAGGCCTTCGACACGCGCAACATCCCCGTGGTGGTGAGCAACCGGATGGTGTACACGCCGGCGGTGCATCGGTTGCTGCAACTGGCGGCCAACATGTACGACGCCTCCACCAACGATTTCTTTCCGTCCGTGTTCCGGCCGCACTTCGTCCGGCGCGGCGATGACGTGTTCGTCACTGGATTTGACGATGTCTCCACCGCCACGGCAGCGGCGTTGACCGAGCCGCTGGACATCGTCACCTTCAGCGGACTGCGGCAGCGCATCAGCACAGACCCGGCCCAGCCGACGCGCACCAATGTTTACGGCGTGCCGTGGATTGTCGGTGCCAAGAAGGGACTGCCGAACTTCAACGAAATGGCCGTGGAAAATGTCTTCCAAGTCACCCGCAAATTATTGGTGCGGCGCATGGGGGTGGGCACTTATGAAACCAACCAGATGTATGTTCTGGGGGTGACCAACCGGGTGGAAGTGGAGCTTTGGAATTCCTATCGCACCAATTTCCTCCGGCCGGTGGACATCTACGTGAGCAATCACATGACGATGGTGCTCACCAATGATCGCATGGTCGCGCCGTTGCGCCACGAATGGCGCTGGGGCACCCTCTATCGCAGTAATTTCTGGCCCGGCGCCGGCCTGCAACTGAACCGGGGCCTTCCGGTGGCGGACTCCTTTGTGACGGCCAGCAATCACTACGCACTGTTGCCCTCCGCCATCCTGCGGGCGAATCCGCCGCGCTATGAACTGAACGTGGGGCAATCCGCCCAGTTTGAGCGGCAGACCACCTTCCCGGTGCCGCAGTTGGGGTTGGCGATCACCAACCGGCTTCATGCCGTCTTGGTGGATCGCGGCACGGGGCGGATCCTGGATTACGTGCATCTCCTCGGCGAACCGATCCTGCGCGATCTGACCGCGGAGATGGGGCGGGCGCCGAATGATTCGCGCGGCATCGCCGGCCAGCTTTGGGACGCGCAACGCGCGAATAACGCCACCGATCTCCGCGTGCCCACCCGCGGGATTCTCAACCAAATCGAGGTTTCCTTGGGGTCCGCTTTTGCACGAGTATCCGAGAAGGAATGGCGCAACTACGGTGAATTCAATCTGGCCGGGGGACAGACGGTGGCCAACGCCATCGCCGGGTTCGTGGCGTTCTTTAATGATCCGTCCGGGAACGGAAATGCCAGCTCGGAGGCGCAAGTGCCCTTTTCGCCCACCCGCCGGATGTTGCTGCGCCAGAGCTGGCAGGCCAACGATCCGTTGGTCCACTACACGCCCGGCGATCTTGCGGTCACCAATCACAGCCGGGATGATTTGTTCGAGCAGGAAACCGGGCGGTGGAACAACATCGGCGCCCTCAATACGCGGTATAGTCCGTGGGGCGGGTTCCCCCTCCAACAGGATGTCTCGACCGCCACAGCGGACCCCGACGCCTTCAATTTGGCGCTCAAGGATCCCCTCGTCCGTTGCGCGGATGATTGGGATTTCCCGACCAACAAGTATCCCAACCTTGGCTGGCTGGGCCGGGTGCACCGGGGCACGCCCTGGCAGACGGTGTATTTGAAGGCGGAAAACATCGTTGCCGCCAACCGCGGGCCGGCGGCCTGGCGGCGATGGGCCGGCAGTCTCAATGATTTTGACACGGACAATCGGGCGCCGTGGAGCGACCGGTTGATCTTTGATTCGTTCACGACGGCCCTGACCGAATCCGCCGCGCGCGGACGGCTTTCGATCAATCAATCCGGACTGGCCGCCTGGTCGGCGGTGCTCAGCGGGGTGGTTTCCATCACCAATACCATGACCGACACCCAGTTGCGGTTGCTGGTTCTCGATCCGAACGCCCGCCCCACTTACCGGCCCTGGGTCATTGATCCGGCGGGCGGGTATCTGCCGTTCAATACGAACACCTGGCCGGCGGTGGTCCGGCTGGTGGATGGCATCAACCGCACGCGGGCCAATCCGATGCTGTTCCCCCAAGGGGTCTTCAATCGCTTGGGCGACATCCTGGCCGTGCCTGAATTGACGGACCAGTCCCCGTTCTTGAACCGGGCCTCGGCTTATCAGCGGAACCAAGGGTTGACCGATGCGGTGTACGAACGCCTGCCGCAACAGATCCTGTCCCTCCTGCGGGGCGGCGAACAACCGCGTTTCGTGGTGTATGGTTTTGGGCAGACATTACGGCCGGCCAGCGGGGCTTCGGTGATCAGCAGCGGTCCGTTCGCCGGGTTGTGTACCAATTATCAAATCACGGCCGAAACCGCCGTGCGCGCCGTGGTGCGCGTGGAAGGCGCGCCGGACCGACCGCATCTGACGGTGGAAGATTACAACCTGCTGCCGCCGGATTAAGCGGACCGCCCCGCAGATGAAAACGCGAGGGCAGGAGAGGGTGAAACCCGGCGCGATGAAGGTCGGTGAGCGCCAAACAGGCCGCGGAGGGAGTTGAACTCCATCCGCCCGGAACGAAATGGAAAATTATGCGTAGGCAACCTTTGATTTGGTTTGTGGTGAGCCTGCTCCTGTTCGCGGGAGCGTTCGTGTGTTGGCAATGGGCCGAGCGCCAGGCGGCGGGCCCGGCCAAAGCCGGCCGGGTCGCCACGCCGGCACCGGTGGAGGCCACGCCCCACTCGCTGGGGCCGACCGCATCGTGGCGATTGTTGAGCGCGGCGACGACGGCCGAACGGGCAGCGACGGAACACGCCACCGCTTCGCTGCGCTTGGAAAATGCCCAACTACCGTTGACGGAATGGCTGCGCCGGCCAACGGCTGTGTTGCTGGAAAACGCCCGCATTGACACCACCCTCGCCCTTCCGGCCATCCCGGAACATCTGCGCGCCGCTCCCGGGCATGGCTCGTTCATCGTCCAAGCGCGGGGCAATCTGGACGACGCATTTCGCGCCCAATTACGGGGGGTGGGGGCGGAGCTGGTCGCCTACATCCCAAACAACGCGTATCTGGTGCGTTTGGCCGATGCCCCCGCGCGGCAGTTGGCCAGTTCGCCCCACGTGCAAGCCGTTCTCCCCTATGAACCGTATTACAAACTCCAATCCCGCTTGCTGGCGCTGGCCGTGCAGCAGGACGAGCTGCCTTTCGGACAACGATTGAACGTGGCGTTGTTTGGCGATGCCCGGGACACCACGCTGGCCGCCCTCCAGGAACAGGGCGTGCGGATTCTGGCCGAGGAACGCTCGCCGTTTGGTCCGGTATTCACCGTGCAACCGCATCGCTCCGGCTTGGTCGCCTTGGCGACGCTGCCCGGAGTGCAGGTGATTGAACCGGCGGCGGATCGCGTGTTGGCGAACGATCTGGGCCGGGCCCGTATTGGAGTCGCGGAGGACACGGTCACCCCGGAAAACTGGCTGGGATTGACCGGCACCAATGTGCTGGTCAACGTGAATGATTCCGGTGTGGACGCCACGCATCCCGACCTGGCCGGGCGCATGTGGGCCTTCTCCGCGACTGAATTGGTGGATACCAACGGACACGGAACGCACGTCATTGGCACCTTGGCGGGTAACGGGGCGCAGTCCACCACCGTGACCAACGCGCAAGGGTCCGAGATGCCGGCGGAGGAACATCAATTCCGGGGCATGGCACCCGGCGCCAACGTGTTTGTGCTGCCGGTGATTCAAGAGGAACGCCCCCGACGGTCCGGCGGCACGGCAGCCTTTCCGGATTCCCGGTTGCACGAACTGGCCGCCCGGACGAATGCATTGATCTCCAACAACAGTTGGAACTACACCACGCCCGGCTACGATCTGGCCGCCGCCCGCTACGATGCCGCGACCCGGGACGCGCTGCCCGGCCAACCAGGATCGCAGCCGTTGCTGTTCGTCTTTGCGGCGGGCAATGCCGGCGACGGCACTCAGGAAGGAGACGGCGGAGAAAGCAATTCCATCCTTTCCCCTGGCACTGCCAAGAACGTCATTACCGTGGGTGCCATTGAACAATGGCGCGAGATCACCAATGAAGTGCGCATCTGCCGGACGGTGGAAGGGGAGGAAGTCTGCACGACGAATGCGCCGTTCCAGCCGGAGAGCGATTCCCAAAGCCAGGTGGCTTGGTTCTCCAGTCGCGGGAATACCGGACTGCGCGCGGAAAAAGAATTCGGGCGCTTCAAACCCGATGTCGTGGCCCCCGGCACGTGGGTCGTATCCGCCCGGTCGCAACAGTGGGACACCAACCAATACTTCAGTCCGACGAATTATCTGACGGACGCCGACGTCAACCAAATCGCCGAACCGGATCAATTAAAGACGTACCGCGTGCGCCTGCGGGAAAACGCCGTGGCGTTGCAGGTGGAGGTGGTGCCCAACGAAGGGTCCCCCGTGCCGTTTCCCCAGTTGCCGGTCCTGCTGCGGCAGGACAGTCCGCCCACCCCCGAGGCTTTTGACGCAACGGGCCTCAACTCCGCTTCCACCGCGGTCACCGGCGACAGCCTCTGGTTTTACGGCGTCCACAATGTCACCACCCAATCAGTTGCCTACGACATCGTGGTGACCATGGTCACGACGAACGACCTGGGTGATGAATACGAAGTGCGCGCCCGGTTGAACGATGAATTGGGCCCGTGGTATCGCTATGAAACCGGCACCAGCATGGCGGCGGCGCATGTCTCCGGCACCCTGGCGCTGATGCAGGAATTCTTCGAGCAACGCCTGTCGTTGACAAACAGTCCGGCGTTGATGAAAGCCTTGCTGATCAACGGCGCCCGGCCGCTCGGTTATCCCTACGATTTTCAGACGCAGAAGTATGAAAACCATCAGGGCTGGGGCCTGGTCAACCTGCCCACCACTTTGCCGGCGGCCCTCACGAATTTCACCTTGGGCGGCCCCGGGCCCGTTTATTTTGTGGACCAGGATCCCGCCAACGCCCTGGCCACCGGCCAACAGCATGTCCGCACCGTTCAGTTGACCGACCTGGCCCGCACGGAACCGTTGCGCATCACGCTGGTCTGGACGGATCCGCCGGGCAACCCCGCCGCGGGCGTGAAGTTGGTGAACGATCTCAACTTGGTGGTCACGAACCTGGACACCGGCGAGGTGTTCTTTGGCAACGACATCCCGGCAGGCGGAATTTACAACCAGCCGTGGTCCACCAACGGACCGCTCCCGTTGGACGCGGTGAACAATGTGGAGAATGTCTATCTGCCGGCGGTGCTGGGCACCAACTACGCCATTGCCGTCATCGCCCACCGGGTCAACGTCAACGCGGTCACCGCGCATCCCGACAACACCGTGCAGGATTATGCCCTGGTGATTGCCAACGGAAACGGCGACGTGGAGGATGGCTTGACGGTGGCCGAGGTCGCCGCCCCCGAAGGATTGGGCCCGAACGTGAGCGCGCCCACCAATACGTTTGAACCCACCACCACCCCGGGGTACACCGGCTCCCTGTTGCTGGGGCAGCACGTGGGCGCCAACACGCCGTTGTTGGGGTTGACCAACGGCATGACCAATCAATGGCAGTTCTATGTGTTGACCAACACGGCCAACTACACCAATGCGGCGTTTGTCACGTTCATGCCCCTCACGCTTTCTTTGCCGCGGCTCGGCGTGAATGAACGCGAGCTGAAGAACGCCACCCGCGAGGAGGCGGACATTGACCTGTACGTTTCGCTGGACGCCGGCCTGACCAACTTGGATCCGGTGGTCATTGCCA
>MWDV01000328.1 GCA_002070715.1 Verrucomicrobia bacterium ADurb.Bin118
ACCAAGTTTGATCCCGCGCCGAGGTCCAGCCCAACCCAGTCACCGGTTTCATTGGCCGCGTCGTAGTAAGTGTTCAGGTTGCCATCCAACGCCTTGTGAAACGTGTTATTGCAACACCATGTGCCCGGCGTGCCGATGCCAGTGCCGGTCAGTTTGGTGGACGGTTTTTCGCCTTGCAGATAAACGATGCCGATGGCGGGTCGTCCCGTGCTGTCCACGATCCGGTAATTGAACCAATCCATTTCCGCATGGTCGGCCACGCCTTGCACGCGAAGTTGGCCGGACTCGAGCGTTACGGCACCGCCCAAACTGGTGGTGGCGTCGAAGCTTTGCAGGGAAATCGCGTCGCCATTGGCGTCGTGATCATTGGCCATTACGTTGAACAACGCCGAGCCGCCGACCACCACGTTGCCGAAATCCAGCGAAGCCCGCGGCGGCAGCGGATAGGTGTAGCTGCCGAGATTGTCCAAAATGCCCAGCTTATCCTGGCGCTGATTCAGGACACGGGCGAGTTCCGGACTGGAAAAACGGCCGAGCGTGTTGCCGGACATGATGGTCGGCCCTTCCGGCGAGTTTCCTTCGTAATGGCCCGCGCCCCAGTTATGCCCCGCTTCATGCCGCCAATAGACATTGAAATCGCCGTTGCCCTCGCTGTCGTTGATGGAATAGCGAATGGACGAGCCGATCACGCCCACCCACGCCAGGCCGCCGCCCACCGAATCCGCAAACGCCCCGGCCGCCAGATCGTGCGTGCTGGGCGGCAGGACGTTGTTCCATTGGTCGGCCAGTTTATTCAACAGATCACCTCCGGTCAGACCTTGATACGGATCCTGCGCCTGACTGGCGCGGATGACGATGCGGCCGAGCCGATGCAGAATGCCGGCGTCGCGCAGGTAATACATGTTGGCGCAGATCACGGAGTATTCGATGATGTCAATGTCGTCATCCACATTGAAGCCGCTGCGCGCCAGATGTTCGTAGGAGGAATCCACGCCCACTTCCGCGGCGTAAACCGAGCTGCCAGCGCCGCCGGGGCCGACGGTGAAACCCGGCCAGTGTTTGGACCAGGAAGCACTGCCGCGCGTCGAGAGGGAGTTGCCGTCCGTGAACCATTCCACCTGATTTTCAAAGCAAACGCGGGCGAGCAATTTGCCGTTGGCTTTGAGTACGGCAGCGGCGAGCGCGCCGGGCTGACCGCGCACCGCGCCGAGGTATGTGCGTTCGGGCGGGGCCGTGTAAGGATCAAAGCCGCCGGAGTTATTTTGCACCACCACGCTGAAATGCGGACTGCGGATGGGGTGCAGGGTGAAATCCACCGTCACCACGTTCGCACCGTTGGTGAGGCTGGCCGTGAACGTGGCGGGCGGGGTTTGAGCGCGCGCCGCGCTGATCAAGATCAACCAACCGCAAAGGATCAGCGCACTGGTCCAGGCTGGGACCCGGGCTGGCTCAGTTCCTGGGTGCCGATGCCTTATCGCAGATGCGCGAAGATGCCGGAGATGGCCGGCAGGCGATGTGAGTTGTTTCATGGATAAAAATGGTGGCCGGATAACGTTTGCTTGCGGCGGCAGGTTCCCTTCCGAAACCCATCGGGCGGAGCTCGAAGCACATCCACTGACTGGCGTGTGTCGGCGCTGGAGACGGGAACCACATTCCGTTTTCCAGCATCGGTTTCAAATCCAGCGGCGGGCGACAAACTCACAGTCCGCATCCGCCATGGGCGACTACCGGCAATGGCCGCGCGGGGCTTCACCCGGGCGGCCAGCCGAGCGAGCGGCCGCCGAGCAGGTGTCCGTGCAAGTGCGGCACCGCTTCGCCAGCGTCCGGACCGTTGTTGAAAACCAGGCGAAACCCGGATTCGCCCAAGTCGAGTTGCCGCGCCACTTCCGCCGCTTTCAAGAGCAGATGCCCGAGTATGGCGGCATCCTCGGGCCGCGCGCCGGCGAGATTGGGGATGGGCCGTTTCGGAACGATCAAGACATGCGTGGGCGCCTGCGGCGCAATATCGCGAAAGGCAAGCACCACGTCATCTTCATAGACGATGTTGGCCGGGATCTCGCGAGCCGCGATTTTTTCAAACAAGGTTTTGCTCATGCTTGCTTCCACCTTTCCAGCCGTTGTCCGCGGATTCATTCCACCAACAACGCGCAATCTTTTCCCGCGCGATCCGCCACCGCGCAGGCGCGCAGATACGCGACAATCCGGTCGCGCAAAGCCTGGCATCGCGGACTCCAGCGCCGGGCGCCGGTCAGTTGTTTGACGCAACCGCGCAGTCCGTGAAAACGCAGCAGCCGCGGCGCGGTGCGCAGCCGGTGCCGCAGTTCATCCCGCAACCGGGTAAAGAACAGCAATTCGGTGCCGTGGGCGTCCGCCGCGAGCTGGTCAAGGTCCGCTTCCGGCACATACTGGCCCGGCAACGGTTCGCGCCTCGCGTCGGTCTCCGGCAAAAAACTGCGGAGCACGTATTCCACCGCCGCGGCGAATTCCGTTACCGTCACGGTTTCCCGGTGGAGTTCATAACGAAAGAAATGAAACACCGCCTGAAGGGCCTGCCGCAGAAAATCAGCGTCGAATGGCAAATCATCATCACTGGCCAGCTCAACAGTGAGCGTGGCGGCTGAAAACGGCACATATTCACCGGAGCGCAGGGCAAACAGGAGATGATCGGAGGCGAGGCGAATCATTGCGTCCCCTCCAGTTTTTTCACTTCCTGCACAAAATCCGTGGCTTCCTGAAACCGGCGATACACACTGGCGAACCGGACATACGCCACCTGATCCAGCTTCCGAAGTTCTTCCATGAGCGTGTGACCGATGGCATCGGCGGGGACCTCGTGCTCGTATTGGTCGGTGATTTGACGGATGACCCGGTCCAGCAATGCTTCGATGGCTTCGTGGCTGATGGGGCGTTTTTGGCAGGCCTTCTTGATGCCGGAGAGCAGTTTGTCCCGGGAAAATCCCTCCCGCCGGCCGTCGCGCTTGAGGACCATCAACTCCTCGTGCTCGATTTGTTCGTACGTGGTAAAACGATAACCGCAGGCTTCACACTCACGGCGTCGGCGGATGGTTGCCCCCTCGCGCGAGGCGCGGGAATCCACCACCCGATCTTCCTGACCACCACATTTCGGACAACGCATACAGCTCGTAACACCGTCGGTTGCGGTTGCTCGTTTGTAACACCCTATATCTTGGGGCGTCAAGCCCGGCCAATAGAAAATTATGCCGCCCAACCCGGGAAGATGCGTGAGGACATCATCGTGTTTCTTCTGACATCTTTGCTTGGTCTGTCCGTTTTGAATGGGTAGGGTGCTGGCCGATGCAACCAGTCAAACTGATGAAGAAACGATTCGTCCGTTCCCTGTTTTCGTTGCTGCTGTTTGCCGGTCTGGGTTTCAGCAGTATGGCCCAAGAAG
>MWDV01000329.1 GCA_002070715.1 Verrucomicrobia bacterium ADurb.Bin118
GAATGGCGCACCCGTCAGGAGTTGAACCTGAAACCTTCTGATCCGTAGTCAGACGCTCTATCCAATTGAGCTACGGGTGCGCACGCCAGCCGAACATCCGGCGAGTCCCCGCCACACTAGCGCGCCCCCAAAGGGCAAGTCAATCCCGCGCTGTAAAATTCTGGCCGCGGAAAAGCCGCTCCGGACTCGCCAACGCGGTTGTTCCCCGGCATGGTGAAGCCATGACAACCACTGCGGAAGCCACTGACCGTTGCCAAGCCCGCCGCCGGCGGTTCCCGCGCCTTGCGGGATGGCTCGGCCTCACTCTCGCGCTCGCCAGCCCGCAGAACGGGCCCGCGGCGGATTGGCCGGCGTACCGGGGGGCCCAGGGGGACGGCATCTCGCCCGAAACCATCCCTCCGTCTTGGCCCGCCACCGGCCTGAAACGGCTCTGGCGGGCGGACACCCCCGGCGGTTTTAGTTCCTTTGTTGTCGCGGGCAACCGCGCGTTCACCGTGGTCAACCAAGGCGCCGGCAACGCGGCGGCGGAAACCTGCGTGGCGTTCGACGCGGCCACCGGCAAACAACTCTGGGCCACCCCAACCGGGCGCGCCCAGTATCCGGGCGGCGGCGACAGCGGCGCCGCGGGGAATCGCGGCGGGGACGGTCCGCGGTCCACGCCCGCGACGGATGGCCAACGGGTCTGGGTTTATTCCAGCGCCCTGGTGCTGCACTGTCTCGATGCCGCCACCGGTAAAGGGCTTTGGCAAAAGGACATCGCGGCCGCCCACGCCGGACGAAACATTGATTGGAAAAGCGCCTTGTCGCCGATGGTGGAAGGCCCGTTGGTGTTGATCGCCGGCGGCGGACCGGGACAGGCCTTGCTGGCTTTCCGAAAGGACACCGGCGACCTCGCCTGGAAAAGTGGCGACGCCCCCATGACCTATGCCAGCCCGGTGATGGCCACGCTTCACGGGCAGCGTCAGGCCCTTTTTCTGCTGCAAAGCGGTTTGGTGGCGGTGCATCCGCAAACCGGCGCGCGGCTGTGGGATTTTCCGGTGCCGCATCGCACGGCCACGGCCTGTTCGCCGGTGGTCGCCGGCGATCTGGTGTTCTGCACGGCCGGTTACGAGGTGGGTGGCACGGTCTGCGCCGTCAACCGGCAGGGCGATACGTTTGCCGCGCGCGAAGTGTGGCGCCACCGGGGCAACGCGCGGGCGGCCAGCCTCTGGAGCACCCCAGTGCATCATGCCGGATATCTTTATGGCATGATCAGTTTCAAACAATACGGCGATGGCCCGCTCAAATGCCTGGACCTGCGTACCGGCGACGTGCGATGGCAACAACCCGGTTTCGGAGCGGGCAACGTCATCCTCGCCGGACAACATCTGATCGCACTAAGCGACGACGGCCACTTGGTATTGGTCGAGGCCAATCCGGAGGCATACCGGGAGAAAGGCCGGTTCAAAGCCATTGCGGGCAAATGCTGGAGCACCCCGGCGCTGGCCAACGGCCGTTTGTATGTGCGCAGCACAAAGGAAGGCGCGTGCTTCGAGCTGTCCGCCGCGCCCAGCGCGCCTTAGCCGCCATCGCATCAAGCTCTTCATCCGCAGATGGCGCCGATTCACGCCGATGAGGCACCGAAAAGGATCTGCGTTATCTGCGGACCCGTTTATCCGGCGGTTGACGAAAAACAAGGACCTGATCCCCTCCCCCGCCCTTCGGGAAGCGGCGCAGATTAGGCTGGCCTTCCGGCGCCGGTGCGCGGATGCTGTAACCCGCTTGGCAGCGAAGCCACCATGACGACATCAACGCCCTCCTTTCATCTCCCGCGTCGCGAGTTCCTGAAAATCTCGATTCTTTATGCCGGCGCCCTGGCGTTCCGCCCGCGGGGCCGCCTCCACGCCGCGCCCGCCACCGTCCTTCCGCCGCGCACTTTTCATCCGTATCCCAATCACATTGTCTGGGGCCCGGGCGGGCAAAGCCTCCGCCGTGAGGTGGCGCTGGGGGTCAGCCACGACGCCGATCCCGGCGTGGTGACGATGATGAAGGAAACTTGGCGGCAGTTCACCTTTGGCGCGGTGAAATTGAAGCTGACCCGCGCGGCAACACTTCAGCCGAACGAGTTTTCTCTGGCGGGCGCTCCGCCTCCGTCACTGCGCGCCAACGCCACTTACGCGCTGACAGTGGACGCCTCGGGCATCGCCGGCTGCGGGAAGGACACGGCGGGTCTGCGGCACGCGTGGTTCACGCTGCTGCAACTCCTGGCGCCCGACGACACGGCGGGCGGGCTCCAGTTCACGGTACCGGAGGTGTCCATCCAGGATTGGCCGGCGCTGGCGTTTCGCGGATTACACCTCTGCATCTTTCGCGAGACGCCCCCGGAGATGATCACGAAAGCGATCCGGCTGGCGGCGTTCTATAAATTCACGCATGTAGTGCTGGAGTTCTGGGGCATGTTGCGGCTCCGCGCGCTGCCCGAACTGGCGTGGCCGGAGGCATGGTCGAAAGCGCAAGCGGGCCGGCTCATGACGATGGCGCGCGGTCTGGGGCTGGAGATCATCCCGATGTTCAATTGCTGGGGCCACGCCAGCGCCAGCCGCATCAAACATGGCCGGCACGTCGTGTTGGATCAGAATCCGCGCCTGGCACCGTTGTTCGAACCGGACGGCTGGACCTGGTGCCTGACCAACCCACGCACGCAGGCGTTGCTCCGCGACGTGTGCGACGAACTGATCGCGGGCGCGGGCCCGGGACAGTATTTCCACATCGGATGCGACGAGGCCTATTCCCACGCGACGTGCGACCGCTGCCGGCAGACCGACGGAGTGCAGTTGTTCGCCGATCACGTCAACCAGTTGGCCGCCCACCTGGCCCGGCGCAGTCGCCGTGCCATCATGTGGGGCGACGCGCTGCTGGAACGGGGGCAATGGCCGGCCGGATTCTCGGCCAGCGGCACCGCGGCGCAGCCGACCCATGAAGCGCTGGACCGTCTCTCGCGTCAGATCGTGATTGCCGACTGGCACTACAACGTCACCCAGGGCGACGTGCCAACCCTGGCGCACTTCCGTCGCCACGGCTTCACGACGCTGGCCTGCCCGTGGAATACGCCCGGCAACATCCGCACGCTGGCCCAGGCCGCCGCCGCCAACCAAAGCGGATTGCTGATGACCACCTGGCACCACCTGGTGCAGAGCATCCCCACCCTGGCGTGGACGGCCAACTGCGCGTGGTCGGAAAATCATGCGGCGCTCGGTTTGCGGCAAATGGACTGGGCGTTGATGCGCGCCACCACAGCCAGTCATCTGCGCCGGCTCGCATCCGCGCGCGGCCGGTTCCAGCAAGCCGGCTGGAACCCGTTCGAACTGCCGGCCGAGGTGGATTGACGAAGCCGGAATTGTCCGACCCGTCCGACCCCGCAACGCCCCATTCAATCCGAAGGGATGGAACTCCCCTCGCCTGTTTTCTGAACGAACCGGGACAGATTGTGAAACGCAAACGCCGCCGCGCGTTTATCCGCGCAGACAGCGGATGATGGCGCGGATGAAGTCGGGGTTGCTGCCGCAACAGCCGCCGATGAAATTCGCGCCGCCTTGCACCAGCGCCGGCACGGACTGGACAAATTCTTCGGGTGTCGTCGTGTAAGTGGCGCGTCCCTCCACCCACTGTGGCAAGCCGGCATTGGGTTTGAACCAAAGCGGACGGTCGGTGGCCGCGCGGAAACGCCGGCAGAGCGGCGGGAATCCGGCAATGCCCTGCCCGCAATTCGCGCCCAAGACATCCGCGCCCGCTGCGCTCAACGCCTCCGCCGCCTGTTCGGGCGTGTTGCCCATCATGGTCCGGTCCTTGTCGCGCCCGGAATCGAACACCATGCAGGCGACCACGGGCAACCCGGTCTCCGCGGCGGCGGCCACCGCCAGCCGGGCCTCCTCCAGATCGCACATGGTTTCCACAACGATCGCCTCGGCGCCGGCCTGGGCAAGGGCCTGGGCTTGTTCCGCAAACGCGGCGCGCAATTCGTCAGCCGTCACCTCGCC
>MWDV01000330.1 GCA_002070715.1 Verrucomicrobia bacterium ADurb.Bin118
CACCATGCGGACGAACTTCGCGGGGGCGTCCACATGTACCCAGTGGCCGGCTTCCGCAATGGTTTGCAGCACGGCCTGCGGAAACATCTGCCGGATCAAATCCAGGTCGGCGTCGGTCACGTAATCCGATTGACCACCGCGGATGAATAGCGCCGGCTTGGTGCAGGGTTGCCCGGACTCCAACGCCGCTCCCAGCAGGCGGCGGTTTTCCCAAATGGCGGTCAAATTCGCCTTCCAGCGGAGCGCCCCGGCGGGGCCGCGCGCCACGTTGGTCAACAAAAACTGGCGCAACTCCGTATCCGGCACGGCCCCGGCCAGTGCGGCATCCAGTTCGGTGCGGTGTCGGAACCGGCCCAGGTCCAGGGCCAGCAACGCCTCCAGGGTGCCGGAATTCCTCGGCGCATGGGCTCGCGGCGAGATGTCCACCACCACCAGTTTCCCCACCTGATCCGGATACAGCAGCGCGAATTGCATGGCGGTCTTGCCGCCCATCGAATGACCCAGCACATGCGCGCGGGTCAGTCCCTGCGCCTGCATGAATTCGTGCAGGTCGCGCGCCATGTGGTCGTAACCGAACTCCGGACTGTGCGGCGACAACCCGTGATTGCGCTGGTCCACGGCAAAGACTTGGAAACGCGCGGCAAACTGGCGCGCCAGCGGCAACCAGTTGTGCAGCGAGCCCAGCAGGCCGTGCAGCACAATCAACGGCGGGCCTTCACCGAGCGTGCGAAAATGAAGTTCCATGTGGATCAGGCCGGTGTGGTCTGCGGTTACCGGCCTTCACGCCTGTCGTTCCACGAGCCACCCAGCGTCATTCCACAAACTCCAGCACGCCAAACTTCTCGGGCACATGGAAACTGCGGCTCAACGTTGGATTCCACGCGAGGAAGGCGTTGTTCGCCCGGTCGCAGCGGAAGAAGTTCAGCCGCCATTGGGTGCCGGCTTTGGGCGGGGTTGCCGTCAGCGCTTTCAAGGGAATGCGCATTTCGCACGTCCAACGTTTCGCGTGCGGGTCCACCTTGACCGCGGATAGGAAGCCGCTGCTCCAGGCGAAATCGCGCCGGGACGAGTCAAGCAGCAGATCCAGTTTCTCGTTCGTGGGGGCCACTTGAAACTCCGCATAGTGCCGCAGTTTTTCCGGCTCGCTGGCAATGAAGACCTCCACCACATCCCGGTCCCACAAGCTGGCGTCCGGCTGATCCATGGCATAACGCTCGGCATCCCCTTCCCCGCGGGCCGGCGTGAACATCGTGAGTTCGGTGTACGGTGACTCATAGGCCAGGTAGAGCGCGTTGTTCGACCACAACACGCGCACCGTGGTGGTCAATTCCGGCCGCGCGGCGCCGTCGGCGGTCGCGTATTCCAACAGAATCGGCGAGGTCGTTTGCCAGAGCGGATTCTCCAGTTCGCCATCGGGTTCAAAGTCCTGGCTGATGTGCCGCGCCCGCGCCACCGGCAGCGGCAGCGAACGCGCCAGGAGTTTGCGGGCGTTGTCGAAATAGACTTTGCGCAGCACTTCGGCCGGCAGCCCGATGGCGCTGATCGTCCAATCCCCCTGAATGGGCGTCATGTGCGGCCAGTCCCGATCATGCGTTTCGAGCCAGCGCCATTCCTTGGCAAAGAAAACCTCCGCATCGGCGTCGGTGGGCGGCGGTTCGTTGCCGCTGCTGCCGAGGATCAGCCGGTTATAGACCATGAAATCCGTGCCGAACAGGATGCGATCCTGATGTTTGAGGAAGAGCCGGCGCACTTGGTCGGGCGAATGCCGGCCAATTTCCGGAATGCGCGCCGCCAGATCGGCGTACATGTTGGGCCGGCGATCCAGCGCCCGTTCCACCCAGTCAATGTCCTCGGCGTTGTTGGCAAAATGCACGCAGACGAATTTGGTCTGCGGATGCCGCGCGACGACCCGGTCCAGCGCCTCGAGCAATTCCATGCGGGGCGGATACTTGTTGGTGTCGCCAAACCACCAGCCGGGATGATCCTTGAGCTCCTGCCAACGTTCATTCTGCTCGTTGTACGGCGCCCAAAACGCCTTCGGATCGGCCACGTGAATGGAAACGGGCATGTCCAACTCGCCGCATTTCGCCCACATCAAGTCGAGTTTGGGATCATCAATCCGGATGGTCCGGCCCGCGCCATCCCGGAGCGTCAGCCCGAGCCGTTTGTATTCCTTGAAACCCGCCGCGCCCAGACGATGCCCCTCCACGATCTGTTGCGCCGCCCGCTCCGCGAAGTCCGGCTCATCCCAGCCCTGGTAATCGAGGATCATGTATTGCAGAAACCGCCCGGGATACAGCGCGTCCATGAGGGCTTTGTTCCGCTCAAATTCCGAGGGCTGATCCGGGGCGGGGCGCGTGACCGTGCCGCCGCTCAAATTCACCACCAGGCCGACCCCGACGGCGTCCATGATCTTGATCGTGCGGGTCACATGCTGCGTCGTGCCGTTGATATGCTGGTGCATGTCAATCGTGCGGTGCGCCGCGCGCCACGCATCCGCTTGCCGCCGGACTTCGGCAACGCTCTGGTCCGCCGCGCCAACGGAAAACGGCAGCACGGTGGCTGCCAGCACCGCCACCAACCCTAGCCACGCGCGGAAACCCAACCGGCCCCCCAGCCTCCGGCCAGGCTCCGGCTCCTTGTGCGACGTTGGGCCGGTGACCGGGCGATTCGTGGAAAGTGAACTGTTGCC
>MWDV01000331.1 GCA_002070715.1 Verrucomicrobia bacterium ADurb.Bin118
TTTGTCGGCCAAACCCTCGTCGTGCTGACCGAAGGCGAGGCCAACGCCCGGCAACTCGCCGCCGCCCGCATCCATTCCTGGGAACACGGACTGCTGCGTTCGACGGGCGGGCCGCCGCCCTTGCGAGCGTCGCAACGCTACACCGTCGCCCGCGGCGAAGCCGACGCACCGGATATTGACGGACGGGTGTTTGTGCGCGGCCGGCTGCCCGTCGGGGAGTTTGTCCGCGTTCGCGTGATCGGGCATACGGATTACGATTTGATCGCCGAACCGGCGGCGTGAGCGGGGTGGCGGGCGGTTGCTGGTGCGGAAAATGGTTTTGGAACTTGCAACTTTCCGTCTCTGTCCCCCAATTTTTGGCCGACAATGAACCTGCCGAACAAATTGACCGTTTCCCGTTTCGTGTTGACGGCGCTGTTGTTGGTGGCGTTGCTCGGCCCTATTCCCGGCGGCCGGACCGCCGCGTTGGTGTTCTTCATTGTCGCCGGCCTGACGGATTACTTGGATGGCCGCATTGCCCGGGCGCGCCGGTTGATCACCAACTTCGGCATCCTCATGGACCCGCTGGCGGACAAGGTGTTGATCTGCACGGTGTTCATTGCCCTCGTGGAACACGGCCGGATCGGGCCCGCTGCCGAGGTGCAGGTACAGGCTTGGATGGCGATCTTGGTGGTGACGCGCGAGCTGACCATCACCGGCTTGCGCTTGCTGGCCGCCGCGCAAAACGTCGTGCTGGCCGCCGAACGGTATGGCAAACACAAAACCGTATCGCAAATCGTGGCCCTCATTGCCTTGCTGGCCTTGGCTGCGCGCGGGGAATGGCCGGAGTGGCTGCAGGCCATTTTTCTGCCCTGGCTGCCGTGGTTTGCCCGCGTGGCGCTCTGGGTGGCGGTGGGGCTGACGGTTTCCAGCGGCGCGATGTATCTCTGGCGCAACCGGGATTTGTATTTGAAAGACGTGTGAGCGCCTACCGCGCGGGCGGAGGGAGGGGCAGGGTTTCGGTGGTGGTGGGCGGCGCCGATGGGTACACCGCCGGCGGAAGATCGGCCAGCGGATCGCGGGTCGCATAATGCCGCCAGAGCGCATACACACCGGTGGCCAGTCCCGCCAGCACCAACACCGCCAAAATCACCACGCCCTTCCGCCAGTCAATCCGCGAAAGCTGGAGCATGAGGAAATCCAGCGGGGTGCGGGTGCGCCCGCCCAGATTGGGCGGTTCGGCAAATTTTTCAGTGCGCCCGAGTTCCGCCTCCAGTTGCGTGATGACCTCGGGCACATCCAGCTTCAACAAACCGGCATACGTCCGGACAAATCCTTTGATGTACACCGGCGCGGTGAACACGTTGAAATTACCCTCCTCCAGCGCCCGAATATGGTCCGTCCGGATTTTGGTGATGTCCGCCACCTGATGCACCGTGAGACCTTGGGCCTCCCGGCGGGTGCGAAGTTGTTCGGCAACCGTTGGCATCGGCGCCATTTAGCGCCTTTCCCCCGCGCTTGGCAATCCCGGAAACGGGAGCGGTTGGGAAAGACGGGGATTTTACAGGAGAAGGTCGGCGCGGGCGGTGCCCAATCCCGGCTTGCATGTAAGAGCCGCGCCGGAAGAATGGGCGTGCCTATGACCAAACCTCTGATGGCGTCCCGACGGGAGCGAGTTCGATTCTGGCACCGGTGGCTGGTGGCGACAGTCATCAGTGCCGGGGGTTTGTTTATCGCCGCATCAGTTGAGATGCAAAAACCAGTTGAAGCCGCCGCTACGCTGGTGGGCCATTGGCCGCTGGCCAGCGACAGCCGGGATGTTTCCGGTCAGGGCCATCACGGTCTGAATCACAGCGTCAATTTCAGCACCATCGCCGGACATGAAGCGGCGCAGTTCGAGGGGCGCACTGGCTGGATCGAAGTACCTCCCAGCGTCTCGTTGCGACTGGGCACCAATGATTTCACCATTGCCGCTTGGGTGTGGTTGCCGGAGGAAACGGCGCTGGACGACGCTTACGGTGACATCCTCAGTCAATACGACCCCACCGCCCGGCGCGGCTTCAATTTCGGCATCACGCACAATGCCGGTGTCACCACCAGCCAGCCCAACACGCGCAACGTTCACTTCGGCATCGACAACGGTCAATCGGACACGGCGTGGCGCGATCATGGCCGACCGGGCAATGCGGTGCTGGTCTTCGCGCTGGCAGTGCACGACGGGCAGCTTTACGCCGGCACGTGCGAATCCGGCAAAGAGGAGGCGGGACGCGTGTTTCGCTTCGACGGCGATGCGCGCTGGGTGGATTGCGGACGGCCGGACTCGTGCAACTCGGTTTCCGCACTGGCGGTTTTTCAGGGCCAGCTTTACGCCGGTGTTTCGAAATATCGGCTTGGCGGCTCGGCGTTACCGGAATCGGTGAATCCGCATCCGGGCGGCAAAGTGTATCGCTATGCGGGCGGTCAGTCGTGGGTGGACTGCGGGCAATTGCCGGACACCGAAGCCATTGGCGGCCTGGTCGTTTATCGCGGTCAACTTTATGCCTCCTCGTTGTATCGTCCCGCCGGATTCTTTCGTTACGAAGGCGGCCAGCGTTGGACCGTGTTGCCCGTGCCGTTTGGCAAGCGCGTCGAAGCCATGTGCGTGTATGACGGGCAACTGTTCGCCTCGAGTTACGATGAAGGTCACGTCTTCCGTTTCGATGGACAGGCTTGGGTGGATTGCGGCCAAGTGGGCCCGCCGGAGAACACCCAAACCTACTCCTTTGTGATTTACGCGGGGCGACTTTACGTCGGCACGTGGAATACCGGCCGGGTGTATCGCTATGACGGCGACAACCGCTGGAGCGATGTGGGCCGTCTCGGACAGGAACTCGAAGTCATGGGCATGATGGTCCACAATGGAAAAGTGTACGCGGGCAGTCTGCCGCAGGCGGAGGTGTACCGCTTCGACGGCGCGGACAACTGGAAGCGCCTTGCCGTGCTTGATTCCACTCCGGACGTCAAATACCGCCGCGCTTGGACCATGACGGAATTTCAGGGCCGACTGTTTTGCGGGACACTCCCTTCGGGGCGGGTGTGGTCGTTTGCAGCGGGAAGAAACGTGACGTACGACTACGCCCTGTCCGACGGCTGGCATCACCTCGCCGCGGTGCGACAGCGCGATCAACTCGCGCTCTACGTGGACGGTCGGGCGGCGGCCACTTCAGCAAGTTTCAACCCGGCCGACTACGATCTTAGTTCGGAGCTGCCGCTGAAGATTGGTCTCGGTCCCAGCGATTATTTTCGTGGTGCATTACGCGATGTGCGAATCTATCGCACGGCGTTGTCGTCGCGCC
The DNA here is from genome assembly GCA_002070715.1 of Verrucomicrobia bacterium ADurb.Bin118. GTDB lineage: Bacteria > Verrucomicrobiota > Verrucomicrobiia > Limisphaerales > MWDV01 > MWDV01. The sequence goes on from MWDV01000331.1 coordinate 3,315, forward strand.
AGATTGAACAACTGACCCGCTGAGGTCCGCGTCGATCAAGGGAATGGGAAATGGGGAGCGCTGTCCTCTGTGGTGATAGCCGTTCACGCCTCGCGGGCGACATCAGGCGCTAAAGTGAACGGCCACCGAGCCGCAGAGGCGCAGAGAAGCGGACGAATGATGAGGAGTGATTAACCACAAAAAACGCACAGAACACAGAGAGAAGATCTTTCCTTTGTGATCTTTGCGTCCTTTGTGGCTTTACCCCGACCTCGGGAGGGACGACTTCCACGTCGTCCCCAACTGATCAGGGGCGCAGTGGAACGCGTTCCTCACAGGGAAATACAACCGCAAAATGCAAGAAGCCTTCGAACGAGGAAACAAGGGAATGATTGGCAAAGGAATGGGGGCGCACCGCCGTCCGCAGCAGTGGTCATTCGCGCCTCGCGGGCGACATCCGGTTCCAAAGTTAATGGCTACTGAGGCAGTCTCAACTCGATTCAGTCGAAACTGCGGCAAGACGCCGCAGCTACATTGTTGGCCGGGCACACGCTTGCGGCCACGGTGGCGTTATGCCGCTGCGGTGCGCACTCACAGTCCGCCGACGAATGTGGATTCGCGGGCTTTGCCAAACGGTTTGAGCAATTGGGTCGCGCCGGTCGTCAGCAGGTCAATATCCGATGCGCTTTGGAAAAAGCGGAAGCCCTGTTTCTGGCAGCGCTGGATTTGCTCGGCCGTGAGCGCGGGACGGCCCAGAAATTTTCCGTGTTTCTTGCCCGCCGCCACAATCCGGGCGATGGCCGCATCCAACCGCGGATGATTTTGATTGCCGCGCAACCCGAGCGCGAAGGACAGATCGCTCGTGCCGATGAACAGCACGTCAATGCCCGGCGTGGCGGCGATGGTCTCCACCTGTTCCAGTCCCTGCAGTTCTTCCACGATGGCCACGACCAGCACGTTCTCGTCCGCGAAATCGTAATATCCCTGCGGCGCGGGCCAGCGGAATTGCGCCAGGTTCGCGCCCGAGCCCCGCAAGCCGCGCGTCGGATAACGGCACGCGGCGACGGCTTGCCGGGCGAGTTCGGGCGTGCGGGTGAACGGAAAAATCACGCCCAACACCCCCGCATCCAGCACGCGTTTGGCGGTCCACAGCTCGTTCGTCGGCGGTCGCGCGAATGGCACGGCGGGCAGACCGCGCGTGGCCAGCACAGTGTGCCGCACCATTTCAAGGCTCAACGGCGCGTGCTCCATTTCGAGCCAGATGAAGTCGAAACCCAGCGCGGCGCACTGTGCCGCCACTTCCACGTT
>MWDV01000332.1 GCA_002070715.1 Verrucomicrobia bacterium ADurb.Bin118
CAACGGAGTGAGCCCGCCATGTTCGGGTTGGTCTCCGGCCGCGTCGGCCCACGCCGTGTTTTTGGTGTGCGTCAGTGTCAGATAACGCGCGCCCAATTCATGCAACATGCGCAGCACCGCCAGCGAGTTGCCCAGCGAATGGCCGCCCTCGACGCCGATGAGCGACGCAATCCGGCCCACGCGATGAATCCGTTCGATGTCATCGGCGGTGCGGGCCAGTTCAAACGTGTCCGGGTAATATTTGACCAAGCGATGCACCAGATCGGTTTGTTCCAAAGTCATTTTCACGGCCGCGGCGGGGGAAAGCTCCGGCGGCACATAGACGGCCCAGAATTGCGCGCCCACCCCGCCGGCCCGCAGCCGCGGGATATCCGTCGCCCACGGTTGGGGCAGTTGATGCGAGCCTTGGCGCAGATCCACGGTGGTAAGATCGTTGTGCTGTTTATGGAATTGCCAGGGCAGATCGTTGTGGCCGTCAATCAACGGCACTGCGCGCAGCACTTCGCGGACGAGCGCCAGGTGGCTGGCCTCGGGCGCCGCAGGCGCCGGGGAATCGTTGGCGGGGGCGGGAATGGACAAGCTCATAAGCGTGATCCAAGTTGTCGCAAAACAACAGGCTTTGGTCAAGGGAACCGACCGCACGGCATTCATGTGGAAAAATAATAGCTGCCCATCCAATCAGGGCAACTCTGCGGGCCAAAGAATTGGCGGAGCGTGCGCCGAGGTAACGTCGTTTGAAACGTGTGCTGGATTCTGGAAGTCATCTCATCAATGCTTTGGTCCGCAGATTTCGCCGATTCACGCAAATGGAAGACTGGAAAAAATCTGGGGAATCGGCGCCATCTGTGGATTGGTGCTGCAGGTTATTAACGGCGGCGGCTGTTTATAAAATGGCTTCTACAAAGCCGCCGCTCCTGACGGGGTTTGAGCGTCCTTATGATTCGGTTGGCTGGACGGGTAACCGTATCAAACTCGGTCTGTCGCGCTTCCCAGCCCAATCCCACTTGCACGTCATTCACGGAGTGCCGTAGGCACGGCATCGTTGTAGTAACCGCAAGCTCTATTTTTCGAGCCCCGTTAGGGGCGGCATATTCTCCTTTCCGCCGCAGAAAATACTGAACGAAACATCGATAGGATTGTGGTTCGGGATGATGCCGCTCCTGACAGAGCTGGGAAATTGTTTGGGTCTGTTGCTACAAAGATGCTGCCCCTAACGGGGCTGCTCTCCGGACTGGCGAAGGGAGTCTACATCATCTCGTGACGGAATGACTACAGCACCCCGCTCTGGACGGCAGTGTCTTTCTATGGCACGCCGTGGCAGCGACGCCATCTTCAGCGGAGACGGGGTTGCCCCTACCTACGGCGGGCATTCAACGCCTGCAATTTTACGATGTGGCGAGTCACGATCTCCCACACCTTTCCAAAATTATCCCGGAATGAGGGCTTGACCGGTGGGAAGGACCCAGCCAAAATTAAGCGACTTCAACGGATAAGATTGTGAAATAAGTCGGATAATTCGTTGAGCACCGATAAAAAGAATCAATCGAATAAGGAGTAACGACATGCTGAGAAAAATCGTCATGGTGGTTGGGGTGAGTGTGCTTGTTTCGGGCTGGTTCCCCGCCCGCGCCACCGCCGAGGAGACGGACCACGGCAAACAACCGTGGGTGGTGAACATCGAAAAGCTGACCGTAAAAAATAAAAATTTCCGAACCGCAAAGTGGACGGGACAGAATCTGCAAATGACCGTCATGTCGGTGAAGCCCGGCGGCGAAATCGGTCTGGAAAAGCACGACGACGGGGATCAATTCATTCGCGTAGAAAAAGGGAAGGCCCGGGTGGTAATGGGCGCGACGAAGGAGAATTTGACCTTCGACAAAAAAGTGTCCGATGACTGGGCCATCTTCATCCCGGCCGGTTACTGGCATAACATCATTAACGAAGGCAAGACGCCGCTCAAGGTGTACACCCTTTACGCGCCCCCCGAACATCCCGCGGGCACGGTGCATAAAACATTCGAGGAATCCGAAGCCGACCATACGCATTGACTTCGAGGAACCGGCCGACTGGTGACTCGGAGTGCCCGGGAAAAAACCATGTTGGTATGCTGGCTTCCGTTAATTCTGATTGAGGCAAAGCCATGACCCAGACCGATGACTGCATTCTTTGCCGGATTGCGGCCGGGACCCTGCCCGCCCGGAAAATTTACGAAGATTCGGAGTTCTTGGGTCTCCTCGATGTCACCCCCTGCGCCGAAGGCCATTGCTTGGTGGTGCCCAAGGCGCATGTGGTGCGGTTTTATGATCTGGATGAAGCGACCTTGGGACGGTTGTTTGGGGTCGTCCGCGTCGTGGCGCAAAAGATCAAGCAGACCTTGCAGCCCGATTTTGTCTGCGTTTTCATCCGGGGCGGACGGATATCCCATCTTCACGTGGCCGTGTTTCCCTCCCAGCAAAATGACGCGTTGAGTGGTTTCCCCCAATCCAGCCTGGGAGAGGCGGCGGTGGATTTGGACGCGGTGCAGGCGAAGCTCATCCTCCTCGAAGAGTAAGACAACTCCATGCATTGCCCGTTTCATCCTGGTTTTACCATGACCTCCATGACCCGCCGCGCGTTCCTCAAACAAACTACGGCTCTTGGGATGACCGCAGGTTGGGCTCGCATCGTCACGCACCGCCTTTGCGCGGAAACTCCGGTCCGGGCAAAAATCCAGTTCGGGTTGGTCACCTATCAATGGGGACGCGATCTAGATCTCTCGGCCTTGCTCAAGCATTGCGCAGAGGCGGGCTTGCTCGGGGTGGAATTACGGACGACCCATGCCCACGGCGTGGAGCCCACACTCACCGCGGAGCAGCGGCGGGAGGTGCGGCGACGGTTTGCCGACAGCCCCGTGAAACTCCTCGGCCTGGGCACGGCGGAGGAATTTCACAGTCCGGACGCTCAGATTCTTGCCCGGGCCATTGAAACTACCAAAGCGTTCATCCGGCTGGCGCACGATGTCGGGGCGACCGGCGTCAAAGTGCGTCCCAACGCCCTGCCCCGGGAGGTGGCACCCGAGAAAACCATCGCGCAGATTGGTCGGGCGCTGAACACCGTGGCCGCATTCGGCGCCGAGTATGGCCAGCAACTGCGC
>MWDV01000333.1 GCA_002070715.1 Verrucomicrobia bacterium ADurb.Bin118
GAATTGGGAGAATTTTCTGAAATACACCGCGAAACTGACTCCTTGGCTGCCCGAAGCATTGGTCCCGGTGGCCGGCATTATTGCGACCGTCGCCGAGATCATCTTTGCCGTGGCCTTACTCGTTGGTTTTCGCACCCGTATGTTTGCCCAACTCAGTGGCGGGTTGCTGCTCGTATTTGCCTTTTCCATGGCGGGGGCATTGGGAATCAAGCCGCCACTGGACTACTCGGTGTTTGCCGCATCCGCGGGCGCTTTTGCTTTGTCTTTGTTGCCGGGAAAATTTTTGGAATTGGACAACCTGTTTTTTAAGAAACACAACCCCAAGTAGCCAACCATCCTTTCACCGGCTTTCGCCTCCGGAGCGCAGCATAAACGCGGCAAATTGATGCTCGGGGTTTTACGGCTGGCGGGACCAAGACCGTTCCTCCCTTGGAGCGTTCAATTGATTTTCAACTCACGGCGTGAAGTCAGGGATTTAGAATGACCCGATAAAACCGGTTGCTGTGCATTGGAGAAGCCGCATCCGTTTGGCGCCGGGCCAGTTTATTGGCGGATCACCAGCACCGGGCGGGGACTGCGGCGGAGGACGCCTTCGGTCACGGATCCGAGCAGTTTTTTCGTCAGACCGGAACGCCCGCTGGATCCCAGGCAGATGAGATCGGCGCCGAAGCGTTCCGCCGCCTGACAAATCGCCACTTCAGGATGGGGATGCTCCACGACTTCGATCCGACTGTGGATTCCCCGGCGTTCGGCGTCGTGGGGCACGAGGGGTTGCAAGCGGTCCGCCAGCGCGCGCTTTTGTTCCGTGGACGGACTGTCGTCGGAGTCGGGTCGGAACGGGCCCGCCGGGGCGATGACATGGACCAGGCAAACTTCTCCGCCGGCGGACGCGGCGCCGTAAGCGAAAGCGACCGCCCGGTTGCCGGGCTTCGAGAAATCCGTGGCGACCAACACGCGCCGGTAGGTGGGGATGGATTCAGGGCCGGCCTCCCGCGCCTCGGATGTAGGCACGCAAACGATGTTGGCGTTGGCCTGGTGCAAGACTCCGCGGGAAACGGAACCCAGCCAAAACCGGCGCAATCCGCGCCGTTGATTGGTGCCCAAGACCATCAGGTCCGCCGCTTCGGCCTGGGCCAGTTCGATGAGTTTTTCCTCCACCGGCCCCCAGCCGGACACGATGCGTAATTCGGGCAGGTTCGCGCCGAACACCCGCGCGCAACGTTCCTGGAGATCGCGTTTGAGCAGCGCCTGGACTTCCGGCACGTTCTCCGCCAGCGCCGCCTGGCCGCCGATGCCAAAACGCCACGTCTCCCGGGGTGGCCACGAAACATAGGTAACCGTCACCTGACCCTCGCCCAGCGCGAGCAACGCCGCCACCCAATCCAGTGCCGAGTCTGAACTCGGGGAGAAATCGTAGCCCACAAAAATTTTGAGCCGGTGTTCGCCTTTGGCCCAAGCCAGCAAGCTCTCGTGGTTTCGCACCACCAAGGTGGGCACTTTGGAGAGTTGGGCGGTTTTTTCCGCGACACTCCCCACCAACCAACGGCTGGGGGCGATGCGTCCGAGGCTGGAAACCACGATCAAATCGGCCTTGGCCGCCGCTGCCGCACCGGCCAGCACTTCATGGGGCCTGCCCACCTCGAGGCTTTCCTCGATCGCCGCGCCCGTGTCGCGCAGGCGGGTGGCTTCCATCAGGAGTTTTTGGCGCAGCGTTTCGTGCAGATGATCCACCTGCGCCGGGGGAAGCAGTTCCAATCGCTCGGTGTCCAACGCATGCACCAGCCGTAGCGTTGTCCGGGCGCGCCGGGCCATCGCGGCGGCCACTTGGGCGGCGTTTTCCGCGTGAATCGAGAAATCCGTGCCACAGATGATTTTCATTGTCGCCTCCGTTTTCTGTCAGCCGCTCCCGGGCGCATGACTATTTCCAGCCGGGAGATTGGTGCGATCCCGGACATCCTCCGCGCAGAGAGGATCACCGGCGGGATACTCAATTGCGCCGCCGACCCAAGGGTGTTTGAAGCGTTGGATAGGTGGGGGAGAAAGGGGTGTTTCTCGGGTGGTGTTCATGATTCAGGACATTTCTGCGACTGCCCAACTCTCGTTCAGGTCTGCCGTTTATTCAACCGCCCAAGGCGCGGGAAAACATGGGGCCTTTCGGCGCTCCGTTTGGAAGCGGTGGGCAAACATTCGTGTTGCCAAACCCGCCCGAGCCATGAGGGCGGGGAATGCGATTCAATCGGGGTTACCGGCTGGTGAGCGACGACCGGGGCGGTTCTCCGCGCTCAAATCGGGTCTGCCGACACGACCAAATCCGCAAATTGGGGATTCCGTTTGATGAAGGCGGCCACGTAGGTACAGCGGGGAATGATCTTCCACTGCCGTTGCCTCGCGGCCTCCAGCGCGGCCCGGACCAAGATTCCGCCCATGCCTTTTCCCCGCAGGTGATCTGGAACGTAGGTGTGTTCGAAGACAACCCGGTCGCCCTCGCCGGTGTAGCTGAGAAAAGCCGGCTCGCCGTCGCCTACGTGAATTTCAAAGCGCCGGGTGTCTGCGTGATGTGTCACCAACGGCGGCGTGTCCCCGGGCGCTTTTTCGGCGGGAAGGTCCCGCGTTTCATGGTCGGTTCGGTCATTCATGTGCGGGTTCGACGCCGCGCCGGTGCGGCGGTTCGATCAGTGAACGGTCGGTCATCGCCGATAGGGTAGGGGAGGAAAAGTTGTATTGCAAATACTGTTTTAACGGGGCTGGTGGCGACTGGGAAAGATCCAGCCGTACCCAAGGAAATTTCTGCCCGGGTGGCGCGTTGGCAAAAAACACCGATCCCCGTTACCGATGAGAATGGATTGCTGCTGCGCCTTGCCCGGATTGGCTTGGAGTTAGGGCGCGGCTTCGATGCGGAACAGGAGCGGCGTATTGTCAGTCGGTGCGGGCAGGATGAGTTGGGTGGTGTAATTAGTCGCCCGGATCCAATCGGAGACGGGAGTCCAACTCATTAAATCGGCGCTTCCCAGCACGCGATAGCCATGTCCGGGCGCGCTGATCCAATCGAGTTGGATTTGCCCGCCGGCGAGTTGACTGGCACTCGAACGAAACACCGCGGCCCGCTCGGAGGGCCCGCTGGGAACGGCGGTTTCCACACGGAAAAAATGGGGCGTCCCCGGAGCGGGGATGGCCAGTTTGAACGTGGTGTTTGTTCCCTTGGCGGTCAGCCAGTCGGAGCAGGGCAGCCAAGTGTTGAAATTCGTGCTGCCCAGCACGCGATAAACGTGGTTGCTGACCGACGGCCAGGTGAGTTGAACGAAGCCGTCGGGGAGCGGATGCGCGGTCAGGGCAAACGGCGGCGGTGGATTGTTTGGATCGGTGCCGGCCATGAATTCCGCGTAATCACTCAGGCCGTCGGCGTCGGTGTCGGTTGTCGCCGTGCGTTGTGGATCCACGCTTCCGAAATGTTGCAATTCCCAAGTGTCGGGAATGCCGTTGGCATTAGCGTCCGGGAACTGGTATTGCCCGGAAAACGTGAGAGTGCCGCCGGCAGCCAGCGAGTTGGTCTGCGGCGGCGGCGTTATGAAATGCGGCACGTCGCCAAACTGGACGATAAATTGTCCGGGCGGTGCGTTGGTGAAAACCGTCCATCGGCCATACCCCAGACTGCTGGTCGGGCCGGACAGGGCAAAGACGGCTTGCCAG
>MWDV01000334.1 GCA_002070715.1 Verrucomicrobia bacterium ADurb.Bin118
CCAGCAACCGGTGCTCGATGTCGCCACCGGCCACCACGTTTCCAGCGTGGCGCACCTCGGCAACATCGCGTTTCGCACCGGGCACAAAATCGTCTGGGATCCGGTGAAAGAGCGGATCACCAACCATCACGATGCGGATAAATTGGTCGGCGTGAAATACCGCAAGCCGTGGCGACTGCCGTTCGCCAAACGCGCTTGAGCCGGTTTCATCTCTCAGCGCCGGGTTTGACAAATCAATCGGAAAGGGCCGCGTTCGCAAGAGCGCGGCCTTTTTGTCGGAGAAGGCTGAACGCCTGACTTGCCTGGCGCTGGCCAAAGGATGCGGGCGTCTCCAGCAGGCGCTCATCAACGTAGGCAACCGGCACATATCGGAGCTTTTCATTGCGCCGACTGGCAGCGGACGGAATACTGCCGGCGCGGTCCGGAACAGAGGTCGCACGCCCATGAGTCTCACGAACCGGTTGTTGGGTTGTGGAACGGCGCTGGCAGCGCTGGCGCAATCCTTGTGCGGCCAACCCGCATCTCCCTGGCGGGCCTTTCGCGCCATGGACGGACTGCCCGAAGCCGCCTGTGGATCGGTGACTGTGGGGCCTCAAGGCGCCGTACTCGTGCGTCATTTCAACCAGCCGTTCATCACGAAGCTGGATGGGTACGATCCCGTCATCCTCCCCGCCCCGCCGACAAGCGGAGGCCGGGTGTACGAGAGCCCGGCGGGCCAGCTTTGGGCGGCGTCCACCAACGGTTTGTATGAATTCACCGAAGGCGAGTGGTATCTGCACGCCGTACCGGAAATCGCCGCGGACCATGCGGCGTTTGGTCCCGCTTCACCGCACGGACCACCCTTGCATCCGGTGCGACAGGGGCGGGTGTTGTTTCTCTTGCGCGAGCAGTTGATGCTGTTGAACGCCGAAGTGCCCGAACTTCAGGAAACGGAAATCCTGCGCACCGCACAACAAACCCGGCTCGGTCACTTTCTTGGATTAACCCCTGCACCCGACGGCAGCTTGTGGATCAGCGGCGCGCACGGATTGGCCCGACTCCCTCCGCCCATTCGGTCGCTCCGCCCCGACACTGCCTGGGAGGAATTCGTTCTCCCGCCGGAATGGGCGCTCCAAAATCTGCGCGAACCGCGGGCTGACGATGCCGGCGGCATCACTGCCCTGGCCGAATCGGTCACCGGCGAGCCCGTCCTGGTTTATTTTGACGGCGACCAATGGACGAGGCAGCCCGTCGAAATGGATCACGTGATTATCGCATGGACCGGGCCGAATGCCGTCCGCTGGGCGATCTCCACGAACGCCCTCTATTTCAGTGGACCGGAAGACGCCGACTGGACGCGGGAAGATAATTTTACGCCGCGTTGGATCCGGGATGCCGCCCCGGCCCCCGGTGGATTTTTTTGGCTGGCCACCTCCGGCGGGTTGTTCCGGCATGCGCCCCCGGTCTGGCGCGCGCCGCCCGCCGTCGCCATCCTCCGGGAACCGGTCCGCGGTATCACCGAAGATGGAGAGGGCCAACTCTGGTTTGCAACGGACACCGCCTTGCATCTGTTGGCCGGCGACCACATCCGGACTTTCCCCTTTCGGCAAGCGCTTCATCCCGATCCCGCCAGCCATTTCCTGACGCTGCTGGCCAATGGCACGATATTGGTTGCGGGAAAAGAACGCCTGCTGCAGTTCGATCCAACGCGCGGCGTGTTTGCCTCGTTGCCGACGGATACGCGTGCGAACCGGTTACGCTTCCTCGGCCCTCTGAACGACCGGTCGGTCTGCGTGCAACGGCTTTCCGCGCATCCCGGGACGGAAAGCTTGCGCCTGGAAATCTTCGACGGCACCCACTACCAAGCGTTACCGGTTACCCCGCCTTTCGCAACCATCGGCGCCACGGTGCTCGCCGTGTTCCAGAGCCGGAATGGCGACCTCTGGCTGGGCGGCGACCGTAGTGTGGCCTGTTACCGGGAGGGACAATGGCGCGACTTCACCACGGCGCCCACGGCGCCGGAGGGTGCCTGGTGTTTCGCGGAAGCCGCGGATGGCCGCATTTGGTGTGCGACCACGGATCAAGTCTGGGAGTTCAACGGCCGGCACTGGTCTATCCTGCGCACGGGATTCGAAACCATCCATGCTCTGAGTTCCGGACGGGAAGGTGCGCTCTGGATCGCGGCCAACAACGGACTGCACCGGTTCGTTCAGGATTATTGGTTGGAAATCAGCGCGCCGGAGGGATTGCCCGAAAGCCCGGTCTTCAGTCTGCTGGAAGACCGGCGCGGCCAACTTTGGGTGGGCACGAGTCAAGGGTTGTCCCGGCAACATCCCGAGGCCGATCTCGATCCGCCGCGCACGGAAATTTCAACGCTGACGACGAAACCCATCGAAGCCGGCGGCGCAATCACGCTCGATTTTCGCGGGCGGGACAAATGGAAATTCACGCCGCAGAACCGGCTTCTCTATTCCTACCGGTTGGACGAGGAGGAATGGTCGCCCTTCCGTGAAACCACCACGGTCACCTTCACCGATCTGCGGGCGGGCCGGCATGTGTTTCAGGTGCGGGCACTGGACCGCAACGGCAACCTGGAATCCCGGCCCGCGCAACAGATCTTCATGGTGGCCCTGCCGTGGTATCGCGAGGGACGCCTCCTGGCCATCGCCTTGGCCGGGTTGGGGACGGCGTTATTCTTCGCCGTGCTGGCGTTCAACCGCCATCTGCGGTTGCGGCGCAGTTACGCCGAAGTCGAACAACAAGTGGCCCTGCGGACGCGCGAACTCGAACAAGCCAGCCGCGAATTGTTGCACAGCCAGAAAATGAAGGCGCTCGGCACGCTTGCGGCCGGGATCGCCCATGATTTCAACAACATTCTGTCCATCATCAAAGGCTCCGCGCAGATCATTGAGGACAATCTGGATCAGCCGCAGAAAGTGCGGCGCCGCGTGGACCGCATCAAAACCGTCGTGGACCAGGGCGCAGGTCTCGTGCGCGCCATGTTGGGCTTCAGTCGCGGATCGGCAGAGACGCCTGAATCCTATCCGCTCAACGCTGTGGTGGATGACACCCTGACCCTGCTGGGGGATCGTTTCCTGCGGGAGGTGGAAATCCGGTTTGATCCCGCCCCCGAACTGCCGCCGGTCCGGATCGTCAAGGATTTCGTCCAGCAGATTCTCCTGAACTTCCTGTTCAACGCGGCGGAGGCGATGAGCGAACGCAAACGCGTGGTGGTGCGCACCGCCCGGGTGACGCGCCTGCCCGCGGATTTGGCGCTCAAACCGGCGGCCGCGCCGGACTACGTCAGCGTGTCGGTTCAGGATTTCGGCTGCGGCATTTCGGCGGAGCATTTGTCCCGTCTCTTTGAACCGTTCTTTACCACCAAGGCCTTCTCGACCCGCCGCGGCACGGGCTTGGGCCTTTCCATGGCCTACGAACTGGCCGGGCGTTTGCAGGCGGGATTGGCCGTGGAATCCGTCGTCGGCCAGGGCAGCGTGTTTACCTTGTTGCTGCCAGTTCATCCGCCGTCGCCTGAAATGCAATCCCCCACCGGAATCCCCCGCGCTTCATCATCATGACTCCCCCCACTCTGCTCATCGTCGAAGACGACGATTTTCAATACGAGATTTACGAGGAAACCTTGTCCGCGTATCACTTGGTCCGGGTGCGTAACGGCAGCGAAGCCCTCGCCGCCATTCCGGCGTCGCCCCCCGATTTACTGTTGCTCGACCACATTCTGGCCGCGGGTGAGTTGGGTCTGAGTTTTCTGCCCGCGTTCAAGGAACTGTTGCCGCATGTGCCCATCATCATCATCTCCGGCGCGCTCGAGGTGCAGCAACAGTTGCAGGCGTTGCAGGGCCCGCGCCGCGCGCACTACTGCCTGCCCAAACCGGTGGACGTGCATGAACTCAAACGCACGATCGCCACTGCGTTGGAGGAATGCGGCCACCGGGAAGTGATCCGCCAGTTTGAAGCCCTGGAACGTTCGCAGCGGGTGGATGCGCTGGACCTCTTCAGCCGCTCGACTGACCGGTTGAGCCGGCAACATCAAATTTGCGAGCAACTGAAAACCTCCCGGCAACGGGCCAACATCTCCGCCCTGGCCCGGCAGTTCGGCGTGGCGCG
>MWDV01000335.1 GCA_002070715.1 Verrucomicrobia bacterium ADurb.Bin118
TGTCCCCGTCGCAGCGGTGTGGTTTTCTTTCATTTAACCCAATAGATATTGGGCCGAAACCTCCGTTGCGACTTTTTTTAATGCAGTTTTCGGGCTAGAAAACCAACAAGAGCAAGGGCTGCCCGCCGCCGTGCGTGCCTTGGGGTGCGAACACCGTTACATCCCGCCCAAACGGTACACTTGGCAGAGCGACGTCGAAACCGTGCATCGCCCCGTGGAAGACGAGTTCTTTGACCGGGAAACCTTCCGCGATCCGCCCGACTTTTGGGCCAAAACCACCACCTACTGGGATTACTTCAATCTGGTGCGCCCCAACCGCGGCAAGGAATGGCAGAGCCCGCTGCAAATCCTCCAACGGCAAGCGCCGGCTCTGGTCGGCGCGGTCTTAAACTGGCGACCGCTGGACCTCGCCAAACGCCACCACTTTTACTTGCCCCAACCCCTCCACCAGGGTCACGATGTCCCCAGCTTTCCCTATAAATCCGGTGGGAAATCCGGCGGGGGAATAGGCTGCCATCGAAGCGGTCTTCCCCCACCTCCGACTGCGGCCAGTTGTTCAGCGGTCGTTTGTCGGAAGCGCCGAAGACAAAATTTTCAAAGTTGGTTCGAGTGGCAGTGCCTCAATGGTGCCTTGGAACCCGCGGACGCTGGTGGCGCGAAACAAGGAGTTGTAAATCGCCTCCTCGGTGGCCTCTGCCGCCGCTTGGAACAGGGGCGACATCACTTCGTTCGCCAGTTCCATCACCCGATGCGTGGTCTCGCCCTGCCGGCGACGGCACTCCCGGGCGGTGGAAAACGCGATCGCATAATCTCCGGAGCCGTTGGCCAGGTGCGAGCCGGTACGGGCCAGGCCCACCATGGTCCGGGCCGCCAGTCGTTCCAGGTTGCGCGGACTTAGCGGCGCGTCCGTGGCCACGACAATCATGATGCTACCCGCGTCATGGGGCGGCGCCGCCGTGGCGGGGCGCACACCCCGGCGGGCGACCGGCACGCCGTTGATATGGAGGTCCCCGCCGTAGTTGCTTTGCACCAAAACCCCCACCCGATACGCCCCGGCCTTGGTGGTAACTTCGCGCGAACTGGTGCCGATGCCGCCCTTCCAACCAAACGCCACGGTGCCGGTCCCCGCCCCCACGCTTCCCTCGGCCACCGGCCCCCCAATTGCCTGTTCCAAAGCGGCGATGACGTGTTCGGCGCGCAGCGGACGCGCCCGGCTGTCATTCAGAAATCCATCGTTCGTTTCGCCTACGACCGGATTGAGGGAACGCACTTGTTCCATGTCGGGTTGCGCCAGCATCCAGCCGACCAAGGCATCCGCCGCCCGCCAGACGCCCAGGGTGCCGGTCAAAAGAATCGGGGTTTCCAATTCCCCCAACTCCCGCACCTGCGTCACTCCGAGCAACTTGCCAAACCCATTCCCGACGTGAATGGCCGCCGGCACGCGTTCCTTAAAAAGATTGCGGTCATGCGGCAGAATGGCGGTCACGCCGGTGTGAATGGACGTGCCCTCCTTGACCGTGGTGTGGCCCACGCGCACGCCCGCCACATCGGTGATGGCGTTCAACGGGCCCGGCGGCAGGGTGCCCACGATCACGCCCGCCTCGCGGGCACGGGGTCGCTCATTCATGGCTTGTCCGGGGGTTGGCGGTGGGCTGGTCAACAGGCTCAAGGCGAGACACCATCCGGGAAGACACCGCAGTTTTGTCATGCCGGTTAATTAACGGGCGTCTTCCCATTCGGCCAGCGTAAAAGCATAGTCCTGGATCCCGCCGCATCCCGGCGGCACGGAAAAAAGTTGGTTGCCGATCGTAACGTGAGGACGACTTCATTGCCGCAAGAATTTGGCCACCGCTTCCGTCCGCGTGCGCACTTGCAGCTTCTCATAAATGCGCCGGATGTAGGTATGCACGGTTTCGTAGCTGATCCCCAGCTTCTCAGCAATTTCCTTGTAGAGAAATCCCTGCGCCAGGCAATCCAGCACCTCCTTCTCGCGCGGTGACAAATCGGCCAGAGGCGGCGCGGACGGCACGGGCCGTTGAAACGACTGCACCACCTTGCGCGCGATGTGCGTCGTCATCGGCGATCCGCCTTTGAGCACGTCGCGGATGGCTTCCAGCAACTCCGCGCGCGGCGTGCGCTTGAGCAGGTAACCGGTTGCCCCCGCCGCCAATGCGTTGAAAATGTTCTCGGTATCCTCGTACACCGTCAGCATGATGACCTGGGTTTCCGGACACAACGGTTTCAACTGCCGCACACATTCCACCCCGTTCATGCCACCGGGCAAATTGATGTCCATGAGCACAACGTCGGGTTTTTCTAGAGGCAGGGTCTTGAGCGCGTCCTCCGCGTTGGCAAACTGGCTGAGGCATTGCACGCCTTCGGCCCGGTTCAGCACGCGCGCGAGGGTGTTCCGCAACTGGTCGTTGTCTTCAACAATGGAAACGGTGATGGGCATGGCTGATATAAAATCGAATCACAAACGCCGTTAGGCAAGCCCGAGGATGAAGGCCCAGAGCGGCGTGCGCAAACGCTTTCTGTCCCAAGACCACCCCGATTCGCCGGCTCGACTCCAATCGGCGGCTGGATTCGGTGCATTAACTGCAACGGGTTTCCGTTTCATCGCATCGGGGAATGAATCGGCACGCGCAATCGCACGATCGTTCCGCCGCCGGGCACCGCTTCAATCGTAAACTGCCCGCCCACGTCGGCCAGGCGTTTACGCATGTTCTTTAATCCGTTCCGGGTGGACGCGAGGGCTTCCGCAGGCAACCCGCATCCGTCGTCCTGAATTTCCAAGGTGAATTGTTCGCTGTTCAGATGCAACCGCACCCAGGCGGAACGGGCGCGCGCATGTTTGACGATATTATTGACCGCCTCCTTGGCGGCGAGAAACACATTGTGACGCACCTCGGGCAGCAAGGGCGTGGCCGGCAACGTGCTGGGCACCTCCAAGCGATAACGCAGCCCGGCCAGCGCCAGGTATTCCTGCGCATATTTGCACACATAATTGATCAGGCCTTCCAGGGTGTCGTTGGCCGGATTGGTCGCCCAAACGATTTCATCCAACGCACGGGTCGTTTCGCGCGAGGTGCTGGTAATCTGCCGGGCATGCGCCTCGACTTCTTGCGGCAGATCCTTGTCCGCCTCGACCAATTCGCCGAGGAGGGAAACCTGGGTCAGATTGGCCCCCAGTTGATCGTGTAAATCGCGGGCGATGCGGGAGCGCTCCTTTTCCAAGGCTTCCTGCTGGCGCAACTGGCGTTTCAATTGTTGGGTGGAAACGAGATGCACCGTACCCACCACCACGCCGAGAAAAGCGAACGTGGCCGCCGAAAGAAACCACCACGTGCGCCAGAACGGCGGCAATACAGTGATCGTCAGGGTGGCCGGGGTGGGACTCCACACACCATCCTCGTTCCCCGCGCGCACCTCAAAAGTATAGGCGCCGGGCGCCAGCTTCGGGTAGGGCGCCACGCGCCGGTTGCCCGCGTCGGTCCATTCGGTTTCATAGCCGGCCATGCGATATTGAAACCGGGTGCGGTCCGGCGCGGCGAGATTCAGGCTGGTATAATGAATTTCGAGCCGGCCCTGGCGCGGCGGAATTGTGGCGGCGACGGGGCGGGCGGCGCCGAGCGCGCTGCTCGTCTTTGGCCGGCCTTCCACCCACACGGCTTCAATCACCACCGGGGGCGGCACGGCATTGGATTTGAGTTGCGCCGGATGCAGCCCGACCAATCCGAGCGTCGTCGGGAACCAGAGCCGGCCATCCGTCGTCCGCCCCGCTGCCGGTTGTGAACCGAACTTACTCTCGCGCGTCGGCAACCCATCCCGCTTGTCATAAGCGCGGCAGGGAATGGTTGGGATTGCTCCGCGGGCATACGCGTTCAGCGCCGCTTTCGGCACCCGCATCAAGCCGGCGTTGGAGCCGAGCCAGAAATCGCCGTCATCGTCCTCGAGAATATCGCTGATGCTGTTGCTGACCAGTCCTTCGTCCGTGGTATAATGTGTCCATTGGCCATCCGCCAACCGGACCAACCCCCGCCCCAGCGTGCCAATCCATAACACGTCGTCCTGGTCCACCCGCAGACAGGACACCTCGTCGCTGGGCAAGGCGTCCGGCTGTTTGCGATAGTTGGTGAACCGGCCCTCGGACCAGCGGTTCAATCCGCCGCCGGCGGTGCCGATCCACAAATTGCCGGCCGCATCGTCCGCGAGCGCCCGGATGATGTCACTGGACAAACCCTCGTTCGTGGTCAGCCATTGC
>MWDV01000336.1 GCA_002070715.1 Verrucomicrobia bacterium ADurb.Bin118
GCGCGGCTCGGTTTTCTAAAGAACGTCGGGCTGGGGTATCTCACCCTCAATCGCGAGAGTGGCTCGCTCAGCGGAGGGGAAGCGCAACGCATCCGGCTGGCCACGCAAATTGGCGCGGGTTTGGTGGGCGTGCTTTATATTCTCGACGAACCCAGCATCGGCCTGCACCAGCGCGACAATGACCGGTTGCTGCAAACGCTGGAAGGCTTGCGCGATCTCGGTAATTCGGTCCTCGTGGTGGAACATGATGAAGACACCATCCGACGCGCGAACCATGTGATTGACCTCGGGCCGGGCGCTGGGGTGCGTGGCGGCGAACTCGTGGCGACGGGGCCGTTGGCGCATGTTCTGGCCAGCGAACGCTCGCTCACGGCCAAATACCTGCGCGGCGAACTTTCTATTCCGGTGCCGCGGCAACGCGTGAAACCCGCGGCGGAACGCGGCTGGCTGGAGGTTTGGGGGGCCGCCGAAAATAATTTGAAAAACATCAATGTCCGCTTTCCGCTCGGCACGCTCACCTGTGTCACCGGCGTGAGCGGTTCGGGCAAGAGCACGTTGGTGGACGACATCCTGCGCCGTGCTTTGATGCGCAAGTTCTACGGGTCCAAGGAACGGCCCGGAGCGCACCGCGCGCTGCACGGTTTTGAGGCCTTGGAGAAAGTCATTGTCATTGATCAAGCCCCGATCGGGCGGACGCCGCGGAGTAATCCCGCCACTTACACCGGCATGTTCAACGCCATCCGCGATTTGTTCGCGCGCCTGCCGGCGGCAAAGATTCGCGGCTACGGATCAGGCCGGTTCAGCTTCAACGTCAAGGGGGGCCGCTGTGAAAAGTGCCAGGGCGACGGTCTGATTCAGATTGAAATGCATTTCCTGCCGCCGGTCTATGTGACGTGCGAAGCCTGCGGCGGCAAGCGCTACAACCGGGAGACGCTGGAGATCACGTACAAAGGAATGAACATCGCCGACGTGTTGGCGATGACCGTGGACGAGGCGGTGACGTTTTTCCGGGCGGTGCCGCCAATTCACAACACCTGCCTGACCTTGGCGGAGGTCGGGCTGGGTTACATTGGTTTGGGGCAGGCGGCCACCACCCTCAGTGGCGGGGAGGCGCAACGGGTGAAACTGGCGGCCGAGTTGAGTCGCAAGTCCACCGGCCGCACGCTGTACATCCTGGACGAGCCGACCACCGGATTGCATTTCCACGACGTGGCCAAGTTGCTTGAGGTTCTGTTCAAACTGCGCGCTGCCGGCAACACCTTGATCGTCATTGAACATAACCTGGACGTGATCAAAACCGCCGACTGGGTGATTGACCTGGGCCCGGAGGGCGGCGAGGGCGGGGGCATGATTGTGGCGGAGGGCCCGCCGGAACGCATTGCCCACTGTGCGGCCAGCCACACGGGCCGTTACTTGCGTCCCAAGCTGGGGTTGCCCGGAGACGATCTCTTTGGCGGAGAGGACCGTGATCGGGCGGTGCCAGTGTATTGAGCGCGGTAAAGAGTCGGGGTGAGGCCGGTGTATCGTTTGAACGCGCGGTTGAAATGCGGGATGGACCCAAAGCCGGCGGCCACGGCGACTTCGCCCACGGGCGTATGGGGATTCAGCAGGAGATCCTTCGCGTTTTCCATGCGCAGCCGGGTCAAATAATCCATGAAGGTCATCCCCATCGTTTTACGGAATAGTTTGCAGAAATAATACGGGCTGAGATTGGCCTTTTCCGCCACATCGCGCAAATGCAACCGCGTGGTTTGATTTTCCCGGACGAACGCCAGCACCTGGGTCAACGGTGAGGGGCGTCCCTGTTGTTCGGCTAGCAACCGTCGGGCCGCCAAGTCGCCCAAATGATCCGCGTAAAGGCCCAGCAGACGCAGGATCGCGTCCAATTGTTTGGGCGAAGCCACTGGAATGCTGGCGAAATGGCGTTTCAACGTTTCCACGTCCGACGACACGCCCCAACTCTTCAGCAGTTCGGCGAACCGGGCGATATCCGCCGAATCGGGCGGACGCAGAAAAAGGCGGCAGGTTTGCAGGTTGGCGACATGCTGACCGCTCACCACGACCGGCACCGCGATGACTACCAAGCCGGCGAGGCAGGACATCTTTTGCGTGCGGGTCTCCGCTGCAAAACGTCGCCGCAGATTGCCCTGCGCCTTGTGACACAGCGCGCGCCCAGCAACGGTGGAGCATGCCAGCAAGCAAAGCGGATTATCTTCGGGCTCAATCAACAAGGCTTGGGCTTGGGGGGGTAGGGGACGTAATTGCAAATGCAATCCCGTCGCTTGGTGGAAAGCAGTTTCGAAACCCCGCAACGCGTGGATATGTTCCAGAATCGTATAAATCCCCTGACCCGTGGATGCCATCATAACAGCCCTGATTCGGGGAAGATCGTGCATCATGAGGACGGTCAGGTCAAGATTCTTTACCGTCAACAAGACGAACCAACACACGCCCATGGCATCCCCGCCAGGGACGGGTTTCATCCTGTCCCCATTCAGCTCACTCTAGCTAGCGGCTCCGAAAGCTCGCGCCTTGTCCCAGCGCATGGATGAAGGCGAAACATCATGGAGTGCGGCAGTCCCCTGCCGCTTTGCATCGGCGATGTAAACTTAATCCTTGATCCTCCCCGCAGGAGGTCACGATCTCCCCAGCCTTTTCCATCTCCGACCGAGGCAAGCCTTGCGTTCGATGCCCTCCCGTTTGCGTGCCAGACAAGTAGCGAAGAGACAACCTGAAGGGGGCAGGAGAAACTTGTTATTCGAGGATCTGTTTGCGGCAATCCGGCAAACAAAAAAACCGCTGGAAGAATCCTCCCAGCGGTTTGAAATCAGCTGTTGCCAAGTTATTTCTGAGTAAACTCATCCTTGGCTCGCTGCGACCATTCCGTAAGGGTCCGGGCGGCGGTTTCCCGTCCCCCCAAACCGAAGGCCAGGGCCACGGCCACCGCCACTGCTCCCAGGGAAAGCCCAAAGGCCAGGTTGACAATATCGTTGGCCAAGCCCGTCTGCCGCAAGGCCATCGCCCCCGCCAGAACCAGAATGACCACCCGGATAGCCGCCGCCAGAAAGGCCGCCTTCCGTGAGGTGCTGGTGAGGATGCTTTTGCTGACAAATTGGGCCAGCAACAGCCCGAGACCAAAAATCAACACGCCCATCAAGATATGGCCGGCGAAGCCGATGAAGTCTTTGATCAACGCGCCCACCGCCGGGAATTCAAGCAACTCCGCCGCGGCGATGGAGGCGAACAACAGAATGGCGGAAAACACCAGCAACCCGACGATGGCCGAAGGCGCCTGCCGACCTTGGGCCGGTGTTGCGGTCAGTCCCAATTTAACCAGGACATTGTTGAATCCCACGCCGGCCAGGAGGTTGGTGATGATGCCGGAAACCACTTTGCCCACCAACATCGCAATGAGCAGGATCAACGAAGCGCCCACGATATTGGGCAAAGCACCCAGGATTTTGCCGAGCATGTCGCTGGCGGGCTGGGTAATGGCCTCCAACTGCAAGGCGGACAACGCGCTAATCAACACCGGCACGAGGATGATAAAATAAACCACCAATCCCAACACGCCGGAGAGTTTCTGTTTGCCGAGCGAAGCCGCGACGCCCCATTTTTCACTGAGACTATCCGCCCCGGCGGCAACGAGCAGGCTTTGCACGATGCGCTGGACGACCCGGGCAATAAACCAACCCACCAAGCCGATGGCCACGGCGGAAATCAGATTGGGCAGGAACGCGAAGACCTTGTTCAACAACGTCGTCACCGGTTCCAACAAAGCCTGCATCCGCAGCGCCTGCAGAATGGAGGGCAGGAAAAAGAGAAAGACCAACCAGTACACGGTCTCCGCTAGGGCCTGGCTCAACAGAAGCGGTTTCTCTCCCGAACCGATGGCGCCACCCACTTTTTCGTCGAGTTTGGCGAGCCGCAACGTCCCCGCCAGCAACTTTTTCAGGATGGTGGCCACGATCCACGCCACCAGCAGCAGGACGCCGCCGCCCACCAGGTGCGGCAGATAATCCAACAACGGCTGCAGCAAGGCATTCAACGGTTCGGTGATGACGTGCAATTTCACAGTGGTGAAAAACGCAATCAACACAAACAGCATGAAGAAGTAGAAAATGGCCTTGCCCGCCCAACGCTCAATCGGAATTTGGGTTTGTACTCCGGGCCCGGCCATCCATTGCGCAATCCGATTGTCGAGCGTGGTTTTTTCCAAACACTTGCGCGTCAGGTACGAGGCCAACAGGGCGATCAACCAGCCGATGACCAGAATCGCGATTCCCGCCAACAAGTTAGGCCCGAATGCCGCCAATTGCATTTTAAGTTGTTCAATGATTTCGCTCATTTGTTTCCTCT
>MWDV01000337.1 GCA_002070715.1 Verrucomicrobia bacterium ADurb.Bin118
GGCGAGGAGGATCTCCGCCGGCTCTGGACCTTTTGCGCGCTGTTGACCCTGGGCGCGCTGGTCTATGCCTTCACCGAGAACGACGGGCCGTCAACCTTCGGCACTTTTTTTCAAAACCCCAATCCCGCCACGCAAGGCAGCGTCGGCGTGTCCACCGCCCGCACCAGCGCCGCGCTGATTCGTTGGCTGCCGCTGTTGTTCTTCCTGTTCGTCGCGGCGGCCACCTACAATACGCACGATCAAGTGCCGCTCGCGGCCATTTCGATGATTCATCGGCGGCGGCGCTTGCAGGCGCAACGACGCGGCCACCCGCCCCCGCCGGAAATCGCGGTCGCGGTGGGTTATCCTTACTTCATTATCTGTCTGTTGGGCGCCAGCGTTCACACGCCGGCGGAAGGTTGGTTTGACTCGTTCTTTTGGGGCTTGGGCGGCCTGCTGGCGTGGGCGTTGTGGGCGCAGCGGTCGCGGCGTTTCCACCCGGCCGTCTGGGCGGGAACATTGCTGCTGGCTGTTGGTTTGGGATTTGCCGGGCAGCTCGGGGTCGCGCAACTGTTGGGGACGCTGCAAAATCTCAACGTCCAATGGCTCGCGCGCTTGATGCGCCCCGGCACGGACGCCGACCAAAGCCGCACGGCTTTGGGGCGCATTGGAGAATTGAAACTCTCCCCGCGGATCGTGGTCCGGTTGCAGGTGCCCGAAGGCCGGGAACCACCGGATTATTTGCGCGAAGCGAGTTACCGTCTCTACGGATCGGAAATCTGGCGGGCTGGCGGCGGGACCAATGGATTTGAAACCGTCCCCGAAACCGCGCCCGACAGCGCGATCTGGTCGTTGGTGCCGGGACGGACTTACAACACTTCCGTGCGCATCGCCTGTTATCTTCGCGGCCGGAAAGACGACGCGCACGCCGGGCTGCTGCCCCTGCCGCGCACCAGCGGGCGACTGGAGCAATTGCGCGCGTTCACGGTGGAAAAGAACGCCACCGGCGCCGTGCTCGCCACCGGACCGGGACTGGTAATTTTCGACGCGCTTTACGGTCCAGGCGCCGCGATGGATGCGCCGCCGGATGCCGCCGAGGATCTCATCGTGCCGGAACGGGAACGCCCGGCCTTGCAACAGATCGCCGCCGACTGGCATCTCGACGGCAACAATCTCGCCCAAACCCTCAAACGGTTACACGCGCAATTTGCGGATCATTTCTCCTACCGCACCTGGCAGGGCCGTACGCGTTTCGTCCGCACCAATGACACGCCGCTCAGCCGCTTCCTGCTGCACACGCGCCAGGGGCATTGTGAATACTTTGCCACCGCCACTGTGTTGCTGTTGCGCCAGGCGGGCATCCCCGCCCGCTACGTGGTGGGCTATGCCGTGCATGAAGGCGCGGGCCGGCATTACGTGGTGCGGCAACGCGACGCGCATGCTTGGTGTCTCGTCTGGGACGCCGCGCGGGGCGAGTGGTTGGATTTCGACACCACCCCTCCCGGCTGGATTGCCGCCGAACGCGCCGCTTCGCCATGGCTCTGGCTGACCGATGCGTGGTCGCGGGTGCGTTACGAGTTCGCAAAAATTTGGTGGGGCCAAACCAACCTGCGTCAGTACCTGCTCTGGTCGCTGACACCCGTGCTGGTCGTGCTGTTGGTCCAAATTTTCTTCCGCCGCCGGCGCCGGCGCCGTTCGATCGAAAATCAGGACGTACTCGGGGTCGCCGACTGGCCCGGACGGGATTCGGAGTTCTATCAATTGGAACGCGCGTTGGCCGGGCGCGGGGTGCCGCGCACGGCGGACGAACCTCTGACCGACTGGCTGGAACGCGCGACGCGCGCCTTGGGACGCGAAGATTTGCAGCGTCGGCTGCAGGATGTGCTCCGGCTGCATTACCAGTATCGCTTTGATCCGCCGGGTTTAAGTGCCGCCGAACGCGCGGCCTTGAGGGAGAAGGTTCACACCTGCCTGCCGTTATTGGACCAGGCTGCCGGAACGTCGTCGTCCGAAGGATGATGCGCATGTTAGTGGTCCCCACGACCATGCGGGGCCGGGCCGCTAATTTTAGGAGTCAATCTGACTAATACTTTATCCCCTGCAATTGACGGGTGCGCTAATTTTTGGTTTCTTGGAGACACACCGCACAAAATCGCGATGGTTCTTTGAATTTGTCTGGCAACAGACCTGAGACTTTCGAGCCGGGTTTTGTACAGCCCCGGTTCGAGTTCCCCCTGATCCTACTGATTGTACTAATTCGAAAACTCCCCGGGCCTCTCAGCCACCCTCTGGTTGTTTGGCCCGGTTTTTTTGTCCGCGCGTCCAAGGACGCCGCCGTTCACCCGCCGCCCCAAGGCTGACTTACGGAGCGGATGGAGCCGCCCCTTCGCGGGCCACGGTTTCCACCTCGCGCATCACCCGCAACAGATTCAAGCCGGCGATTTTTTCCAAGTCCTCCCGACTGTATCCGCGCCGGGCGAGTTCGGCCAATAACACCGGGAATTTCGACACATCCTCCAAGCCGCGCACCGCGCCGTTGAATCCGTCAAAATCCGAGCCCAACCCGATGTGATCAATGCCCATGACCTGGCGGAGATGATCCACATGATCCGCCACATCACTCACGGTGGGCGTCGTCTTGTCTTGGTGCGTCTGGCGCCATTGTTTCATTTCCGCCGCCGCCCGGTCCGGGTCGTGAGGATACAACGTCGCCAGCCGTTTGCGTTCCTCGGTGGCGGCGCGAAAGGCGTCGCGGGCCGAATTGGTGACGAACCCCGGCAGGAAACAGACCATCACGATCCCGCGTTTCCGCGCCGTTTCGCGCAGGATGTCGTCGGGCACATTGCGTTCGTGATCGCAAAGGGCGCGCGCGTTGGAGTGGGAAAAAATCACCGGTGCCCGGCTCACCCGCAGGGCGGCGCGCATGGTGTCATCCGCCACGTGGGCCAGGTCCACCATCATGCCCAGTCGGTTCAACTCGCGCACCACGTCCTCCCCCAACGGAGTGAGCCCGCCATGTTCGGGTTGGTCTCCGGCCGCGTCGGCCCACGCCGTGTTTTTGGTGTGCGTCAG
>MWDV01000338.1 GCA_002070715.1 Verrucomicrobia bacterium ADurb.Bin118
AATCCGCAGTGCCCGCCGCCAATACCGCCACAAGAGCGTCTGCCCCCGCTCCAAGGCGCGGCGCCCCAGCTCTTTAATGGTAAACCAAAATGGCACGCCCGCATTCTAGGCTACGCGTTCCTCATTTCGAGTCTCGATTTTGCGCGCCCAAACCAAGCGCGTACCCCCCACCGGTCGCTGGACAAATCGCGCCACCTCCAACGCCGCTATCGCGGCGAAAGGTCCGTCGCCGACCGTGACTGGGATCCTCAAATTACGTCCCGGCACGAAGACGGCGATTCGGATTCAGCCGAAGTTGGATGCGAACCGCAAAGTTCCGCCCCTCGCGCCGGCTGCAGTCCGTGCGAGATATTTTCAACCGACCGTCAGCGCAACAGCAAATGAACCCCGGCGGCGAGCAATCCGCCGAGCATCGGCGCCACGACCGGCACCCAAGCATAACCCCAATCGTTACTGCCTTTGCCGGGTACGGGCAGGAAAGCGTGTGCCAGCCGCGGCCCCAGATCCCGGGCAGGATTGATGGCGTAACCCGTCGGCCCGCCCAGCGACAGCCCAATGGCAAACACCAGTAACCCCACCGGCAACGCCCCCAGTGTTCCCAATCCGATGACGGCTGACTGTGGCGTGCCCGAGGCGTCCGGCAACTGCACCGTCGCCTGGGTCATCAGAAAAACCGGCAGCACAAGCGCGAACGTGCCCAGGACCTCACAGAAAAATGCCTGGGGCAACTGACGAATGTTTGGCGTCGTGCAGAAACAAGCGCGTTTGGTTTCGGCGTCCGGGGACGCTTTGAAGTGTTCCCGGTAGAAAAAGAAAACGAGCGCACCGCCCAGGATGCCGCCGAGCATTTGGGCCAGCATATAGCCGGCCACCTGGCCGGGCGGCATTTGACCAGCCACAGCCATGGCCAGCGTGACCGCCGGATTCAAATGCGCGCCACTGAAAGGTTGCGCGCAAAAGACACCCACAAACACCGCCAGCCCCCAGCCGGCGGTGATCACGATCCAGCCGGAGTTATGACCTTTGGTGCGGGACAACAGGACGTTGGCCACCACGCCATTGCCGAAAATAATCAGGAGGGTGGTGCCGAGGAATTCCGCGAGATAAGGACTCATGGTTTGTATGGGAACAAGGTTTCAAGCCGGCGTTGGGACCCAATGTTTGGCGCGCTGCAACGCCTCGGACCAGCGTTGCCGCCGGTGCGTCACTTCGTCGGCGGGCATCTGGGGTTCAAAAGCCCGGTCCACCTGCCAGACGCGTTGAATGGCTTCCGCGTCCTTCCAAAAACCGACCGCCAACCCCGCCAGATACGCCGCGCCCAGGGCGGTCGTTTCAATAATCCGGGGACGGACGACCGGCACCTGCAAAAGATCCGCCTGCATCTGCATGAGCAGGTTGTTGGCGCAAGCCCCGCCGTCCACGCGCAATTCATGCATGGCCACACCGGAATCTTGTTTCATCACGTCGAGAATATCCGCCACCTGAAAGGCGATGCCCTCCAAAGCGGCCCGGGCCAGATGCCCCGCCGTCGTGCCGCGGGTAATTCCGGCGACCACCCCGCGCGCGTAGGGATCCCAATGCGGCGCGCCCAAGCCCGCAAACGCCGGCACAAAATAAACACCGTCCGAGTCCGGCACCGAGGCGGCCAGCGCCTCAACCTCGGATGAGGACCGGATGAGGCCCAACCCATCACGCAGCCATTGCACCACCGCGCCGCCAATGAACACGCTGCCTTCCAAGGCAAAATCCGTCCGGCCTTGCCGCCGCCAGGCTACGGTCGTGAGAAGTTGATGCTTCGACGGCACCGCCTCGGCGCCGATGTTCATCAACATGAAACAGCCGGTACCGTAGGTGTTCTTGGCGAGTCCCCGGGCAAAACAATTTTGGCCGAACAAAGCCGCTTGTTGATCGCCGGCAATTCCACCCAAGGGAACGGACGCGCCCAGCAACGCCGCCGCCGTTTCCCCGTAGCCTTCACTGGACGCCCGGATCTGCGGCAGCACCTCGCGCGGCACATCGAACCACTCCAGCAGTTCGTCATCCCAATCGCCGGTTTGCAGATTGAACAGCATCGTGCGCGAGGCGTTGCTCGGATCGGTGATATGCAACCGGCCCTGTGTGAAATGCCACAGCAACCAGGTGTCCACCGTGCCGAATGCCAGCTCGCCCCGCATCGCCCGCTCGCGCGCACCGGGAACGTGGTCCAAAATCCACCGGAGCTTGCTGCCGGAAAAATAAGCGTCCACCACCAGTCCGGTCTTGCGTTGAATCAACGCCGCCTGGCCGCTGCGCTTCAAGGTCTCGCAAAATTCGGCCGTGCGCCGGTCTTGCCAGACAATAGCGTTACTCACCGGCACCCCGGAGCGGCGATCCCAAACCACCGTCGTTTCGCGTTGGTTGGTGATCCCGATCCCGGCGATCTCATGGGCTTTCACGCCGGACAAGGTCAGGGCTTCCCGCGCGGTGGCCAACTGCGTGTTCCAAATTTCGAGCGGATCATGCTCCACCCAGCCCGCGCGGGGATAAATTTGCCGGAACTCCTGCTGCGCCACCGCCCGGATTTCCCCGGCCTGATTGAAGACAATTGCCCGCGAACTAGTCGTGCCTTGATCCAGTGAAAGAATGAACGATGACATGGGACGGATAGGAAGGGAAAAGGACGTCGCCCGGGCAACCGGAACCATTATTTGCGACGAATCTCATCTACCCCGTATTTTGGCCGCCACCCGCAGCAAGTCAATGGCAGATCGCCCCCTACACTACGGCACCACCCACCTTCCTTCGTCCCCCATCAACCCTGCAAATCACCCCAAAACACCATCCACCAGCAGAAAGCGGCAGGGGACGGCTGCACTCCACGACACTTCGCGTCCGTCTGCGCACCGGATCTATGCGCCCGCTTTTGGACGGCGCCTGTCCTCTGGCACTTTCGACAACCAGAAACAGCCTCACCCAGGACAATGTCTTGGTCCCGCCACCGCTCGATGATGCGCCCACTCACCAAAGCGGAAGCCCAGCCCCGTCAGGGGCGACATCATTGTAGAATCCAATGGAAACAATTTCCGAGCTCCGTCAGGAGCGGCATCATCCGAAGGCACAACCCAATCGCCGTTGCCTCCAATCTCCGCCTCGGCACAAAAGGAGGGCAGATACCGCCCCTAACGGGGCTCTAAATGTTAGGGTCTGCGTTTCCTACAAGGATGCCGCGCCTCCGGCGCTCCCGCTGCCCGTCCAGCCATCGTCCTGCCCCGACCTGACGGCGTGGGTCTGCGAGCTTTCGGGCGAGTTGTTGCGCCAGAGATTTCCTCGTCACCGTTTGCGCGGGACAGCCGGGCGGGTCACTTCCTCCGTTTGGCGATTGCGTCAGTCAGTTGTTGCTCTGTCGCGTCGTAGCTGGGACGCGTCGGGAAACTCACTACCTGCAAATTCGGAGCGCTCAACAGCGCGGACATTTGACCGTCCATGATCCGGGTGTTCCCGATGATATTGATCTGGCGAAGTCGAGGCAGTTGCGCAATTGGCTGGAGGGAGTCCAGTCGTCCACAGTCCTCCAGCAACAGCCAATCCAGTTCGCGAAGCTGCTTGAAGGCATCCAGCGACTTGAGCTTGGGGGCCTTGAACAGCCAGAGCTTCTTGAGGGCCGGCAACCCTTCCAATCCGCCCCAGTCCTCCAAGTCGCGTGCGGCCTTGAAGATCAGAGATTCCAACTTGGGCAAGTCCACAGGTCCGATTCGATGGAACGCCGGCTCCGAAAACTCCGCAGCCTTGAGCTTCCGCAAATTGTTCAGACTGCTGAGTGCTTCACTCTTGAGGCGCGCAATGAACAGTTGCTCGAGGTTCGCGCACGATTCGAGCGCGGTGACGAATTCGGCAGCGTCAACACTCAAGTCCTGTAGTTCAGGAAACCGCCGAAGGTCAACGGGGGCGTCGAGTGCCGGAGTTTGTAGTCGCAGCTTTCGCAAGTTGGTCAGGCGTTCAATTGGTCGAGCGTCCTTCAACTTCCAGTCAACAACGGTCAATCCTTCCAAGCTCGTGAGCCGGCCAAGAAAGTTGACGTCGCAACCGGAAAACACTCCGCGCCTCAACGCTAACGACTTGATTCCTGTGGCGCCGAGCAAGGACTTCAAGAAGGCACCGCCAGGTCCGTGATATTCGAGTTCCCATCGCTTTGGTTTCTCGTGTCGCAGCCAAATCATTCGTTACATCCTCCGCTCTTGAGAGCGCCAACGCCTGCCCCAATGGCGGCCCCGACTCCGGCAGCTTCTCCAACTGTGGGAGCCACCACCTGGCCGTTGGTGTCAACCAAGCACGTCACGTTGCCATTGCCATCACAATGATAATAGGCATGCGCCAGTGCGGATTGCGACGTGTGAAGTGCGGAAGGTCCGTTCGGGCGAGCAACCCGCCAATCCCGCCCGCCTCTTGCAAGGTGCCGCTCAGGTCATTGCCCCGGGTGTAATACCATTTCCTGTTTGTAGTTGCATTTTGTTGGAGGGCATGACATGAAAGGTTATGCCGAAGCGATTTCATC
>MWDV01000339.1 GCA_002070715.1 Verrucomicrobia bacterium ADurb.Bin118
CGGCAATCGCTTTCGCAACTGGTCGAAACGGCGTTGGCGCTCGGCAAGGGCACCCTGTTCGCGCTCGATCAACACGGCAAGCTGACCGTCCACTCCACCGAACGCGCCTGCCCTCGATGCGCCCGTTCCTTTCCGGTGCTGGACCCGAAAAATTTCAGCTATAATTCGGCGCAGGGCTGGTGTCCCCAATGCCGCGGCTTTGGCGAACTGTTTTATCTGCCGGACGTGGAACGCGGCGCGAACGCCGACAGCATCGAGGAAAGCTGGTGGAGCTGGGCCACTGAGCGCGAAGTCTGTCCCGCCTGTCACGGCGCGCGGTTGAATCCGCTGGCCCGGGCGGTGCGGCTTCCACTGCCCCCTCTCGTGGCGCCGCTGACCATCGAGGAAATCGGCCGACTGGCGGTCGCCTCGGCAGGCGGACTTTTCCGGCGGGTCAAATTCACCGGACGCGCCGGATTGATCGCCCGCGACATTCTGCCGGAGATTCGTGAGCGGCTGCGATTTCTTCAAGAGGTTGGTCTCGGCTATCTGCAACTGGACCGCGCCGTGCCCACGCTCTCCGGCGGCGAAAGCCAGCGCATCCGGCTGGCGGCCCAACTCGGCTCGAACCTGAGCGGTGTGCTTTACATTCTTGATGAACCCACCATCGGCCTGCATCCCCGCGACAACGAACAACTGTTGACCGCGCTCGCCCAACTTCGTCGTCGCGGCAATTCCGTCGTGGTGGTTGAGCATGACGAACAAACCATGCGCCAGGCGGATTGGATCGTGGACTTGGGCCCGGGCGCGGGCGTGCATGGCGGCCAAGTCGTGGCCGCGGGGCCGCTGGCGGAGTTGCGGCGTCATCCGGAAAGCATCACCGGCCAATGTTTGCGGGCAAAAAAACGTTTCCCCACCCGCGGCGAACGCCGCCCGGTGACACCGCCGGACGCCAAACGAAGCACATCATCGCCCGACGCGCCGCCCACCGATTGGCTCACGCTGTATCACGCCGCCGCGCACAATCTGAAAAATCTCACCGTCCACTTTCCGCTGAACCGGCTGGTGCTGGTGACCGGCGTCAGTGGTTCGGGCAAAAGCACGTTGGTTCGGGAATGTCTGCTGCCCGCCCTGCAAACCGCGCTGCAATCGAAGCGCCCGGCGTCTGCGGTCGCCCCACCCCGCCGCCGCGCTTCCATCGCGCCGGAGGTTCGCGGCTACGCCTCGCTTAAGGCGGTTTACGAGGTGGACCAATCGCCCATCGGACGCACCCCGCGTTCGGTGCCCGCCACTTACGTCGGTTTTTTCGATGACATCCGCCAACTGTTTGCCCAGACACCCGAGGCACGGATGCGGGGCTACACGGCGAGCCGGTTTTCGTTTAACAGCGCGCAAGGCCGCTGTCCGGAATGCGAGGGCGCCGGCCAGCTCAAGCTGGAAATGAATTTTCTCCCAACCGCCTTCGTGCGGTGCGAAACCTGCCACGGCACCCGGTTCAATCGCGAAACCCTCGACCTCACCTATCGCGGAAAAAATGTGGCCGAGGTGCTGGACCTGTCGGTGGAGGAAGCGCTGGCGTTCTTTGCCTCCCATCCCCGGATCCGGCGAGCGCTGCAGGCTTTGCACGACACCGGACTGGACTACCTCAAGCTCGGCCAAACCAGTCCCACGCTCAGCGGCGGGGAAGCCCAACGCGTGAAGCTCGTCACGCATTTGTTAAGCGGACTGACTTCGGCAGACGCCTCGCCCAAGGCGCGCCGGTCCGGAACCTCACGCCATCTTTTCATCCTGGAAGAACCCACCATCGGCTTGCACGCCGCTGACGTGGGATTGCTGGTGAATGTGCTCCAGCGGCTGGTGGACGCCGGCCATTCGGTCATCGTGATTGAACACAACCTCGACTTGATCGCCGAAGCCGATTGGATCATTGACCTCGGCCCGGAGGGCGGCGCGGACGGCGGACGGCTGGTGGCCGCGGGCACGCCGGAACAATTGGCGCGCAACCCGCACTCGCACACCGCCCGCTTCCTGCGTAGAGTGTTGGGCAAATGAGCCTTGCTTACGAAGAGCTTCTCGAGGGCACGCCTACGGTGCGTCAGCCGCCCGGCGAACGGCATGAACGTATTTGCGAGCGGCTGCACGGGGCGGTGGCCGCCAGTGTCGCCAAAAACCCCACCGCCCGATTGCTGCCCCGCCGCACCGAGGTGGTGCTCTCCCCCCGGGCCGCGTTGCGTCCCGATCTCGCGCTCGTCACGGCGGCCACCGGCAAACTCTGGCTCGCCGCGGAAATCGTCAACGCCGGCGATCACCACCCCGACACCGTCATCAAGAAGGCGCTCTATGAAGAGTTGCGCCTGCCGCGGCTCTGGATGATAGATCCGCGCTACGACAACGTGGAGGTTTACCACGCCAGCCCGTTCGGCCTCGTCCTCAAAGGGATTCTGGCGGGCTCGGAATTGCTCACGGAAAATCTCCTGCCGGAGTTCCGGGTGGTCATCCAGGAATTGTTCAGCGTGTGAAAACCGCCCCGGCCATCGCCGTGTTGGTCGCGATGGGGTTGATCGCGGGATGCGCGACCCATCGGAGCCCGCCTCGTCTGGACTGGATTCAAGTGGCACCGGGACAACCCGGTTTTGTGGAAGCGCGCCGTGGCCAACCGTTCACTCCGTGGGGTTTCAACTACGACCGCGATTTCCAGATGCGCCTGATCGAAGACTTCTGGGAAACGGAATGGTCCACCGTGGTCGAGGATTTCCGCGAGATGAAAGCCCTCGGCGCGAACGTGGTGCGCGTTCACCTGCAACTGGCCCGGTTCATGACCGCCCCGGACCAGCCCAACAACCGCGCGCTCGGGCGGCTCCGGCAACTGCTCGCGCTGGCCGAAGCCACGGGCCTGTACCTCGACCTTACCGGCCTGGGTTGTTATCGCAAAGCTGATGTGCCCGCTTGGTTGTCGGC
>MWDV01000340.1 GCA_002070715.1 Verrucomicrobia bacterium ADurb.Bin118
TTTCGCGCGCCAGACGCGGCGCCAGATGCGACGGAATGAAGTTGCAAACTTGCCGCAAGAGCGAGAACTTGCTGGCGGTTGGCTTGACGATGTTTTTTTTCATGCCCTTCCTTGTGGCAGGGCGTAAACCCGCACGCCAACCTTTTTTATTCCTCAACCCTGTGGGTCAGCAGTGACCTTTATCAATGAAGTTGGTCTTGAGATAATTTTTATCGTAATTGCTCAGGTTGCCCTGAACCGTGGACCAGTTGCCACTTTTGGCGAGATAGGTGCGCTGGCCGTTGGTGTTGCCGATTTGCAGCATCTTGATGGTGGAGGCGGCGACCAGGTTGCTGGATTGCAATTGTTCAATCAGGCCGTGCTCGGCGGCGCTGGCAAAATAACCGCTCACGTCGAGGAAGCGGTTTCGGCGCGCGGCGTCGTTCGTGTTGATGCCACTGGCGGAATAGCAGCCGGATAGTTGCTGATACACGTCAATGTAATAGCCCTTGCCAAACTCCTGCGCCATCCGCCCCAGGCGGTGGTGGTTTTGCAAGAGCATGGCCTGTTGCGTCGCGAGCACTTCATCCAGGCGCTCGGTCTGCAACATCCAGTTCAAGCCCATGAGGTTGAGGGTTTCGGTGGTGACTTCGCGGGAGGTGTCCGCCAAACCCTGCTGGCGATATTGGTCGAGCTTGCGCTGCCGTTGCAACAGCCAGTCCCGATGCGGCTCGAAGGCGTAGGTGATCGCGTAGCTGGCGTTGGTGCGCTGGTAGGTGTTGGTAACGAAGTGATCATTCCAGTTGGTATTGATCAATGTGTTGTTGACCCAATCCCATTTTCCGTGCGGGTGATCCACCGCCAGCGCAACATTGACGCTACTCCCGCCGCTGGTCTGCTTTTGCAACAGAAGTTCATCGTCCAGCCAAAGCTGACCGAGGCCATTGGTGGTGAACGTGAGGGCCAGGCATTGGCCCTGCAACTGGGGCAGGAACAGCAGCCGGTTCGTCGTCGTATCCACGGTGATCTTGAGACTCGCCATCAGGTTCGTCGGGATGTAATCCCAGTCCACCGCCGGCGCGGCGGCTACCCACACGCAAGGCGTGCATGGCAGCGTGTCGCCAAACGATTGACCGGTGAGAAGGTGCTGCCCGCCCAGAATTTTCTCCACGGGCGTGTTGGGACAGTTGGTTTGGAGATAGTTGAGCAGGTTGGTGGTGTAGTCGCGCAGTTTGTTGCGCAAATTCGCTTCGCTCAGGTTTTGCGCGTAATTGGCCGTGCTGGTGCCGCCCGCCGCCTTCCAGACCGCGTTGCTGCTCCACGACAGGGCGTTGGTCAGGTTAATCCCAGTAATCGGTTCATGGACCTTGAAGGCCGGGTCCAACGAATAGTCAACCCCCTCCCAAGGGAGCCGCACCCACACTCGGTGAAAATACAGATTGTCAGTGTCATAGCCCAAAAACGGAAAGCCGCGCGTTCCCTGCAGGTCGCTGACATAATTCAACGTCTCCGTCCAGTTGGTGTTGGCCTTGGTCAATCCCAGCCAGTGCTTGAAGTCGGGGAGGAGGGCATCGCCGTCGGGGGGGCGTTCATAGGGCAGGCGCACCAGGCCAAAGCGGTAGGCCGCGTTGGAATAACCGGCGGCGCGCAACAAGGCCACCAGCAAGGCGCACTGGTCAAAATCGTTGCCGCTGCGCTCCAGCAGCGTCAGGTGCGCCCCTTTCTTCGCGCCGAAATAATGCACGTAGCGGATGTAGTCGCGCACGTAATAGAAAATCTTCACCGGGTCATGTTCCAAGCCGTGCGCCAGGGCTTCAATTTCGGGAGTGATGGCCTCGGCCATTTCCGGGTAGCTGGCCAGTGACCGCAGCCCCATGCCGCCGTCGCGGGATGCTTCAACCCCTTCTTCGTATTCCTGGACTGCCGCCGAATTGATTTCCAGCGGCTCGGGAACGGCGCGTTCCGTGGAGCGGAACCAACCCGGCTGCGTAAATTCAGGATCAACTTGGGCTTGGCAAACGGTGGCGATGGCAAACAAACCCAAGGTCAGAAATCGTATCGTTTTCATGTCTTTGCTCCCTTCTGGATTCATGGCAGTTGCAACACATTCCCCTCGTTATCGAGGCCGACGCTCTCGCTCCAAATGCCCGAAACGCCCCACAGCCAGCCGGAAGCGTCGTATTGGTAGTTGATTCGCCCGGAGGTTTGGGCGCTCTCATCCACCAGCGGATTCATGCCGTGGGCGACTTCCCACCCATCGGAGAGGCCGTCGCCGTCCGTGTCCCAAAGGGCGGGATTCGTATGGGAAACCAGCTTTTCATAAGCGTCGGTAAGCCCGTCGCCATCCGTGTCTTGCATCGTACCCAGCACGAAAAAACCCATGCCCGGCCACAGGCTAGTCAACACGAGGTTGGTCTGGCCCACATCCGTCCGCAGCAGCCACACCCAATTCGTCAGATTCAGCCCCGGCACATGGGGGCTGAGGTTGGTCGTGCCAAACAAATCGTAGGCGGCCACCGCGGGCGTGTGGATGGTAAAACTTCCGGTGGCGTTGGCGACGGAAATGATTTCAAGCCATAAATCGTTACTCCCATAAACCGGAGGACTGTGTTGGGGGCCGCCGCCTTCTCCGCCCCCGCCTCCTTCTCCCGGCAGGGGCGGGCCTTCCCCGCTCATCATGCTCATTCCTCCGTATGCTTCCGCCATCTTCTTTGCTCTCAACGCCTGATACTCCTCCAGGCTGTCCGCCACCAAATAGTTGTTGAAAAAACCCTCGATTCGATACAGCGGCACCTCCCCCGCATACGGGTCGAACGGATAGGGCGGCGAGTGCTTGCCATCGAGTTCAAAGGACAGCAGCCAGAACGTCCCAAACAATGGCGGGTCGAAGACCTGTTTCAGTTCCTGCGCGGGCGCCCGCCAGACGGCCAGCAGCGCGCCGGCGCAACCAAGCAGAATGACGGCGAGGGGCCGCCAGGGTTTGCATGTTGTTTTCATAGACTCCTTCATGGGTGGGATTTCAAGACCGACGGGAAAAATGATGGAACACAACTCCAGACAAGCGAAAAGTCGCGTTCAGAAAAAGGAAACCCAAACCCGTTTTCACCGCCCCGCCGCAGCAACTCACGGGTGCAAGGCATAACCAGTGATGGCCGGTTAGCGCAGTGCGGGTCGTCTGGCTGTCTGTGTTTTTCATCCGACGCCTTCGTCGCCAGGTTGTGTATGCTTCTTCCCGCACCAAGGCAAGCTTTAATGTGCGGTAAAGCTCACACGGATTATCCGCCGCGCTTGTTACGGTGCCAAGCATCAAAAGTGATGCTTCAAATCTTAATGTAATCGGCCCCCAAGTGCGAAAACTACGCGCGCTCAAGGGGTGGACCCAGGGGCGGCTCGCCTTGAAATTGCAGTTGTCGGGATGGGATACCAGTCGTGAATCGGTCACCCGGCTGGAAAACCAAGACCGGCGCGTTACGGACCTGGAGCTTTTTGTGATTGCAAGGGCTTTGGGCGTAAATGCCGACGAACTGTTTCCCCGGAATCTACGCGGAAACATTAAAGAGCTTGCGCCGCAGTATCGTGTGAAATTGTCGAGGGGGCAGGTGCCTCCGTCATAAACATCATCGGGCTGGAGCGTGTTAAGAAATTGGGCCGCCGCCGTCGTGAGCCGGCGACCAGGAAGGGCCGGAGTGTCCCCGCTGTAAACGGACGGGCGCGGCGACAGAATAAATGAAACCGTTCTAACCTTGGCGCAATGGAAAAAACGGGGGCGGGGCGGGGCGTCGGTTGCCCGCCGTCGCGGCCAATCCACTCCGGCTGATTTATCCCCCCGGCGCGCCCGGAGTGACGCGCCCTATCGGTTGTCCCACGCGCCAAGTTTAAGGGGGGCCGCTATAGTTCGCCGCACCGAGTTCGCGCCTGCATCGGGCATCTTCGGCGATGCAACGCCCGGAAACACACACCTTGGCGTCCGTTGGGTAGACGAGTTTGGGTTTGACCGCGAGCAAATCGCAAACCCGCACAGGTCCGGTAAATTCACATCCCGCGAAATCAGGCCAAAGTTGTCTCGTCCGGCCAGCCGTAGCCCTTCAAGGCCCGTTGGCGCGCCGGACACGTCGCGTCCGGCTTGAGCCAGCGTAGCAAGGGCGGGATGATTTTCTGAAATTTCTCTCGGGCGCGCTCGAAATTCTCCAGTTCCACCAACTCTAACATCAACTCTGCGTCTTTGCCTTTTGCGGGATTCGTGCGGAGGTGCAGGCCTTTTTTCAAAAAACTTCATAAATCCCGCTTGTCGTTTGTCTGTGCGCGGTATTAGAAACTCACGCGTCAGCCCCGGTGACTCAACGGAAAATCCTGGCCGCTGAACCCTCAAGCCAGAGACACGGGCGTTATTCTGAGATTTAGCAGAGAAGTGACGGAATTCATGGAGAATTCAATCTCTGCGGTTGGCGACAAAAATCTGGTTGGCTGTCACGCCGTCCCCGGTTAGGCGGCGCACGAAGGCAATCTGGCGGCCGTCCGGCGAGAAGACGCACGCCTCGGGACGAGGGGCGGTAGCGTCCGCGGTGCGCGGCGTGATACGACGCGTTTCGCCGGAGCGGGCATCGGTCACGCAAACGCTGTTATCCATGATGTGCGCCAGATGGCGGCCATCCGGGCTCCAAGTGAAGGTGGACGCGATGGGATGCAGGTTGCGGGTGAGTTGGCGGGGTGGCCCGCCGTTGGGAGAAACCGTCCAGAGCTGCACCACGCCGGCATCGTCCTTCATCAGAAACGCAATGCGCGAGCCGTCCGGCGCGCTGCGCAACCAGTGACGCGGTCCTTGCAGACCGGGAAACTGGCGTTCCGCCGTGAAGGTGAGACGCCGTTGCACCACGTCGCGCGGTGGAAAGGGCGCGCGCGTTTCTGTGCCGGCGAGCGGCCCGTCGCCCGGTTGGGTCAGGTCTTCGGGCAGGTCCACGATGAACACTTCGGCCATGGTTTGATGGTTGGCCGTTACGACCTGCCCTTGGAACGCCAGGGCGCGGCGTTGGCGCGAACCATCCGCGCGCACATAGCCGTTGGTGCCCACCCAGCCCTCCTCAAACGCCCGGTTGATTTCATCCGAGCCGGGCCGGGGTTGCGCCGTGGTGCGTGAGACCAATACAGTGAAGTATTCCCCATCGTGATTGCGTGGATGATCCCGGCCCACCCGCACCCCGCCGGCGCGCGGCACGCTCACGCCGAGGTTGCGGAGATTGAGGTCGTGGGTCGCCGACGTTTCCTTGAATTGCGCCAGCACGTGGTCCTCGTAGGTGAAGCTGACCCATTCGCCCGCGGCGTCCCACACGTGGACATGTGACCCGCCGCGCAGCGCGCCGGCCGTGAACGGCGGTGTGAGGTCGCGCGCATCAAGATTCATCACCGTGCCCGAGTGCGCCGTGTCCACAATCACGCCCTGCCG
>MWDV01000341.1 GCA_002070715.1 Verrucomicrobia bacterium ADurb.Bin118
CGCGCGCCGCCAATGGCGACGCCGGGCCAGCTAAACAGAGCCGGCGGGCCAGGTCAAAAAGATTTCCCGCATTCCTGGGAAAGACTGGGGACATCGTGACCCCCTGGTGGTGAAGTTCAAGGTGCTGAGTCCCCGCCGCATGATTGAACGCGCAGCGCCATGGAGTGCGGCCGTCCCCGGCCGCTTTCCAATGGCCGCGTTGGACGAAGTTGGGGAGCGCACCCGCCCCGGGTGCCGTTCGACGCGCCTCGCGGCGAACACTGACTCGGGCAAGTGAGGTGAACCGTAGGATGCGTTGGAACGGTCTCGTTTCCGGCGGACGAGGCGTCCGCCGGCACACGCGCGGCGCGTATGCTCCCCAGTCGCAACTGTGCCGTTGCGGCTTTGGGGAATTTGGGGGCGGTTCGGGGTATTGACAACGCATGGTGCGGCCTCCACGCTTCCGACATGGCTCGCCAGTTACGCGCGCAGTATCCCGCCATGATTGATGCGCCGGTAACCGCGACGGAGGACAGCGAAAACCCCCGTTACGGACCCGGTCCACGCGCGGCGCGGTTGCGTGAAATCGGCCCCATGGCTCAGGCCAGTCCCTTCCGGTTCTCGACTCAATACCAGGACGGCGAAACCGACCCGCTCTACTACGGGTATCGGTATTACAGCCCGAGCCCCGGAAGGTGGCCAAAGAGGGATCCAATTGAGGAAGAAGGAGTAGCGAGTTGCCTTGTTAACGCGGAGAAAGGCTGCCAGTCCAAATACCAGGGCTACGACAGGCGAAACTGCTGCCGTCTCTTGGCGCACGTCAAGTGTTACGCTCAATGCACGTTCATTCCGGTCGTAGGGATGCCTCTTGGAGCTTGGGATTTTGGTTGGAGCCAACTCGCCCCAGCGTGCAAGAGCCAGCTGCCGGAAATGCCGGAGTTGCCTCCGGGGCGGCCTCTCTCCTACTGTTCCCGTTGGAGGAAGTCTTTATGGCGCGATTCGTAAAACACTTTCTGCTTTGGACTTTCATTTTTCCATGGTACGCATCCACTGTGTGGCTTTGGCTGGACGGGATGAGACGACAGCCGGATTTCGATTGGTCGGTTGGAATAGGAGTGGCTTTTACTGCTATGCTAGGCGGACTATTTAGCGTCTGGTGTTGCTTGTTGCTGACAGTTCCACTCGCGCTGTTAAGTTTCGGCGTCTTAAGCAACTTTTCGCGTGTGGCACAAGGTGGGCTTTCCCGGATTGTGTTTGTCCTTAGCACCGCCTTGGTTGGATTGGGCTGGGCGGCAGGTGTAGCAAGGGCGTTGAACGCAGGTCGGATCGAATACGCTCTCCTCACAGTCGGTTTGATAGCTGGCGCAGTTCTGGGCATGGCGACCGTCTGGTTGTGGAGCAACTCGACCGTCAGCAGCAAGTAAACGGGTTAAAGGGAAGCTCGAAAAGAAAGCGCCGAGTGTCCCGCACAAACGGTGATAAGGAATCGTGCTCCGCTCAGGCCGCGCCGGAGTGAGTCGGCTACCCCGCCCGCGCCATAGTCCTGTAGCTCGCTCCTTGAGGTCGCTCCAGCCCCCCGGGGCCGCGGGAGCGCCGGAGGCGCGGCATCTTTATAGGAAACGCAGACCCTAACACATTTAGAGCCCCGTCCGGGACGGCATCTTTTCTCCTTTGGCGCCGAGGCCAAGATTGGAGGCAACGGCGATTTGGTTCTGCCTCCGGACGATCCCGCTCCTGACGGAGCTGGGCAATTGTTTGCGGCTGTTGCTATAACGATGCCGCCTCTGCCGGGGCTGGGCATCCGCTTTGGCGAGGGGGTGCATCATCTCCTACACTGGCGGCACCAGGCATTGTCCTGGGCGAGGCTGTTTCTGTTGGTCGAAAGCGCCAGAGGACAGGCGCAGTCCAAAAGCTGGCGCATGGACCCGGCGCGTGGACGGACGCGAAGCGTCGTGGAGTGCGGCAGTCCTCTGCCGCTTTCCGGCATAGCACTGGATGGAATCGGGGAGCGCACCTGTTCCGGGGCGTGTCTTGCGGTGAATTCATTTGTCCTGAAGGGACACAATCCGAATAGCCGTGGGTGACCCCACCCACGGTGTTGGACGGCGGGCATCTGCGACCCCGGCGGGGTCAAATGGGATTGGGAACGCATCCGTGGGCGGAAGCCCGCGGCGATTCAGGTTTAACCGCGTTGCGACCATCAAATCGAGAACATGCCGGATGGCCCAAGACGAAGAATTGGTCGCAGCTCCGTCGGGGGCGCCATATTCCGCTCCCCTGGAGCTTGAAAATTTCTTGGCAGACTGATGGCGACAAAGATGCCGCGCTCCAGCGCTTCCTTTTTGAAATCCGGCGAGAATTCCTTCGCTCCGCCGAAGATTACATGAACACGAGCCAGCCGGCTCTTGGTCTGGACTTGTGAACACGACGCGTCATGGCGTGCGGCCGTCCTCAAGTGCTTTCTACTGTCAGCAGCGACGGGGAGTACGTCAGACGATCTGCCCAACCAGGCCGTTTACATCAACAAATTGTCCGGTGTAAAGCGCATGGACCGATGCGTCATTTCTTGATCGGTCGCGTGCGCAAGCTTGTGGCACCATGAATCTTCCCTCTACGCTGGGCGGTGCGATGGTTATTTTCCGTTTTCATCGTCAACGAGTCCGCTGGCTTGGCGGGCTCGGGCTGTTCCTGGCAGGCATGGGCACGATTCACCTGGGCCGGGCTGAAAATCCCGGCGTCCCGTGGCCGGCAACCGATGCGTTGCACCGCACGTTGCCGCTGGCCCGCGAGGTGGGCCCGCCCCGAACGGACCGGTTCGTGGGAATGTTCTATTTCCTCTGGCACGGCGCGGCCCCCAGCAAAAACCCGCACGGAGACGGCCCCTACGACATCACCCGCATCCTCGCGCAGGATCCGGACGCACGGAACAAACCGCAGTCGCCGCTCTGGGGGGCCATCGGGACGTATCATTATTGGGGGGAACCGCTCTACGGTTATTATCGCAGTGATGACCCGTGGGTGCTACGGCGGCACGCGCAACTGCTGGCCGATGCCGGAGTGGACACACTCATTTTCGACACCACCAACGCGCAAACTTATCCGGCAGCTTACCGTGCGCTCTGTGCCGTGTTTCGGTGCGTGCGCCAGGCGGGTGGTCGGACGCCGCAAATCGCTTTCATGGTGAATACGCGCGCCGGGGAAACCGCCCAACAGATTTACGATGATCTCTATCGCCCGGGCGAATACGCCGAGCTGTGGTTCCGCTGGCAGGGCAAACCGTTGATGATCTGCGATCCGGCGGCGGCCAGCGCGGAATTAAAGGAATTCTTCACCCTGCGGCGCGCGCATTGGCCCTTTACGTTGGTGAACACCCCGTATGCGTGGCATTGGGAAGCGACCTACCCCCAACCCTACGGATACACCGAAGACCCCGCGAAGCCGGAGCAGCTCACCGTTTCCGTGGCCCAGAACCTGCGCCAAAAAGATGGCCAGGTCACCAATATGAGTTCCGGCGAGGCGCGCGGACGGAGTTTCCACCGGGACCGCGTGGAAACCGGTCCGGAGGCGGTCAACCACGGCTACAACTTCGCCGAGCAATGGCAACGCGCCTTGGCGTTGACGCCACCAATTGTGATGGTCACCGGCTGGAACGAATGGATCGCCGGGCGCTGGGGAAAATGGGATGGACCCTTGACGTTCGTGGATCAGTTCGATCAAGAAAACAGCCGCGACATCGAACCGGCGGCGGTGGGGCATCGGGACAATTATTATTGGCAACTGGTGACCAACATCCGCCGGTTCAAGGGCGCGCCGGCGTTGCCGTTGGCGTCGCCACCCCGAATCATCCGCATTGAGGGGAGCTTCGACCAGTGGCGGGAGGTCAGGCCGATCTTTACGGATCACTCTGGAGAAACCGAACCACGGGACTTTTCCGGGGTGGCGGGGCGGCATTACATCAACCGCACCGGCCGCAATGATATCCGCGAATGCCGGGTGGCGCGGGATGAACACCACATCTATTTCTACGTCCGGACGCACGCACTGTTGACTCCGCCCACGGCGCCAGGTTGGATGTGGTTGTTTCTGGATACGGACCAAGATGCGCGGACGGGTTGGGAAGGATTTGATTATGTTGTGAACCGAACCGCCAAACATGCTGGCCATCAAGTGACGGTGGAACGACATATTGCCGGATGGCAATGGCGGGAAGTCGCGACCGCGACGATGCGGGTGGCCGATCATGAATTGCACCTGGCCATCCCCCGCCAAGCGCTCGGCCTGACGACGAACAGCACCCGATTGACCTTGGATTTTCAGTGGGCGGACAACCTGCAACACCCGGGAGATCTCATGGATTTTTACGTGAGCGGCGACGTGGCGCCGGAGGGGCGCTTCCGCTTCCGCTACGAAAGCCAGTGAGGAAAGCGAGCCGGCGACGGCGACGCTCCCCCCAGAAGAGTGCATCCGCCAAAGCACCCCAAGATCGCAAATGGCAATGGCGGGAGAGCGCCCTTGGCTCTGGATGATGAAGTGGCGGGAACCCTTCCGTAAGAATTTTCCTGACGTCTCGGGTAATTCAAACGCCTCCGCTCTCCACGTCAGCGTCTTGGACTGCGCCAGTCCGTTGGCGCTTTCGATAGAACGAGGATGCTGGGATCTCCCACGCATAACTGCCGTGCCATACCAGCGCCTCCACTCGGCCAACAGCGGGTTGTCCATTCCAAGAACCGCCGACTGCTTCACGACGTCCATAAGCCCCAACGGCTCAATAGGCGCTGGGGAGCATACGCGCCCCGCGTGTGCCGGCGGACGCCTCGTCCGCCGGAAACGATTACCGTTCAAACACATTCGACGGTTTACCCCACTTGCCCATGCCAGTGTTCGACGCGAGGCGCGTAGAACTGCACCCGGGGCGGGTGCGCTCCCCAACTCCGCCCGCCGGTGCGGCAGAAAGCGGCCGGAGACGGCCGCACTCCATGATGCGGCGCGTTCGTCAACGCGCCGGAGCGAGACGATCGCTTTCGGGCGGGCCAGGGTCGGCGGGTAGTGGCTAACGGCGGGCGGGGCGGCCCCATACGTTGCCGG
This sequence comes from Verrucomicrobia bacterium ADurb.Bin118, assembly GCA_002070715.1. Taxonomy (GTDB): domain Bacteria; phylum Verrucomicrobiota; class Verrucomicrobiia; order Limisphaerales; family MWDV01; genus MWDV01. The sequence continues at coordinate 5,065 of MWDV01000341.1, forward strand.
GCGGACCGTTCGGGCCGAAGCTGTCCGGATCACTCAAGAGACGGGGCCGGCCAAAAACCGTGCCCGAATCTGATTGGGCATGCATCCACGTCTCCAGTTCACGCCGCAGTTTCCGTAACTGACGGGCGTGCGCAGGAGAGGCCGCCAGGTTGTGCAGCTCATGCGGATCGGTGGTCAGGTGGTAAAGTTCCTCGGCTGGCCGCGCATGGTAACGCTGCACGATTTCAGCCGCCGCCGCATCGGTTTGCGCGGCCGCTTCCCACGCGGCGAAGAAAGCGCGCGACTCCGGGTCGGCGACCAGATCCATATGGGTGGTGAACGCGTACTCGGGATGCAGGTTGCGGATGTATTTCCAGGACCCAACGCGCACGGCGCGAATCGGATAAATGTTCCAATTCCC
>MWDV01000342.1 GCA_002070715.1 Verrucomicrobia bacterium ADurb.Bin118
GATGGTGGAGGCGGGGGGAGTCGAACCCCCGTCCCTGGCCCAGGTACCAGCCGCGCCTACATGCTTAGTCCGCAGCGGGTGTCAGCCTCCGGATAACCTGCGGACGCGAATCCGGTGGCTTAGTCGGCATGGCATAATCTCGGACTGTCACGCGCCGTCTCCGCTTCAGTCCTTGCCTGCTGTGGCGTTCATCCGGCGTAGCAGGCGTCCCCCGGTGAACGCTCGCGGACGTTTAGGCCGCGAGAGCCAACTCTTCGTTAGCGGTTTTGTTTGATGCGATGATTAACGAGGCCAACGCATCGTCCTCGGCATGCCGCCTCTGGCGTCTGCGTCAGGTCGAAACCAGTACGCCCCCATCACGGCAGGGTCATTCTCGTTCATCCGCCCGCTCCGGTCAAGTGGGCGGCATGCGGTGCAACAAAAGCGGCGGGCGGAACAAATGATCCGAAGCCGGCTTTCTCTCAATTCGGAACAAGTCACCGTCTCTTCGCCCATTGCGCAAAACCTGCCCACTCCCCGGAGTGAACCGCGCAATTCTTGCGCGCTCCTCGCGCGGAAATGCGTCGCAAACCCCTGGGGGAGGCGTGGCACGTTACTTGCGTGTCCCACCGTGTCGCCGCGGATGGTTCGCGAAACGTGTGGATCAGCGGGCGGCGAAAAGTGTTAACAACCAAACGGTAAGTGAAGAACCAATGAAAAGATTAAGTTACTTGCTGGCCGTGGCGGGCATCGCCACGGGTTTGCTGGCGGGCATGGGCACCGGCATGGCCCAAGATCGGTCCAATCGCGGCGATCGCGGCCGCGGCAACTGGGATCCCGAGCAGATGCGCCAACGCATGATGGACCGGGTCAAGGATCAACTCGAAATCACCAACGAGGTCGAATGGCGGGCGGTTGAACCCCTGGTTTCCAAAGTGTTGGAGGCGCGCCGCGAAAACATGGCGACCGGCATTGGCGCCATGGGGCGGGGATTCATGGGCCGGGGCCCGACCGGCGGGCCTCCCGGCGGTGACCGCAACGCCGACCGCGGCCGCGGGTTCTTTGGCGCGCCCAGTGCCGAAGCACAGGCGTTGGAGAAAGCCATCGAATCCAAGGCTTCGAATAACGAATTGAAAACGGCCATGGCCAATTATCGCGCGGCCCGCAAGGCCAAAGCGGATGCTTTGACCCAGGCGCAAAACGACCTGCGCAAAGTGCTCTCCGTGCGCCAGGAAGCCATCGCCGTCGCCAACGGCTGGCTCGACTAAAACCCAGGCCGGATTTTGTGCCTCCCGATCCGAACCGCGCGTTGCTCATGAACCCCGCTGAATCCGCCACTTCCCCGTTGCGCGAGCTGCTGGAAAAGATGGTGGCCACCCGGCAATTATCGCCCGGCGACGCACAGGCGCTGGCACGGCAGGCCGCGAGTGGGGGTGGGGACGCGCCGGTTCGGTCGGAGGAAGATGTGCTCCGTTGGCTGGCGAAGGAGTACGATTTGGCGTTCACCGCGCTCGACGACGTGGAGCCGGACAAGGAAGTAATTTCCCTGTTCCCGGCCCGCGTGCTGCTCAAGGACGAGTTGCTGCCGTTGCGGCGGGTCAACGGCGCGGTGGAAGTGGCCACCAGCAAACTCTTCGCGGCCCAGGGCCTCGATACCCTGCGGGCCATGACGGGGCTGCGGTTGCGGCCGGTCCTCGCCCCGACCGAGGCCATCCGCCGCGAAATGAAAAAACGCCTCGGCGTGGGCGCGGATACCATTGACACGCTTGAGGAGGAAACCCCCTTTCAAGTCGTGGACGAAGGCGGCGAGGAGGATACCAACCTCGACACCGCCGCCGAAGACGCCTCGATCATCAAGTTCGTCAACCAGGTGTTGCGCGATGCCATTGAACTGCGCGCCTCGGATATTCACCTGGAACCGTTCGAGGACGAGTTGCGCATCCGCTACCGGATTGACGGCGTGCTGCAGGAAATTCCCGTGCCGCCGCAGATCAAGCGCTTCCAACCGGCCATCGTGTCACGGGTCAAAATCCTCAGCCACCTCAACATCGCGGAGAAACGCCTGCCGCAGGACGGACGCATCAAAATCCGGATTGACGACGGCGAGGTGGACATCCGCGTCTCGGTGATTCCGATGTTGCACGGGGAGGCGGTGGTGCTGCGGTTGTTGCGCCAAAGCGCCACGTTGCGCGGCATGGCGGAACTGGGTATGGACACGCGGGAGGTGAAATCATTCCGCCGCATCCTCGGTCTGCCCCACGGCATCGTGCTCGTCACCGGCCCGACCGGCAGCGGAAAGACTTCGACGCTTTACACCGCGCTCAACGAAATCAACGACGCCGTCCGCAAGATCATCACCATTGAGGACCCGATTGAATATCAACTCAAGGGCGTGAACCAGATTCAGGTTTCCGAGAAGGCGGGCCTGACCTTCGCGCGTGGTCTGCGCTCGATTCTGCGGCACGATCCGGACGTGGTGTTGGTCGGTGAAATCCGCGACCAAGAGACGGCCCAAATCGCCGTGCAAGCGTCGCTCACCGGGCATTTGGTGTTCTCCACGTTGCACACCAACGACGCGCCCGGCGCCCTCACGCGACTGGTGGACATGGGGGTGGAGCCGTATCTCGTGGCGTCCTCGCTGGAGGCGGTGCTGGCGCAGCGCCTCGTGCGCGTGTTGTGCGAGCGGTGCAAAGAGGAGGATCATGCGCCCGCCACCCAGGCCTTCAAGACCCAGCTCGGCTGGCCGCCCGAGGCGCGTATCTTCCGCGCCGTCGGCTGCCGCGAGTGCCGTCAGACCGGGTATTTTGGCCGGCACGCGGTTTTTGAATGGATGGACGCCACCAACGAAATCCGCTCGATGGTGTTGAAGAATTGTTCCGCCGATGAAATCCGCGTCGCCGCGCGGCGGGCCGGCATGAAGACGCTCGCCGAAGATGGCTGGCGCCTCGTGCGGCTGGGCATCACCACACCGGAAGAGGTATTGCGCGTGACGAAAGACCAATCGCCCGGCGGCGGCGGGGAGGATTCCGTGGCGGAACGGCTCGGCGCCGGCCGCGCCTGATTGCTTGATGCCGCCATGCCGATTTTTCAATACAAAGCCCTGCAAGCGGATGGCCAGATTACGGAAGGCCAGTTTGAAGCCGGCGGCCGGCAGGAGGCCTTTCGGCAGATGGAAAGCCGCGGCTGGCGGCCCATCAGCCTCACCGAAAATCGCAACGGCAAACGCAATGGCAAAGCCCGCGCGACGTCCGCTCCCGCGGCGGCCGCGGAAAAAAATGGCGGCTTCAACCTTTCGCTGGGTGGAGCGAAACGCATCCCGGCGCGGGTGCTTGAAAACTTCACCCGGTTGCTGTCCAGCTTGCTGGCGGCGGGCGTGCCCCTGAGCCGGGCCTTGGTCATTCTGCAGAAGGAAGCCGCCCATCCCACCGCCCGCGAGAAATGGAAGGAAGTGCATGACCTTGTCGTGGACGGCATGTCGCTGGCCGATGCCATGGCGAAATCGCCTGGCGTGTTTCCGCGCGTCTATGTGGCCATGGTGGAGGCGGGCGAAACCGGCGGGTTTCTCGACGTGGTGCTGGCGCAGATCGCGGACTTCCAGGCGCGCGAGAAAGAGATGCGCGGCAAAGTCCTAACCGCCCTGTTGTATCCGACGATTCTGCTCGTGCTGGCGCTGGGGGTGTTGGCGTTTTTGCTGGTGTTCTTCATTCCCCGGTTTCAAAAACTCTTTGCGGGTTTTAACGCCAAGCTGCCGCTGTTGACCCAGATGATTGTCTCCGTCAGCGAACTGCTGCGCGCGTATGGATTGCTCGTCGCAGTGGGCGTGTTGATTATCGGATTTTTGGTGCGCGGCTGGCTGGCGTCGCCCGCGGGACGACGCGCTTGGGAAGGTCTGCTTTTGCGGATTCCGACGCTTGGTTCACTCGTTGCCCAGTATGCCATGGCGCGCTTTTGCCGGATGCTTGGCACCCTGCTCGCCGCCGGGGTGCCGCTCATCAACGGCCTCAACGTCGCCCGCCGTTCCATCGGCAACCAGATTCTCGTGGACGCCGTGTCCGGTTCGATTGACCTCGTCAAGGAGGGCAAGGCGCTGGGCGCGAGCTTGTCCGAGTGCCGCACGCTCTTCCCTGGATCGGTGCTGGAAATGGTGGCCGTGGCCGAGGAGAGCGGCAAGCTGGACACGGAATTGATCCGGATCGCCAACGTCACCGAAGCTGATCTGGACCGGCAGTTGAAGACCGCCGTGGCGCTGGCCGAACCGCTGATGCTCTTCCTCATCGCCGGATTTATCGGCACGATTTTCATCGGCATGGTCATCCCGATTTTCACTTTGCAGGATTACATCAAATAACGCGATTCACCCATGACATCCATGAAAACCCAACGCCAAACGCCCCATCACAAACGCCGCGCCCGCCGCGCCGGTTTCACGCTCATTGAACTCCTGCTCGTCCTGGT
>MWDV01000343.1 GCA_002070715.1 Verrucomicrobia bacterium ADurb.Bin118
CGCAACCTGCTCGAATACCGGCGGGACGGACGCGAAATGTGGCTTTACCTGGCGGTGCTCGCGTATGCGGCGGCCTTGCCGGAAAATTGGTTGCTGGTGTTGCTGTTGCCGGGATTTATCGCGGCGTTGATCTGGTTCATGGGGTTTGGTTTCTTCCGCCTCCGCTTTCTCGCCCGGGCTTGGGTGCTGTCACTGCTGGGGATCAGCCTGTATCTCCTGCTGCCTTTACTCGGCTTGCTGCGGGATCAGGCAGCCGTCCAATTTTGGCCGGCCCTGAAATTTGCGCTCGCAGATCAGAAGAACAACCTCGTTCTCCATTGGCAACACGCGCAGGACCGGCTACTGGTGGCGGCATTGCCCTCTTTGCTGCCGCTCCTGGTGATCGGACTTCGTTTCAAGGCTTCGTCCGGTGATACCAGTCGGCTGGGCATTCTGTTGACCACCTTCCTGTTTAACGTCCTGCACGCCGGCTTCCTGGTCTTCTGCGCGTGGGTGGCTTGGGATCCGCCCTTTAGCGCCAGCCAGTTCGGCTTGGGACCGTCGTTTCTGATCCTGCATTTTCTCGCCGCGCTGGGCGTGGGTTATTTCAGCGGTTATTTTCTCCTCCTCTTCAGTGAACGGGTCAAAGTCCGCGGCCCCTCGCGGGCATTAAAGAAAAGGATCCATCAGGCCGTGGTGGCGGCGGTGTGTCTCTTTGCCGTCCTGATCGTGGCGGGACTGGTGTATCGCAACCTGCCGTTGGTGCGCGCCGCGGATGGCCGTTGGCTGCGCCAATACGCCAGCGCCCTGCTGCAACCGTTGCCGGATCAACCCGCCGTTTTGTTGAGCGACGATCCGCGCCGGCTGTATCTGGCCCAAGCCCAGTTTGCGACACGAAAAAACCATCCATCGCATCTGCCCGTCGAAACGCGATTATTGCCGGCCGCCGACTACCATCGCCTTCTCAACCAGCGTTCCGGTGGTTTTTGGCCGCTGCCGCCCACCAACCAGCCGGTTCAGGTGGATACCTTCACCATCATCAACCAACTTCGGACCCAGGCCGCGGAGCGGAATGTTTACTATCTGCATCCGAGTTTTGGTTACTATTTCGAATTCCTTTACCCGGAGCCGCACGGCTTGGTCAACCGGTTGTTGCCCTATGCCACCAACGCCACGCTGGCGCCGTCGTTATCCGCCACCCAAGTGCAATCCAACCTCGATTTCTGGAAACAATTCACGGAGGACAATCTGCCCGCCCTGCAACGCGCCATCGAACAACCGGCGGGGAAATCCCGGACGAACTTCGTGGACCGGTTGCTGGCCAAGTTGCGGGTTCAACCCGGGGCCAACACCGAGGCCGCGTATGTGGCCGCGCTCTATTCCCGTTCCGCCAACACCTGGGGCGTGGAGCTGCAACGGCTGGACCGGCTGCGTGAAGCGGGTGAAATGTTCGCGCTGGCCCACCGATTGAATCCCCTGAACGTTGTGGCGCAGGTCAATGAAGAATTCAACCGCAACTTGGTGGCGGGCCACGCCACGGCCGTCCAAATTACTGCCTCCATCGAGGATCAGTTCGGCGTTTACCGTAACTGGGACCAGGTGATCGGCGAGAACGGGTTTTTTGACGAACCCACTTTTTGTTACGAGCAGGGGCGGGTGTTCGCGCAGCAATCATTGTATCGGCAGGCGCTGCAACAATTCGAACGAACCCGTGCTTTGTCCCCGAACGATCTGCCCTCGCGCCTCTGGCTGGCCAACATTTATCTGATTACCAGGCTTCCCGATCGGGTCTTGGAAGTCGTGAAGGAAATCAAATCCCAGCCCGAACGGTTCGCTTTGACGTTCCCCCAGCGCACCGATCTCCTTTCGTTTGAAGCCCTCGCACACTTTGGCCGTGGGGAGCCGGAAACCGCCCGGCAACTTCTCCATACCGCCGTCACGCGCGATCCGACCAACTACCATCTGCTGACCGTCAGCGCCCAGGTCTATTTGAACGCGGGCGATTATACCAACGCGCTGAAGGTGTTTGACCGGCAACTCGGACTGCGCCCCGCCGATCCCGATGTGCTGATGAATAAAGGCTACGCCTGCCTGCAGGCGGGGGCGTTTGCGGACGCCGTTCCGGTGCTCACGCAGTTGTTGGACCTCCAGTCCACCAATCACTTTGCCCGGTTCAATCGCGCCCTGGCGCAGTTACAATCCGGTCAACTGGACGGCGCGCGCGCTGATTACCAACAACTGCTCGAGCTGTATCCCAACACGTATCAAGTCCATTACGGGCTGGCCGAAGTGGCCTGGCGCCAACACCACACCAACGACGCCCTCCAGTATTACGCGCTGTATCTGCAACACGCCCCCACCAATACCGCCGAAGCCCGGCTGGTGCGGGAACGCGTGCGGCAATTGAACCCCTCCGCCCCCTAGCGCCGGCGCCATGCGCGTCACGCATGTTATTACCCGGCTGATTGTCGGTGGCGCCCAGGAAAACACCATCGCTTCCGTGCTCGGCCTGCGGGAACGCTACGGCTGGGAAACGCGCCTCATCAGCGGCCCCACGCAGGGCGCGGAAGGCTCCCTGGAACCGCTGGTCAATCATCTTCCCGGGCTGCTCACGCTCGAACCGGCCCTGGTCCGCCCCCTCCACCCGTGGAACGATGTCCTGGCTTACTCCCGGTTGACGCGCTGTTTCCGCGTCGGGCGGCCCGATCTCGTACATACCCACAGCGGCAAGGCCGGGGTGCTTGGGCGGCTCGCCGCCCGCCGCGCCGGGGTCCCGCTCATTGTTCACACCATTCACGGACCGTCGTTTGGTCCGTTTCAAGGCTGGCTGGCCAACACGGTGTTTCGTCAGGCGGAACAACGGGCGGGCCGCGTGACCACCCACTTCGTGGCCGTGGCCGAGGCGTTGATTGAGCAATACCTGGCTGCGGGGATTGGCCGGCGGGCCGATTACACGCGTATCTTTAGCGGATTCGATCTCACCCCGTTCCTCAACGCCACCAATGATCTCCAGCTTCGCGCCCGGTGGGGATTGTCCCCGGACGATTTCGTCATCGGCAAAATCGCCCGTCTGTTCAAACTCAAAGGCCATGACGATTTGTTTGCCCTGGCGCCGGAATTGGTGCGCCGATGTCCCCGGATAAAATTTCTCCTGGTGGGCGATGGCGACTGGCGCGCGCGGTTCGAAAATCTAGCCCGTACCTCCGGTTTCGCGCCGCATTTCCGCTTCACCGGTCTGGTGCCGCCGGCGGCGGTGCCCGCGCTCGTTGGCGTGATGGATGCGGTGATTCACCTGTCCCGCCGCGAGGGTCTGCCGCGCGCCCTTCCCCAGGCGCTTGCCGCCGGCAAACCGGTGGTAGCCTACGACTGCGACGGCGCCCGCGAAGTCTGCCGGGAGGACGAGACCGGATTCCTTGTTCGCCCCGGCGACACGTCGCGCCTCGTGCAATGTCTCCTGCGGCTGGAAAGCGATCCAGCGCTCGCCCGGCGGTTGGGCCGGTGCGGGCAACAATTCGCGCGCCAGCATTTTGCGGTCGAAACGATGGTGGACGCGCTGCACTGTTTGTATCAGCAACTGGCCGCCTCCCGTAGAACGCCGAGCGAGACGAACGCCCTGGCGCGCCCACCGGCAATCTCCTGACATGCTGACGTTCCCTTTCACCGTTTATCTGCCGGTTTTTGTCGGGGCTTTCTTGTTGTCGGCATTGAGCCTGCCGCTCTGGCGTCGGTGGGCGTTGCGGCTCGACTTGGTGGATGATCCAGGACATCGCAAAATCCATGATACCCCCATTCCGCTGGCGGGCGGCTGGGCCGTACTGACGGGATTCCTGCTGCCTCTGGCGGTAGGCGCCTTGGCTTTGCGATTGGGCTTGCTGGACGCGGCTTCGGCTCAACCGCTCAGCCACGGGTTCAGCCGGCGCATTGGGCAGGTGGTCGTGCTCGCCGCCGGCGCGGTGGGAATGCTGTTGATCGGTTGGTTGGATGACCGGCACGAACTCCGACCCGCCGCCAAGTTTGCCGGCCAGTTGCTCATTGCCACCGGCGTGGCCTTGGCCGGGGTGCGCATCACGCTCTTTGTGCCCAGCCTTTGGTTCAGTTACATCGTCACCGTGTTTTGGATTCTGGCCTTGGTGAATGCGTTTAATTTCACCGACAACATGAACGGTCTCTGCGCGGGGCTGGCCGCCATTGCGACCTGGTATTTCGCGCTGCTGGCCGCGCGGGACGGACAGTATCTGGTCGCCTTGCTGGCTCTGTCCGCCTGTGGCGCATTGGCCGGCTTCCTGCCTTGGAACTTTCCCCGGGCGCGGGCTTTTCTCGGCGATGCCGGCAGTCATCTGGCCGGGTATCTGGTCGCGGTGCTGGCGATTTTGCCGCACTTTTTCACCCCCGAAGCCGGCCGCGTGCGCGCCGTTTTTGCGCCGCTGCTGATTCTTGCCGTGCCGCTGGTTGATATGGGCCAGGTTGTGCTGGGACGTTGGCGCCGGGGCCAGCCGTTTTACGTGGGCGACACGCACCACCTCTCGCATCTGCTCGCGCGCCGCAGCGGCAGCCGGACGGGCGCGGTTTTGTGGCTCTGGG
>MWDV01000344.1 GCA_002070715.1 Verrucomicrobia bacterium ADurb.Bin118
CGGGGGACGACCACCGCCCCGCCGCCGTCCCCCGCGAGATTAACGCGCTTGCCGCACGCGGATGGTGAATCGCTTCGCGCGATCGTTGATCGAGACGAACTTCACCTGTTCTGTGGCGTTCTCGGTGAGGATGACCGGTACGAACGGCGTCTCGTCGCCGGTGCCGATGCCGTTCACGTCTTTGAACACACAATTGGCCTGCACTTCGATGCGACGATTCTCGCGGTTGCGCAACAACACGGTCACTTCAAGCCGACCGTCGGGCAGGGTTTGCGCGAAAGGCTGGCCGGTGACCGTGACCGACCGGCGCACGCCGCGATCAAGCAACACGACCGGCTCGGTGCTTTCGTAAGCGGGAGTTTTCGAGGGTTGCGGTGTGTACGGACCTTTGTCGTACGTGCGGCAGCCGGCCAGCAGCAGGGTGGCGGCGGCGAGCGTGATGGTGGGCAGAAGGATCAGTTTCATTGTGTTTGTGGTGTGGTTGATGTGTCGCTGACAAAAATAACCTGGTCCGGCCCTCCGGCGGGCACGGTGAACGAGACGGTCTTGGTCAGTTTTTCCACGGGTTTCCCGGCGGCATCGAGAAATTGAATCGTCGCCGTGTGCGCGCCCGGGGGCAGGGTCAACTGGGCGAAGCTGAGCCACTGCGGCAGATTATCCCACATGCGCACATCGGCCTCCGGCGAAGCGGCCGAGGAAACAATTTTGCTGACCAACCCCGCCGCCAACAGACCCAGGCCGACGCTATTGGCGGTACTGTGCCGGTTGCCGGTGCCCGCCAGGACGGCGCCGCTTACAATCGCCGCGTCGCCGAAAGAATCCGTGGCTGACTTGAACACCGCTTGGTTGGCGAGAATATGGTCCATCACCCGGCCGCCGCGCGTGGTGGCTTGAAAATTCACGTCGTCCACCGGCGCGATGGGAATGCTCAGGTTATTCAGACTCAAGCGCGCCGATTTGACCGACGAGGGGCGCGTGCGAAACCGCAATTGTTCGCCGTAATTGCCGGTGGCGTATTTCACGGGACCGGGACCGAATTCGACAATAAAGAGCGTGTTCACGGCGGGATTGAGGGGCGGCAGACTGGCATTGCGCACGTTCGCCTGCGCACGCTGCAAGGCGTCCGTGCCGTCCCCTCCCAGCTTGGCCGTGGCCAGGGCCTCCAGATAATCCGGTAATACCCAGTCGCCAGCGTAGGTCTTGTCCGCAGTGTCGCTGTCCTCAAACTGCGCGCTGCGGAAACAGGCGCGCGCGTTGTCCAGTTCGCCGTCGCGCCAATACAGCACGCCGCGATAAAAATAAGCCATGCTCCGCTCGTACGGTTCGCCGATGAACGTCTTGCGCGATTCGCGTTGAAACAGACCGCGCGACTTTCGGGCTTCCGCGTCCGGGCCGTAAATCCCCTGCAGCGTCAGCAAAGCGTCATCGAGCAAGGGCCGGGCCTCGGCAAATTTGCCCTGGCGCATGGCGGCGGCGGCGGTGCGGTATTGCCAGAGCACCCGATCCCGCGCCGGCCCTTCGGCGGCCATCCGGGGCCCGTCCACCAGAATGTCACCCGTCAAGGCGGTGGACGGAGTGGAAGTGGTGGCGCAACCGACGAAGACAAGCACCACGGCAAGAGCGGTCGCTTTTACCGTCAAGGCACAGCGGCGCCAAAGCGCGAGGCCGGCAAAGGCGGCGGCCCCGGGCGTCTTGGCGTCTTGGCGTCCTGGCGTTAGTGCTTTCATCAACAAAGGGTGTTCAACCCAATCAACGGATTGGCCCCGATTTCAACGGCATGCCTCGGGCTTATCGGATGGCTCCTGCTGTGGAATTTCGTCGGCAGTTCTCACTTTAACCCAACGCATCGCCCGCACAGCTATCGCGACGAGGGGATGCGGTCTTTCGGGTAATGCACACGCATCGCTCTGCTCCCGCGTGTATTGGTCGCCGCTGGAGGGCTACCGATACGCCGCGTCCTCCAGCCCCTGCTTTTTCATCTCCGCCATGTCTTCCCAGACGATGGCGCTGGTGCGGGCGTCAATCAGTTGAAACGCGTACAAGATGTAATCGCTCGTGCCCGCCTTGGTGCGCGTGGACATGCCCTCCAGCGAACCGGTCAGGAAATAATCCGCGCCCTTGAATTCCTGCATCCCGGGATCGGTGGTGGCGGTGACAGCGCCCTCCCGCTTGAGGTTGCGCTCCTTTTCCAATGCCGCCATCCGGTCGCGCGCCAGGAACGTCACCTTGCCGAAGGTCTTTGAGTTGAGCTGCGCCCGGATGCGCGTGAGGAAGATGTCCTTGTTGATCGGGAAACGTGTTTTGTTCTCGACGGGATCGAGCACCACGATCGGCGGCGTGGGGGCGTTCGCGATCTGCGGAATGGCCAGGATGCTGCGCGCCATTTGGTCCGCAACCGCCACGAGATCTTGCGATTCGATACCCGTGCCGGCCACAAAGCCTTGTTCGTCGGCGTTCAGGCGGGTGACGCCCGTGCCGGAAGGATTCTTGACGCCGCTGGAGGCACAACCCGTGACCAGTGCCAACGTGGCGGCGGAGATAAGGATGAAGGTGGTTTTGCTCAGTTTTTTCATGTGTGTGGAATCGTTAAATTGTCAAAAAGTCGGCGCATCCGGCACCGCGGGCGCATCCGCGATTTGCGGGCGCGGCGTCCAGTAGTAAGTCGAGTTCGGGGCGGGCCGGGAGGTGGCCGGGTTCTGGACTACCGGCGGGGGAGCAGTCGGAGGCGCTGGGGGTTGCTGCGTTGCCGGCGGCGACGAAACAGGCGTCGCGTTTCGTTGTTCCTGTCGGCGGGCGGCGTGTTCGGCAACCCCGCCGAGCACCAATCCCGCACCCGCGCCAATGGCCGCACCGGCGCCGGCGTCACCGGTCCCCGCACCGATCAACGCCCCTGATGCCGCGCCCAGCAACGCGCCCCCCAGGGTGTAATTGGGACGCGCAGGCCGATAATACCATCCCGGCGCGCAGTAGGCGTTGGGGGCATAATAGACATAGCCGGCATGTCCACCCTCGGTGTAGCCATAGCCCATGTTCGCCGTGGTGGCCGGCACATAAACCGGCCCCGCCGCATAATAATCATCCCGACGCCGCGCCTCGCCCATCAATGCGCCGGCCAACCAGCCGATGCCCGCGCCAATGGCGGCGCCCTCGCCGGAAAAGCGGCGATGATAGTGGCCCCGGTGCCGATACGTATGCCCACCGGCCACGCCGCCAATGACCCCGCCCAAGGCGGCGCCCGTGAAGGCTTCCGGACCAAACCACTGGGCTTGCGCCGGCCACAGGATGCCGGCGGTCAGCATGAGAAGCAGCGGTTTTTTCATGTTCATCCGTTCGACGTTGAAATCCCGGTTTTATTCGTGAGGAGAATTTACCACGAACACGGCTTGGAGCAATCCGGGGCTGACCGCAAACTCCGGTTTTCCCCCAAAAACAGCGCCCGCCAGCGCGCGGCTGACGGGCGGGACGTGAAAGCCAAACTCAATTCGTGGTCGCGGGCGCGGCCGGTGCGGGCAGCGCTGCGGGCGGTGCGGCTTCCACCGGCGGTTGCACCAAACCGGCGGGAGGCTGGCGGTTCTGGTTTTCCAGTTCCCGCTCAAAACTGCTGCCCGAGCGGCTGCCGAAGACGCTTTGCAAAATGCCCAGGCCGAGCGAAAGCACGAAGAACAAGATAGCCGCGTATTTGGTGATTTTGGTGAGCATGTTGCCCGAGCCGGCGCCAAACAGGGCGTCGGTGGCGGCGCCGCCGAAGGCCAGGCCCGCGCCCGCCTCCTTCTTGGGCAGTTGAATGAGCACCAAAAGGATCAGCGCCAGACAGTTGAGCACCAGGATAAAGGTCAAAAGGCCGATGATAAATGCCATAACAATCTACTAGATGGAGTTTTTGATGATGTCCGTAAAACTGCGCGCTTCCAAGGCCGCGCCACCCACGAGCGCGCCGTCTACGTCGGGCAGGCTCATGAGTTCCCGGGCATTGGCCGGCTTCACACTGCCCCCGTATTGGATGCGCACCTTACGGGCCACCGTTTCGTCAAACATGCCGGCGAGCACCCGGCGGATGAAGGCGTGCGCTTCCTGCGCCTGCGCCGGGCTGGCGGTCTTGCCGGTGCCGATGGCCCAGACGGGTTCGTAAGCCACAACGGTTTCCACCATTTGCTCCTTGTCCAATCCCGCGAGGCTGCCGCGCACTTGGGTGGCTAACACTTGCTCTGTCTGTCCCGCCTCGCGTTCGGCGAGTGTTTCCCCGATGCACACGATGGGTTTCAACGCGGCCCCGTGGACGGCCAGTGCTTTCCGGGCAATCAAGGCATCCGATTCCTGCTGGTACTGCCGCCGCTCCGAGTGGCCGAGGATGACATAGCGCACCGAGAATTCCTTGAGCATCACCGCAGCGATCTCCCCCGTGTAGGCGCCGACGTTATGTTCACTCATGTTCTGCGCGCCGAGCCGGATGTTCGAGTCGAGGATGGCCTTGGACACTTCGCTCAACGCGGTGTACGGCGGGCAGACGACGATGTCCACCTCCTTCACGTTGGCGAGTTCGAGTTTGAGGCCGGCGGCGAGATCGAGCGCCTCCGCCACGGTCTTGTTCATCTTCCAGTTGCCGGCAATGATCAGTTTGCGTTCTTTGTTCATTTGCAATCTCCCCGCATTTTGCGAGCCCGCCCGGGCCGCGTCAACGTCTAGCCGCAACAACAGGCCGGTTTGTCGGTCAACGCCGCCACCCCCGGCAGGACCTTGCCTTCGAGGAATTCGAGGCTTGCCCCGCCGCCGGTGCTCATGAAGGTCACTTGATCGCCCAGCCCGGCCCGGTTCAGCGCCTTGACGCTGTCGCCGCCGCCAATGATGCTTTTGGCGCCGTTCCGCTGGGTGGCCTCGGCCACGGCCCGCGCCACGGCGTTGGTGCCCGCCGCAAACGACGCGTTCTCAAACAACCCCATGGGCCCGTTCCAGAGAATCGTCCGGGCGGTGGCGATGACGGCGGCATACGCCTGCACCGTCGCCGGACCAATGTCCAAGCCCGCCGCGTCCGCCGGGCAATTCAACTCCGGATTGGTTCGGGGATTTTGAAAATCAATCACCGGTTTGCCCTTCTTATCGAGCCGGTCGGTTTTGACCGGCGTGGCGACGACATCATCCACCGGCAGCAGAAATTGCACGTTCCGAGCCTGGGCCTTGGCCAAAGCGGATTGCGCGATCTCCCGGGCGTCGGGCTCCACCAACGATTGGCCGGTCTGATGCCCTTGGGCGAGGCGGAACGTATAGGCCATCGCGCCGCCAATGAGGAGCGTGTCCGCCTTTTCAAGCAGACGATCAATCACCTTGATTTTATCCGAGACTTTGGCGCCGCCCAGAATGACGACAAACGGCCGGGCCGGATTTTCCAATTCGTCGCCCAGAAACTTTAGCTCGCGCTCCATCAACAGACCCGCCGCGCATTGGCCCCCGCGTTGGGTGACCAGGCGTGCCACCCCTTCCGTGGAGGCATGCGCCCGGTGCGCGGCGCCGAAGGCGTCGTTCACATAGACTTCCGCCACCCGGGCCAGTTTTTCCGCAAAACCGGGATCGTTCTTTTCCTCCTCCGCGTAATACCGGACGTTTTCGAGCAGCAACACGTCCCCATCCTTCAGCAACGCCGCCGTTTGTTCCACCTTGTCGCCGATGCAATCGTCCACGAACGCCACCGGTTGTCCCAGCAGATCGGCCAGCCGCGCGGCC
>MWDV01000345.1 GCA_002070715.1 Verrucomicrobia bacterium ADurb.Bin118
CTGCCAGCGTTGCGGTTTCAAGGTGCGGTTGAGCACCATCCGCAAGGAATGGACGGGCCTGCGCGTTTGCCCGAAGTGCTGGGATCCGCGGCATCCGCAACTGGACGTGCGGGCGGTGGAGGAGAAGATCGCGCGCATCGACGCGCTGCCCGAGCCGCCCGACGTGTTCATCAGCCCGGGGGATCATTCCCCGGATGATCTATGAGGTGAGGCATGGCGTATTCCGGTTCGGCGGATTTCACCCTCAACCGCGACGCGATCATCCGCAAGGCCCTCAACAAGATCGGGGTGCTGGCCAAGGGCGAGACGCCCGACGCCGAGGACATCTTCGACGGGGCGCAATCGCTCAACCTGATGCTCAAGGCGTGGCAGAACGAGGGCATGGGCCTGTGGCTCAATCAGCAGGTGACCCTCTACCTGCAAAAGGACCAGCAGTCCTATCTGCTGGGGCCGGGCGGTGCGCATTGCACGGCGTCGCCGGTGGAGACCACGGTCCACGCCTCGTATCCGGCGTCGGAGGACGCGGATTATCTCTACGTGACTTCCACCAGCGGGATTGCCCATGGGGATTACGTGGGGATCGAGTTGGACGATGGGACGCTGCAATGGGATACGGCGTACATGCCCGCCAATGACCGGGACGGGGTATGCGAGTCCCAGGCACGGGTTTTTGCGGGTTCATTGGTGATCAACGGGGATTTGACCACCGGTGGCGTGGCGCGATGCGGGCAACCCCGGTTGATCACCGTCTATTCGGCCAATGACAACCGGGGGCAGATCTTCACCATCACCGGAACGGATTATACCGGGGCGGCGTTGACGGACACCATCACCGGACCCAACGCGGGCGAGACGGTGAGCGGGACGAAATATTTCGGCACCGTCACCGCCGTATCCACCAACGCCGGGTGTTCGGGTTTCGTGGAGGTTGGCGTTGGGGATGTGAATATCGTGCTGGCGGCGGTCATCCTGCCGATCGCGGGGACGTTGGACGATGACGCGGCGGCCGGCAACGCGGTGTTTTCCTATACGGACAAGATCCGCCGGCCGTTGGATATTATCGAGGCGCGATATTGCACCAGCGAGAATCACGAGCGGCCCCTCACCCCGATGGACGCGGCCGCCTATAAATGGTTGACGATCAAATCCACCAGCGGCCAGGCCTTGCAGTACTACCACGATCCGCAATTGACCAACAGCGTGTTGTACGTGTGGCCGGTGTGCGACGACGTGAGCGCGCGGATCAAGATGACCGTCAAAACACCCGTGGATGACCTGGACCAGATCACCGACAACGCGCAATTCCCCGTGGAATGGCTGGAGGCGATCATTTACAACCTGGCCCTGCGGCTCGCGCCCGAGTATGGGGTGGTGCCGATGCCGGAGGTGAAGGAAATGGCCATTGTTTCCAAGGCGGCGGCGGTGGGATTCGACCGGGGGACGCTGCCGGTGCAGTTCATTCCGGCCGTGGAGTGGTAGGGTATGCGTCAGATTCCCTTTTTGTCGGGGCATTCCGAAGGTGTATCCAAAAACGCCAACGCGCAGCAGTTGGTGAACCTCTACTATGAGCCGGACCGGGTCGGCGGGCGCGGGGCGCACATCGGGTATCCGGGGCTGAAGCGCGTGGCGGACATCCCGGACGGGGTGAACCTGTCCGGCCAGTCCACCACCACGGAAGTGCGCGGCCTGCACGTGATGGGGGATTATCTCTACGCCGTGTGCGGCAACTACGCCGTGCGCTTCGATTCCAGTTTAACCAAGACCGTCATCAGCACCGCCATCCTGTCCACGAGTTCCGGGCCGGTCACCATGGCCGACAACGGGCGGCAACTCATGATCGCCGACGGGCTGGATAAGTTGGCCCATGTGTACGACGCGGAAGCGGGGACGTGGACGCGGATCAACGAGGACGATTACTCGTTTCTGGGCGGATTGGACATCGCCTACCAGGACGGGTATTTCATCTCGGCGGCCGTGGATGACGACAAATTCTATATCTCATCCTTCAACGGGGAAAACGAGAGCGATGCGTTGGAACCTTGGGATCCGTTGCAGTTGTACGTGGCGAACGCCAAGCCGGGGCATATCGTCCGGCTGATTTCGGATCACCGGGAACTGTGGGTTTTCAAGCAGTATTCCACCGAGGTGTACTACAATTCCGGGGATTCCACCTTGACGTTCCGGCGGATGCCGCGCGGGAACCTGGAAGTGGGATGCGCGGCGCCGCACAGCGTGGTTCCCCTGGACAACACCCTCTATTGGTTGGCGGACGACCGCACCATCCGGCGGGCCAACGGCTTCACGCCGGAGATCATCAGTTCGCCGCAGATGGCCTATTGGCTCAACCGTTACAGCACGGTGAGCGACGCCTCGGCCTTCACCTATACGGAGGCGGGCAAGAAGTTTTATCAGATCACCTTCCCCACGGCCAACGAGACCTGGTGCTACGAGGTCTCGACCAGCCTTTGGTCAAAGCGGGCCAGTTACAAGGACAGTTTCGCCACGGACACGGACGACGGGCGGCACCGGGCGAATTGTTACGCCTTCTTCAACGGAAAGCACTACGCCGGAGATTACAGCAACGGCCGTCTCTACGAGATGGACCGGGAGACCTATACGGACAACCTGCACCGCATCCGGCGGGTGGCGGTGGGGATACCGATCCTCAACAACCGGGTGAACTTTCTGCTCGATTCGCTGGAGATCGAGTTCGAGGCGGGCGTGGGCCTGACCCCAGTATCGGACGCCGACGCGGACGGCGTATGCCTGTCGCAAAAACCGGGAAGCGGCGGGGCGCAAAACCTGACGATCAACGGGCCGCTGGCCTCCAGTGGCGTGGCGGACCTGGGGACGGCGCGGCATGTCACGATCACGTCCACGGCCAACGATTCGGGGAGGACATTCACCGTTACGGGCACGGACGAATACGGCGTGGCGGCCACGGAAACGATCACGGGGCCGAATACGACTACGGTGGAGGGCGCGGTGAAGTTCGCCACCGTGACGCAGGTATCCATCGACGACAACAGCGCCGGGAATCTCACCGTGGGGACGGCCAGCAGCGTGATGCCGGGGGAGGATCCGCAGGCCATGTTGCAGTTCAGCAAGGACGGCGGACACACGTGGTCGTATGAACTTTGGAAGTCCATCGGCAAGATCGGGGAATATTCCCGCCGGGTGAAATGGAACCGGCTGGGAGTGTCGCGGGAACGCACGTTTAGGGTGGTGATCACCGATCCCATCAAGGTGGTGATTTTGGCGGCGTATTTCAACGGCCGGCCGGGGGTGGCGTGATGACGGTTTATATCCGGGAGATGCCCAAGGACGAGATCATTGATTCATCCGGGCGGTTGTCGCGGGCTTGGGAAATGTGGTTCAACGACCTGCGGCTGGACGTGCTGCCCAAGGTGAGCGAGGCGGTAAGCGGGAACCTGGCGGTGGTGGAGAGTGACGGCCGCATCCGGGACGGGGGCGTGCCGCCCAGCGTGTTCGCCGGGGCCGTGCACGACCATACGGAAACCAGCCAGGGCGGGGTGATTCCAGCGGCCTCGTGGACCCAGACGGAAGCGCAGAGCGCGGCGGCCGACATTACGCGTCCCACGGCATCCGTTACCTACAATCAAATCTGGTTCAGCGGCCAGTTTGGGATCTTGACGGATGAATTGAACGCCCTGGTGGCGGTGGTGAACGGGCTGATCGCCAAGTTAAAGGCAGCGGGGGTGATGGCGGATGAGTGAAGTGGTGATCCGGCGGGCGGGGATGGATGACCTGCCCGCATTGTTGAGTATGGCGATGCGGATGTATCAGTCGCAGGACATCCGCCGCCAGGGGTTGCACTTTCACACGCACAGCGCGGAAGCCTACCTGACGCATCTGGTGTCCAGTGAATTTGCCATCCTGCTGATGGCGGTGAAAGACGGGCGGCCGGAGGGGATGATCGCCGGGGTGATTTCCCCGTGGATGGGGGAAATGTCCCAATTGATGCTCTACCACGTACTGTGGTGGGTGGAGCCGGAACGCGCGGGGGAATGGATCGGGGAACGGTTGGTGAAGGAGTTCGAGAATTGGGGGCGGGTGAACGGAGTGGCGTTTGTGGTAATGGGGACGCGCGATTTCGACGGGGAGACCGCCATGATCCGTTGGTACCGGCGTCTCGGGTACAGCCACCTGCAACACCACTTCATGAAAAAGGTATAAGGCCATGACGGAAGTAGTCGGCGAAGTTTTTGGGATGGGCGAGAAGGACAAGGGCTTTAACCGGGCGATGGACACCATTTGGAAGCAATACCAGCAGACCCGGGAAGAGCTGGCCCCCTGGCGTGAAGCGGGCACCCGCGCCGTGGGGGAACTGGAAAGGCGCGTCTTTGCGGGGCCGGGCGATTACACCAAAAGCCCCGGCTATGACTTCCGTTTCAAGGAAGGCCAGCGCGCCTTGAACGCAAACTACGCGGCGCAGGGGGCGATGGGCACGGGGGCGCATCAGAAGGCCTTGATGCAATACGGGCAGGACATCGCCACCAACGACTATCAGAACTTCCTGAACCGGTATTACC
>MWDV01000346.1 GCA_002070715.1 Verrucomicrobia bacterium ADurb.Bin118
CGCACGGTGGTCGTGCGTAACGACGATGACCGCCGAACCGCGTTCGTGCGCCACTTTCCGGAACAATTCCATCACCTGCCGGCCGCGCTGGCTGTCCAATGCGGCGGTCGGCTCATCGGCCAGGATGAGGCTGGGTTCGTTCGCCAACGCACGGGCGACGGCGACGCGTTGTTGTTGACCTCCTGAGAGCGCCGTCGGCAGGTTCTTGGCCCGTCCCGCGACGCCGAGATAATCGAGCAATTCCAGGGCGCGTTGCCGGGCGCGACGCGGTGCGGTGTCGTTGATCTCCATGGCCAGGGCGACGTTTTCCATCGCACTGAGGAAGGGGATGAGGTTCGCTTTCTGGAAGACGAATCCCAAATGTTGCCGCCGGAACGCGCGCAGGTTCACCAAGGCGCGGGCCCCGTCCATCACCGGTTCGCCACCGATCACGATGCGACCGGAAGTGGGCGGGTTGATCAAACCGATGGCGGTGAGAAAAGTGGATTTGCCCGCGCCACTCGGTCCCAGCAGCGCCACGACTTCGCCGCGCGCGAGTTGCATGGATACGTTGTTCATGGCCACCACTTCGGTGTTGCCGGCGCCATAGATTTTCGTCAGGCCGATGGCCTCAACGGCGAGCGGAGCAGGCGCGGTCGTGGTCATGACAACACTTTGTTAGGTTCGACGCGCAGCGCTTTCCAGATGCCGAGCAGGCTGGCGAGAACGGAGATGATCGCCACGCCCAACGCCAGACTCCACACATCTTCGCGGGTGATCAGCACGCGCCGCGGGAAGCGCGGGAAAACCCAGTCGCCCAGATACCACGCCAGGCCGAATCCGAGCGCGCCCAGCAGCAGGGCTTGCTGGAAAATGAGTCCAACGATCATTGAATTGCGCGCGCCCAGCAGCTTGAGCATGGCGATGTCATGCAGTTTATCCAGCGTCAGCGTGTAAAGAATCAACGCCATGATGATGGTGGAGATGATCGCCAGCAAAACGAGGAACAGCCCGATTTGCCGCCGCGCCTTGTCAATCATGCCATGCACCAGCAGCTCACTTTGCCCGGCGCGTGAGTAAACCGTCACGTCCGGCCAGGCGGCGATGGTTGCGGTTACGGCCGCCGGATCCGCCCCCGGCGCCACGCGGACGGTGATGGCGCTGACCATAGGGGAGCCGAGGGCCGGAAGCTGTTTGGACGCGCCGCCACCGCGTTCCAGCAACAGGGGCTGCACCTGCCCGAGATCCTGCCCGCCGGCCCGCTGCACCCGCGCGGTGCGTTCCAGACGAATGGCTTCACCCGGCAGATCGAATTGAATCGCCAGTGCGTCTTGCGTGGTGAAAAACGCGATGCCGTCGCCGCCGGACGACACCATTCCGCGCGTCACGCCGACGACGGTATAGACGTCTTTGCCGAGTTCCAGCTTTTCGCCCAACGCGAGGCCCAGCGACGCATCGGCGATCATTTCGTAGTGCGCCTGGCCCAGGGGCCGACCCGCGATCAAGTTCACCCATTCGCCCTTGTCTTCCGGCCAGGACAGGCCGTGAACATTCATGCGCAACGGCTGGCCGTGATGCTCGCGCTGCACGTTGTGCGAAACAAACGCCCGTGCGTCGGCCACTCCCGGCACTGCGCGCAGGCGATATTCCAGATTGGCGGGCAGGCGGGAAATCTCCGCAAAGGGGCCGCGCGTGCCGTGTTGCACCACCCACAAATCAGCGCCGATGTGATCCACCACGACGAGCGCATCGTCAATCATGCCGCGATAAATGCCGGCCATGCCCAGCACGATCATCAACAGGAGGCCGATGCCCGCCGTCGTCAGGGTGAACCGGCCTGCGTTGTGGCGAATGTCTTTGATCGCAAGATTCATGGCACGCGGACCCGTTGACCGGATTTGAGCGGCGATGACGGCGACTTGCTGGGTATCACGATCGTTTCGCCGGCAACCAAACCTTGCCTGACCTCCACCAGATCGCGACCGCGTAAACCGGGCATGGCGTCGCGCCAGCTCGCTTTTCCGCCACTCGCCACCAGAACGCCGGGTTTGCCTTCGCGCCATTGCAGAAAAGCCTGCGGCACTGCGAGCGCGTCGGGCTTTTGCCCGGTTTCAATGAACACCTCGGCGCGCTGACCGATCGTCCAGTTGATGGGCAGTTGTTGCACGCGCACATCCACCAGAAACTCCCGCGTCTCGGGATCCGTTTCGCGCCCCAGCCGCGCCACTTCGCCGGGGTAGTTCACATCTGCCTCCGAGCGAAAGACCACACGCGCCTTTTGGCCCAGAGCCAGACCGGCCGACGCCGTTTCGTCCACCCAGGCGGAGACCCACAGTTCGTTGGTCGAAATGAGTTGTAAGATGGAACTGCCGGGGACAACCACGCCGCCCGGATCGCGATCGCGCTTGATGATCAGGCCATCATACGGACTGCGGATGTCGGTGAAGGTGAGTCGCTCACGCTGATAATCCAGATTGCGTTCCGCCGTGACCACTTGCTGCTCCGCTTCCGTCGTGGCCGCATGGGCGCGCTGCAAATCGGCTTCGGCAACGCGCAACCGTTCGATGGCCTTGTCCATTTCCGCCTGGGAAGTGACTTGAGTCGCGAGCAGCTCGACGACCCGGCGATGCTCCTGTTGGGCCTGTTGCGCGACAGCCGCCGCGCGTGTTTCGTCCACGCGCACCCGGGCAGCAGTGGCCTTGGCGCTGGCCAGGGTGGCTTCGGCCACCTCGACCTGACGCTTCAATTCCCCGGCGTCAAGGCGCGCGAGCAATTGCCCGGCGCTGACGGCGTCGCCCTGGTCCACCAACACCTCGGCCAGCCGTTCCTGAATACGCGGACTGATGGTGGTCCGCACCCGCGCCTCCAAAGTTCCCGTGCCCATGACCTCCCCCGACATCGCTGTGGGTTTCACGATATACGCCTGCACCGGCACGGCGGCGAATTTCATACGATACAGCACCGCGATCACGATGAGGGCTAAAACCACCCACGGTGCGAATTTGCGGATGACGGAGGTCAAATGAGGCGAGGACATGGCGAAGTGGATTGTCTAATTGAGCGCCCGAATTCGAGTCGAATCTTCCATTATCGCACCCGGCGCGAGGGCCGTAAGCGCACACCGGCGCCCGACGACGGGGATGTGATTAAGCATCAGATGCAAGTGTGCTGCGTTCATGGTTTTACCTTTGGTTTATGTGTTTGTGTTCGCGGTAACGAGACCGCGATCAAAGTCCAGTTCCTAACCGACTGCCTCGACAAATAATTTCCAACCGGCTTCCGCGTGAGTGTGAAGGTTGAACTTCCCGCCACTCATGCCCCAAAGCACCACCGACGGCTGAATCAGACCGAGGAACAACAGCGATGCCGCCTCCGGCTCCACATCGGAACGGATGCCGCCTTCACGTTGGCCTTCCCGGATCAAAGCCTCCACCTCGCGCAGGTAGGCACGAATGACTTCATACATGCGACGGCGGTGGGCGGCAGGGCCGTGCAGCAGTTCTTCCGAAAA
>MWDV01000347.1 GCA_002070715.1 Verrucomicrobia bacterium ADurb.Bin118
TGATTGCCGATGACGGCGCCGGCGGCCGCGCCACCAATACTTTCACCGTCCTGACCGTCACCAACACCCACAACGCAGAACCGTTTATTGATCCCCATACCGTGACCAATCTGGTGGCTCCGGTGAACGGGCGGTTGACCAATTATTTCACCGCGCGGGATCTGAACGGCGATGTTTACCATTGGTTTCCCCAATTTGGCGACCAGGCATCGTTCAACAACGCCTCGAATTCGTCTTACAACATCCTGCCCAATGGCCAGTTGGAACTGTTCCTGGTGCCGGCGTCCAACTTTACGGGTGTGATCCACATGTACGGCGTCGTCAGTTCCAGTTCCTTATGGAGTCTCCTGCCCGATTTTTTCCCTTATGACGCGCAGGCTTACCGCTTCGTGTTTGGCGATACGCCGATCACCGCCCATCCGGTCCGGCTGACCGCCGCGCCGGGTCAATCGTTCGCCCAACAAGTGGTCGCCACCTTCACCAACGGCGTGCCACACAGTCCGGCGGCCAACTTCACCGCGACCATCAACTGGGGGGACAATGTCATCAGCCCCGGGACGATCACCTCCAATGCCAGCGGTCATAAAGAGGTGCGCGGCAGCCACACGTACGCGCATCCGGGAGAGTATCCGGTGCAAGTGACCATTCGCAGCACCGTGGGCGCGGAGGCGGTGGTGACGGCGACGGCCGTGGTCCCGCCGGCGTTGCGCTTGGTTCACGGGGCCCGCCCTCCCCAGCTCGCCTGGCCGTCCTGGGCGGCGGGTTGCCAATTACAAACCCACACCCAACTCGACGCGCCGGATTGGAGTCCGGTGACGAACCAACCGGCGCTGATGAACGACGATTGCGTGGTCACCCCGGACGCCGGGAGTGGCAACGGTTTTTTCCGGCTCAAACGTTGAACGGCCGGGCCACCGCGCCGCTGGCTTTGAGGGCCGCCAACGCCCGGGCCCTGTGGCTCAACGTGTTTTTCACTGCGCCACTCAATTCCGCAAAGGTCTGCGTGTATCCGTCCGGAATGAACAGTGGATCGTAGCCGAACCCATTCCGGCCACGGGGCGCCGGACCAATCCGTCCCTCGCACACGCCTTCGAACAATCGCGTTTGCAACTCGAATTCGTCCGCGTAACACACCGGCGACGCGCTTTCGATGGGGGCTTCCGTCACCGGAGTCAAAGCCATCACACAACGGAAACGCGCCGTGCGCCGCGCGGACGGCACCTCGCGCAGCAAACGCAGCAGCTTCGCGTTGTTCTCCGCGTCGGCGGCGTTGCCCGCTGGGTTGGCATCCAGCGCTGCGAAGCGCGCCGAATGCACACCGGGCGCGCCGTTCAACGCGTCCACCTCCAGCCCGGAATCATCGGCCAATACCAGCATGGGCTCCTCCGGCACTTCCGGCGCTGCGATGCGGGATTGACTCAACCAACGCGCCAGCGCGACAGCTTTCTTCGTGGCGTTGCCGGCAAACGTTAGCGCGTCTTCCACCACCTCGGGGGCGCCCGGGAAATCACGGAGGGTCAGATAATGAATCCCCTCGCCCAGCAGGGCGCGGATTTCGTCCGTTTTATGGGCGTTACGGGTGGCCAGCAACAGCGTCAACATCGCGCGCTCACCTTAGCCGGAACGATGCAGTTGGTCCAGGTGGAACGGCCAACCTGGCCGTTCTGGGCGGCAACCTGCCGCCCAGCCGAGCGCACGGAGATCGCACACCATCAGGTTCGCACTCTTTGGGTTCAACTATCGGGCTGGTAGCCCGACCGAACAGGCCAGTGGCCCGTTCCACCCAAACTCCAATCGAATCGTTCCGGCTTAGCGCATTCCCGGGCGGGCGAAAGCCCGGTCTGCCGGGATTCCACTGGAAGGGGGGAAATGGCTTCCCTTGAAAACGCCCCGGCAATGATTTGCGTGCTGACCGCGCTTGGGCCATTTTCCGCGGATGAATTGGACCGATCCATTGGATGAAATGTTGCGGTGCCGGCTTGAAACCGGTCGGAAAACCGTGACGCCGTGTTCGCTCATTATTTTCGGCGCGAGCGGTGACCTGACGATGCGCAAGCTGATTCCCGCGCTCTACCATCTGTTCCACGACCAGCAGTTGCCGTCCCGCTTCCGCATCGTGGGCGTGGCCCGCCGGGAAAAGACGGCGGAGTCTTTCCGCGCGGAATTGCGGGCGGCGCTGGACCGGTATTCCCGCACCCAGCCGGTGGACGATGCCGTCTGGGAACGTTTCGCCGCCAACGTGTCCTACTGCCAGGGCGACCTCACCGATCCCGCCACGTATGGCCGTTTGCAGACGCGGCTGGCCGAAGGGGACGACGCGGCGTTGCGGCAAAATCTCCTGTTCTATCTGGCGGTTTCCCCGAGCCATTTTGCCGGGGTGGCCGAACAATTGCACACGGCGGGGTTGCTGGGTAAGAACGAGGAAAAAGGCTGGCAACGGCTGGTCGTCGAAAAACCTTATGGCCACGACCTGTCGTCCGCCCAGGCGTTGACCCGCACCCTGACCCAGTTCGCGTATGAACGGCAAATCTTCCGCATTGACCATTATCTCGGCAAGGAAACGGTCCAGAACCTTCTGATGTTCCGGTTCGCCAACGCGATTTTTGAACGGCTGTGGAATCGCGACGTGATCGAGCACGTGCAGATCACTGTCAGTGAAGCGGCGGGCGTGGGGAGCCGCGGCGGGTATTATGAAGAAGCCGGTACCTTGCGCGACATGGTGCAGAACCACCTGTTGCAACTCCTCGCTTTGGTGGCCATGGAACCGCCGGTCTCGCTGGAGGCGGAAGCCGTGCGCGATCAGAAGGTCCAGTTGCTCAAATCCATCCGCCCGTTCACTCCGGAAACCGTGGCCCGGCAGGTGGTGCGCGGACAATACACGGCGGGCGGCGGGAACGGGCAACCCCTGCCTGGCTACCGTCAGGAACCGATAGTACGGCCGGATTCCAACGTGGAAACCTACGTGGCGCTGAACCTGTTCATTGACAACTGGCGTTGGGCCGGCGTGCCGTTTTACCTCCGCACCGGCAAACGCCTGCCCCGCAGCGCCAGCGAAGTGCGCGTGACGTTCCGGCGGACGCCCGACGTGCTTTTTGCCGCCCAATGCGGCGCGGATCTGGACGCGAACGCGCTGATTCTGCGCCTGCAACCGGACGAAGGCATCACCCTGCGTTTCAATGGCAAGGTCCCGGGCACCAATCTCATCGTCAGTCCGGTGCGCATGGACTTCGGCTACCGCGCGGAGTTCGGCGCCTACACGCCCGAGGCGTATGAACGACTCCTGCTGGATGCGCTAGCCGGCGACGCCACGCTTTTCATCCGCCAGGATGAAGTGGAAACCGCGTGGCGGCTGGTGGATGCCATTCGCGTGGCTTGGGACGGACAACCGTTGCAGGCGCACGAATTTTACCCCGCCGGCTCCTGGGGCCCGGCGGCGGCGGACGCCTTGCTGACCCGCCGGGGACATCACTGGAAAAAACCGCAGGCGAACGGGCAAGCCACCCACGAAACGATCGGCTAAACCCCTATTATCCGCCGCTGGCGCCGTTTCACGCCGATGAGGCGCCGGAAAAAATCGGGGACATCTGCATCCCCAGCGTCGTCCTTGGCGTCAGCCGGGTGAAGCCGTTGATCGGAAAAACCGACACTACGGGCTTCAGCTCGCCCCTTCTCCCTCCCTGTCCACTGCCCGGTCAATGACCCTCTTTGGCATCCTAAACTTCTGCGTTTTCACCGTGTTCTCCTTGTGCAGGCTATGTATCAGAACCGTGTCGCGGACCACGACGACCCTCCCCAGTGTCCGGATACGGAAGCTCGCTGCTATCACCGGCTCCGTTCCGGAAACGTCAATCAGGTGGAGCGCGTGCTTCCAGCTTTTTCGACCAGCATCCCATTTCGTTTCGGTGAGGAACATGTGCTTGGCGTTGATCTTCCCGCTGAGCCCACCCAGGCCCTCGAATCCTGGCGGCTTCTTGCTGAAAACGAGGTTCCCGCTCAGATCAAACTTGCGAACGACGCCCTCCACGTTGGCGACAATTACGCAGTCACCCAGACAAATCGGCGGTTTAACGGTTTCCCGCATGTTCAACGTAAACAGGTGCTCCGTTTTTTCTCTCCCCACCCTTATCAGATGAACTTCGGTGTTTTCCTCTTCCCCCGTGCGGAAGGCCAGCAACCCGCCACTCTGCCAGCCGCCCGGGCCGGCGACAGCCGCCACATGCGATGATTCAGGATTCTGTCCAGCCGAAACCGCCAGGCTGCCTAACAGCACCATCGTGCTCCGGATCATCCGTATCCTCAGCGTCGTCACTTTCGTCACCTCTCTATCGAACCTGTTCGTCCCGCGAGGGACCTTTGTCTGCGGGTGCGCCGCTAGGCCGCACTTGCTTGGTATCCTGCAAACGAATCCTCACACCCCGGACTCGTCCCTCATGGAAATCCACCCACATGACCCAATTAACCGCTCCCCATCGTAGCGGCGTCTGCACCGAGAGAAGATCTTCAGAAACCTGCTGAAGCTTAAGTTTCTGATACGCTCCCTCTGCCGCGAGCTTATACAGTTGCTGCTGCGACATCCCCAACTCGATTTGGTTGAATAGTGCTATGATTTCGTTCTCAGCCATCCTGCCGCTTGCATGCTCCCAGTACCATAGGGCAGCCAGTCCCGCAGCACAGCACAGAAACAAACTCAAGAGGCGAGTCTTCTTCATTTTGCGAAGCATTTGCAGCGGTCTTTGCACTTTTGAAGCAGATCGTACGACGCTATGACTCCGTACACATCGGCCACCAAATCACCCCATTCAAACACGCCGCCTGGACGCACCTCCCACAAGAGGCCCGCAAGCAGCGTCACGTTGGGGGCGCCTAACCCCATGCACTTATTGTGCAAGCAGCTTATCATGCAGTGCTGAGCTTTGTCTTGGGCGTCTGTGGGGTATTCTTTCAAGCTCTTATCCAAAGCGTAATTAACGCACAAGTACTCCCACAGCGCCAGACCTCCGACCACTACCGGAATACTCCAACTCCCGTCAGGATCATAATAGGACTCCGGACTATTCCGACAGAAACTATACAGATTGAGTCCAGCAGATTCTCGGAGCGGGTCGCGGGTTAGCCACCTTTGCCATCTCGGCGCGTAGAAGCGGTAGCCGTAGTAACTGAAGCCGGTGGAGGCATCCCGCTCCTTCGACGAAAACTTGAACCGGCATACATCGGGACCCAGTGCGGAGTGCAGAATGCCGAATGCGGAGTACCCATACCGCCCCACCGTGGCCGTCCCGGCCCGCGTGAGCGTGATGTCGCCCCGGTGGTTGTGCTGGGTGTAAAACACACCGTTCGTGCTGCTGCCAGCGTGATGCGTCACCGCCACCAGCGTCCCGATGTCGCCCGCCAGACCCGCGCCCCGCGCGAAGGTTTCCCGCAATTGCCCCGCCTCGTTCATCACAGCCACGATATCCCAGCCATCGTAGAGATACAACCACCGCTGAATCGCCCCGCCCACCCGCTCGGTCTTGGCAATCCGCCGGTTGTGGGCGTCATACCAGTACTGCGCCTGCGTCACGCCGTTGCTCCGCACCCGGACCAGCCGGTCCGCCCCATCCCATTCATACGCCCAGTTGGTTGTGCCACAGACCCAGTTCGTCAGATTCCCGTTCCCGTCGTAATGGAACATCTCGGGGAACGGGCGGCTCACCGTCCGCACCTGCCGGGCTTCGTTTCCAGACACGTCCCGCACGGTGACGACCAAGTGATTGGTCCCGGGGTACAGCGGCACCTCCGCCAAACTGAAGGTCCCATCCGTCTGGCTCACGGGCGCGCTCACGCCCCGGCAACGGACCCGGGTGTTATACCACTTGTTGCTGTTCGGGCCCGGCTCCACCTCGCCCGTCACCGTGACCGGAATGCTCACCGGCGCGTTGGTGGAGGCAATCCCCGCCAGCTCGTTGTCCGCGTTGTACAGCCGCCATCGCCCGTCGCCCGCGCGCCAGTTGCCCGCTTCGTCATAAACCCAGGTGTTCGTCGCGCCCCCGGCAAGGCCGTTCGTCAGGCACACTTCGTTGGTCAACTGCCCCGCCCGGTCATAGCCGTAGAGGTTCACGTTGGTCCCGTTGTTGGTGATCGCCAGAATGTTCCCCCCGTGGTCCCAGCCGTACCGCCACCACCACACCGGCGTGCTGCTGTTCGTGATCCCCAAGCTCAACAGCCGGCTCTCCGGGTCGTAGCTGTGCGTCACCACGTCCCCATTGCCGTAACCTTTCTTCCACAGGCGGCCCGCGGCATCGTAGCTATACCACGCGCTGGCGGTGGTCGCCGCGTTGGTCAACTGCACCACGTTGGTCAACCGGTTCATGACGTCATATTGATAACGGGTGGTAATGACCCCGCTCATGCCCTGCAAACCGGTGATCACGCGGTTCGTCACGTTGCCGACGGGATCAAACGTGTAGTCAATCTGGTACTTCACCGTCGCAAAGCCCGGGATGTTCGTCAGCAAACAGACCGCGTTGGTCACGCGGTTCAACGGGTCGTAGGTGTAGTTAAACACCGAGTTGGTTGAGGCCACCCGCGTCACGTTGCCCAATTGATCGTAGGCCGTTTCCACCAGCACGTTGTCGTCGCTGTCGGTCACCGACGTGAGCCGGTCCAGCGAGTCGTATTGATACTTCGTCACGTCAACAATACATTGATGTCATCTCTTACGCCTTTCCTCTTCCTCCTGCCGTGTCTTATCGACAATAACGTCAAAGCGCGGAAACAGGACAGTGTTCAGCCACCTTCTTTGCGAGGATTTTTCTAGCGAATCCACGTGCTGCGGCACGATCGAATCCACGAGTGCACCAATTATATGGTTGCCGATAAGGGTTAGCCTTACTTCTGTCACGCGCTTGCCTAAGCGCGCAGGCCCTTGTTTCGTCCAAACAATCACTCCACCTGGCTCTCCCGCAATCTGCCAGCCCGTGCGACTAAGCTGATGGAGTAGTCCTTGCCAATCTACTGCTAAATCACGAACACTGACGTACTCGTAAATTATAGCATTCCGGTCATGATCACCCCAGTAGCCAATAAATCGGCTTTGCGCGACCGCTAATTCGGGAAATGAATTCGTTAGTGCTGCCTCGCTTGGCCTGTATTCATTAAGCCGCTCACTGCAACCCAAAAGGCCACTCAAGCACAGCGACATCATCACAAGAGGCATGCCACACCGTTGCCGTGTTTTTGCGTTCATAGTTGCCTAAAAAGCGTATTTTTGGCACGTGTTGCAGCACGATTCGCAGGATTCTAAAATGTTCAACGCGCACCCAGTGCCAATCCAAGTGTTCAGAATGTCGCGAATTTCCGGATTCCCTTTCCTCAGTACGAGATCGAACAGCTCCTTACCCAGGCCTGCCGCGAAGCTTGTATCTAAACCACATGATCTTGCGATTTGGCAGCCAAGATTGCAGTGTTTGAAGTCGTCCGCAGGAGCGCCGTATCCCGGCGGAGGTCCGACGTTCCGATACAAGCAACGGTATTTAATTTTGGGGGACAAAGTTTGGATTTTTGAGGGTGTGGTTCATGAGGACGATCAATTTCCGCATGACGGCGGTGAGGGCGACTTTGGCGGGTTTGCCGGCCGCGCGCAGGCGCTGATAGAACGCCTTGAG
>MWDV01000348.1 GCA_002070715.1 Verrucomicrobia bacterium ADurb.Bin118
AGAGCCGGTGCAGTTCAAAGCCGGTTTTGTTTTTGTGCGTGCGACCGCCCAGTTGCAGCACGGTGCCGTCCGCCAACACCACTTCGAGTCCCAGCACGTAATCCCGGGTCACGCCATACTTCAGACAGCGCGGGCCGCCGGCGTTGGTGACGATGTTGCCGCCCAGGGTGTTGTCCGCCCGGCTCGCCGGGTCGGGGGGATAGAACAGGCCACGTTGCTCCAAGGTTTCCTGTAATCGTGCGGTGACGACTCCGGCTTCCACCACCGCCACAAAATCCCGCGGATTGATTTCTTTGATCCGGTTCATCCGCGCCAGCGAAAGCACGATTCCCCCTTGCAACGGGACGCATCCACCCACGTAACCGTGGCCCGCGCCGCGCGCCGTGACCGGAATGCCGTGCCGCTGGGCAAAGCGCAAGACGGTGGCGACCGTCCGGACGCTGCGGGCGCGCACCACCGCCTCCGGTAAATGCGCCGCAAACCACTTGTCGCCCGCATGGGCGCGGAGCGTGGCGGCGTCAAGACGGAGTTCAGCGGATGGCAGGAGGCGGGCCAGGCGGCGGACCCAGTCAGGGGGTGGTGGATTCATCAGGGAGTGTTTCGGAGGCGTCGAGAAATTGACGGGCTTCGGCGGCCTCAATTTCCGGCACCTGCACCTGGATGCCGCCGGCCGCCATGGCATACCCGTCCATGCTCAGGGCGGCGGTTTCGTGCATGACTACGGGATGAAATCCGGCGGCTTCCAGCCGGGCACGCGCGAGGTGCGCGTCCGCGGGGTTAAAAGCAGTGACGATCGTAATGAGTGACACGATTTAATCAGTTGGGATTGCTTCCGGCGCGGGCGGCGTCGAGGCGGATTTCAAATCGGCAAAAACAATGACGCCGGCCCCCGTCTGCAGCATGCTTTGGACCTGCGCCTCCACCTGTTGCCCCACGAGATGCCGCGCGGAGTTGACCACCACCATGGTGCCGTCGGGCAGATAGCCCACCCCCTGCCCCTTGTCCTTGCCCTCGCGGACAATGCGCAGGCTGAGCGGTTCGCCGGGCAGCAGGACCACCCGCAAGGACCGGGCCATCTCGTGGAGGTTGACGTGGTTGACGTTTTGCAGTTCGGCAATGCGGCTGAGGTTGTAGTCGTTGGTGAATAATTTGGCGTTCAGGTTGCGGCCCAGCCGGATGAGCTTGGCGTCCACCTCTTTCTCCTCGGGAAAGTCGCCGTCGTGGATTTTCACCTCGTTGCGCTGGTTGCGCTGGATGCGGTTCAGCATTTCCAGACCGCGCCGGCCGCGCGCGCGTTTGATGGCGTCGGCGGAATCGGCAATTTGTTGCAGTTCCCTGAGCACAAACCGCGGCACCACGATGATGCCTTCCAGAAAATTGGCCTCGATCAAGTCGGCAATGCGCCCGTCAATGATCACGCTGGTGTCCAGCAACAACAGATTGTCCGGCTTGTTGCGGGGCGCGAACCGCACATAGGGGATGATCAGCGAAAAATCCTCCTTGTTGCTGCGCATGGCGAGGATGATGCCGATGTAACTGAAGCTCAGGAACAGGCTCAGCCGGATCAGCCAGCGCGTGGACTCCTCCCCCACGGTGTCGAACAATCCGGACCGGTCAATCAGCGCGGCGACCACCGTGCCGAGCAGCAAACCGAAAGTGGTCGCGGAGAAGGCGCGGAGGGAAAATCCTTTGAGCATTTCATCCACGGCAATGAACAACCCGCCAAAGCCGAAGCCAATGACCAACCCCAGGAGGGGATGCGCCGTCCATTCCGGCCGCACTTGACTGATGGCGTAGCCGGCCATGGTGCACATGCCCAAAAACAAAATACGAATGACCCAGATTGCCATAACGCGCGCTTTTCTAAAACGGATCCTTGGGCGCCCGCAACCGGCCGTCCGCGGGCTCACGCGGAGTCGCCGTCGGGCGTTTCCAAAGCATCCGCCACAGGCCGAATTGGTTCAGGTTGCTGGTGGTGATGCTCAGATTATGGGCGATCTGACCCAAATCCTCCGCCAGTTGTTCGTCCGCCAGCAGGCGGCCCGCCGCGCCTTTGCCCGCCCGCAGATCCACCAATAGGTGATTCAATAATTCCGCGGCAGATTCAATGCTTTTCAAGGTGTTGGTGATTTCGCCCGACTGTGTTTCCAGCAGGACGTTCAAGTGTTCCGAGAACCCCCGCAATTCCCGGGAAAAGAAGGCAATGTTGCTCACGGATTCCGACACCAGAGGCGTTTGAGTGGTCACGAGATCGTCCACGTGCACGACCGCGTTCTCCGCGCGCTGGGAGATCGCCTGCAGACTGCTCAACGTATTCGAAACCTGCACCAGGGTCTCCTCATTCAGCACCAGCCGCCGGATATCCTCAATCGCTCCATCCAGTTTCTTGGCGGTCTGGTCAATCCGCCGAATGAACCCGCTGGCTTCGCGGGCGGTTTGCTGCAGATTGAACGGCGGCGGGCAAACGGCCTCCTCGCCCGGCTGGAAAAAACGGACATCAAGATTCGCCCCGGGATAAATGGCGACGAATTGATCCCCCAGAAAACCGCTTTGT
>MWDV01000349.1 GCA_002070715.1 Verrucomicrobia bacterium ADurb.Bin118
ATCACATAAATATCCGTATCGCGGCCATTGCGGCGCGTCGAGGTATAGGCCAGCCATTGACCGCTCGGCGACCAACGCGGCCCGATGTTGCGCGATTGCCCGTCGGTCAAAAGCGTCACGCGGCCATCGGCGAAATCGTAGCGATACAGTTGATAAAACTCACCGCCCCCGGTGTCTTGGGAAAACACGAGAAAAGCGCCGGCTTGCGGATCATACGAACCGCCGCTGACCGGTTCGGGCAGAAACGTGAGTTGGCGCCGGGCACGGCCGGGCGCCGCGACCACATGCAATTGCGCGGCTTCGGCAAACCGTGTGGTGACGAGCATTTCGCGGCGGTGCGGATGCCAATCCTGAATCCCCGCCGTGCGAAATTCGAGGTAACGCCCCACCTCAGCCGGGAGTGCAGACGGCAGCGGCGGCACGCCATCCAACACCAGATTGTCCGGCACTTGGGCCGGCAAAGCAGCGGAGACCAGCACCAGCGCCAACGGGAAGAAGACAATTCGCGATCGCATACGGCCACCGGAATACCCTCGAAACGCTCCGCACGCAACCCCAACTCCACCAGACCAATTCACGTGCCGACGCTACCATGAGCCAGCAAGTCAACGAATCTGCGCCATTCCCCCAACCATCAGCCGGAAATTATCGGTGGTGACCAGTGCGTCCAGACCAATGTCTGGGAAGCTACACTCTGCGAGGAGTACCGCAATCACACGCAACGCAGACTCAACCTTGGACTGGGAAAGATTGGGGACATCGTGACCCCGGGGAGGGGTTGGGTAAGCCGAAGTGGTGCCGTTTGGGAGGTGAGGGATCGCCCGTTGGAGACCGCGCCGGCTGGCGGGAGTGACGCGGGCCAGTGGGCGGACCTCGGCTGACGCGAGCCGTGACCACAAGGTCCCCGGGGGCGCTGGATTTTTGGCTGGAATGGAAGCACGCCCGTTGCTACATCTTGCCTAACGCGGAAACATGAGACCGATGCCCATGCAACTACAACGCTATAGCGATCGCCGATCCGGGCAACGAAAAGCCCACCAGCCCCGGCGTTCCATGTTTACAACACATCGCCGTCGCCCATCCTGTCGGAAGTCTGATTCTCGCTTCGTCGCCGATTGGCTAAATCCCGATCCTATCGGAG
Organism: Verrucomicrobia bacterium ADurb.Bin118; assembly: GCA_002070715.1. Classification (GTDB taxonomy): domain Bacteria; phylum Verrucomicrobiota; class Verrucomicrobiia; order Limisphaerales; family MWDV01; genus MWDV01. The sequence continues at coordinate 1,142 of MWDV01000349.1, forward strand.
AACCGGGATTTGAAACTCTGAGAGGCCGAACGCCTTCACCGCTGGCTGGCGGGCCGAACCGTTACCTCTTTCTTGGAAACAACCCGGTGAATCGGGTAGATCCGCTTGGCTTGGATTTCGTTCCTATTCTTCCCAATTTCGATCCACTCGGAAGCCTAGGAGAAGTCTTCGAGTCGCTTGGGGACTTTTGGTATGCATACAAGGACATGCGGGAGGCGAATACCAAGGGAGCAGACAAATACTTTCACTGTTTAGCGAACTGTCGTGCGTCGAGGAAAGGTCCGGGCGTTCCGCTCTTCGTTAGTTTCGGGCGAGAAGTTGTGGATACGATCACGCATATCAATCACCCGATTGACTCTATCAAGGATTCGATGGAAGACATGAAGGCGAACAAGCACGGATGGAGTTGCCCGAAGGACGAGAGTTGCGAGAGCCGATGCGCAAAATATCGGCCGCGGGGTTTGTCGGGCAAATACTGAGGAGGAAAATGTTGCGTGAACTATGTTCCTTTGCGGCGATTGGGGCGGTGATTTTTAGTGGCATCTCGTGCGGGAAATACGAGAGTCCAACCTCGCACTACGACACATGGCCGCAACTGATGAAAGATGGAGCGACATCGAGAGGATGGATCGCCTCATTTCTGCCGAATTCTTCGACCAACATTTCGGAACGACACGACCTCGATTCAAACGCGGGATGCTTTCGATTCTTCGCCCCTACGGCAGATTTGGAATTGCTGGTGTCACAATTGGAACGCGTCCCTTCGTCTCGTTTCGATTCTATTGGCCCGTGGCTTAACGGTTCGCCTGATTGGTGGCCGCCTGCCCTTGCCAAGAAACGCTTGGGAGAGTTGGTCATAAATGACGGTTTCGAAATTTATCAGAAGGTGGACTCCGTCTCTCAACCAGGTGACACTGCGGTTTGGTATTTTGCCATCAATCCGCCGAAGGGTATCGGTTACGGATGGCATAAAGGGAATTGAACCCAATCGGCTGTCCCGCACAAGCGGTGAGAAGGATCTGGCTCGCCTCAGGCCGGCTCGATAGCAGGTCGGCTACCCGCGCCTGCCGCACAGCCCTGCGGCTTACTCCTTGGGCCGTTTGTGACGCCCTGGGCAGCGGGAGCGCCGTAGGGCGCGGCTTCTTTGTAGGAGACGCAGGCCCATTTCGAGTCCCGTCAGGGGCGGCATCTTCCCTCTTTTTGCCCGGAGGCGAAGATTGGAGGCAACGGCGATTGGGTTGTGCCTCCGGACGATGCCGCTCCTGACGGAGTTGGGAAATTGTTTGCGCCTGTTGCTACAACAATGCCGCTCCTGACGGGGCTGGGACTCTGCTTCGGGGAGTGGGCGCATCATCAAGCGATGGCGCGACCAAGACATCGTCCCTGGCAGGACTGTTTTTGTTGGTCGAAAGCGCCAGAGGACTGGCGCAGTCCAAGACGCTGGGCGAGGGCCAAGGTGCGGTAATGCGGGAGGCAGCGGGAAGTCAATTCCCTACCGCTTTATGGTGCTTGTTCCAATCGCTTCAGTGCCTCCTGGGCCAAGACGGGCGCCTGGGGCTTGATCGCTTCCGCGATCCGTTTGACAGCAGCGGCGGCCTCGGCGCGCACGTCCGCGCGGTCAAGCAAGGGCAACGCAAGCTGGAGCACGCCCGCTTCCTTTGCCCCGCCCATGGCGCCAAGGATTTGTTTCAATTCCGCGTTGCCCCGCGCTCCGGCCAGCAGGGTGCGATACCGTTCTGTCTGAGTATCGCCGGCGGCATCAGTTTCCTTCATCAAACGCACCAACCCGCGCAAAGCGAGGTCGCGTTCCGTTTCATTACCGGGCTGCTGGTAGAGGGCCGCCAAGGGAGGCCACGCCGCGTCGTTGGGCCATTCGGCCAACGCCCGCACCGCCGTCGGCCGGCTCGGTGCGTCCGCCGTCGCAAGCGCGGCGGTCAAAGCGCCCAATGCCTCGGCATCACCACAGGCGGGCAGCAACCGCAGCAGGGCTTGGCGGGTTTCTGGATTCGGTGCGACGGCCAGACTCTGTCGCACCGCCGCCGACCGGGCGGCCGGAGATTCCACCTGGCCAAGCGCCTGTTCCACGAAAGTCTCGGCGTCGGCGCGCAGGTCGGGATCGCAAATCGCCATGAATTGCTGTAACAACGGAGGCAGCGTTTCGGCGGTGGCCGCCCGGGCCAGCACCCGGTAAGCGGCCTTGGCCACCAGCGGCTCCGGGTGTCCGGCTTCGGCCAGCAACGCGGCCAGCACCTCCGGACTGCGCCGGGTGGCCAGTGAGGTGATCAACTGCGCCCGCACCCGGCCAGCGGCCGCGTTTACTTCGGTCAGGATGGCGCGGTCGGTGGCCGTGCCTCCGGGCAATCCGCTCAGAGCGGCCATTACGGCATTGACTTCCGGCTCATCGGTGGCTGCGGCGAGGGCTTGCGCCAACGCCCGGGCGGTGGAGGGTTCGCCGATCCGGCCCAACGCCCGCGCGGCCGCCTGACGCACTTCCCCGTGCGCGGAAGCCGCCAGGGCGGTGGTGATGGCGGCCCGGGCCGCCGCATCGTTGCGCGCGGCGAGACTGTCAATCAACCAGACTTGTTCCTCAGCGGTGAGGCCGGGCAGTTCGCGTCCCAAGGTTTCCGAAGCCGTTTGGGCGGGCAACGCAGGCACGGCGGCAATGGCCACGGCGCGCAATACCGCATCGTTCCCGCGCAATGTTTGCCGGAGACGTTGTTCACCGCCGTCGCGATCACCGCGCAACAGGGCGGCAAACGCGCCGCGGCGCACGTAGGCGGGCTGATCGGGCGCCAACAACCTTTCGCAAAGAACAGCGGCATCGCGGTGATGACCCGCTTGCTGCAAGCGCTCCACGCAACGCAAGGAAGCGTCGGCCAGCGCCGGAGCGAGCGCGGGACGGGCCGCCTCGTTCAAGGCGGCCAGCGCTTTACGGGCGGCCGGAGTCCCGATCTTGCCGAGGGCGATGATGGCGGTTTGCGCGACCGGCACATCCGCGGCGGCGGCTTGAGCACTCAAGAGGTCAACCGCTTTTTCATCGCGCCGGTTGCCGAGAGTGGCAAGGATCTGCAAACGGGCCCGGTCTTGGGCGTTGGCCAACGCGTCGCGCAACAGCTGATCCGCCTTGGCGGACGGGCGATTTCCCAACGCAAAACCAACCAAGCCGGCGGTTTCGTTGTCTTGCAGCAAGGGCGCCAGCGCCGGCAGGGCCGCGTCCGAACCCACCACGGCGAGTTGCTGACAAGCAAACCGCTTCGCCTCAAACGTAGTTTCCGGTGCCAACAGTTTAATCAGTGCGCCCTCGATTTGGGCCCGTGCCTTGGGATCGGCAACCGCCACGCGCACCTGTTGTTCGAGTTCATTGAGCGGATTCAAAGGTTGCCCGGATGTCCATTTCGCCACGTCAGCGATGAGGGCGTCCATATCCGCCACAAGGGCGGGCGGTCCGGCGGCGAAGGCGACGGCGCTGAACAGGAGGGCGGCGACGAGTTTTGATTTCATAACTAAAGCGTGTTGAAGAGTCGGTTTTCAGGGAGCGGCGGACGGGCATCAGACCGACCACGGCGCGCGCGGTTCGCGCCAGAGCATGCGGTTGGCGGCTTCGAGGTCGAAACGTTCGCGTACCGGATCCCATTGAAGTTTGCGGTTGAGCCGGGCGCTGATGGTCATGGCGCCGACGATGCTTTGCGCGCGATGCGCCACTTCCGGATGGCACAACGGCTGTTGCCGGCTGCGGATGCACGCCAGCAGATCGCCAACGTGGCCGCTGGCGTTGGACCACCCCACGCCGCCCGGAGTGCGCAGGCTCAAGATGGACTGAGGGTGGGCGGTGACCACGTCCGTCTCGTCGTCCACTTGAATCCAGCCCTCGTCGCCAATGTATTTGATGTAACGATCCTTGAACGCGCCGCGTTGGTAGAGCACGGCTTGGACGCCGTTGGCGTAACGGCAGCGGAACGTTCCGGAAATGGCTGTTTCGCTCATGAACCGGGCCGGATCCGGCCAGACCAGATCGTGGGTTTCAAATTCCACCGGTCCGGTGGTGTCCGTGCCCAGCACCCATTGCATTTGGTCGGTGTAATGCGTGCCCATGTCGGTGTGCATGCCCTCGCCGGTGTCCCAGAAACAAGTCCACGCATTCACCCGCGCCGGCACGAACGGCCGCCACGGCACCGGGCCGAGCCACTGATCGTAATCCCAGCCCGCCGGCACCGGGCACGCACTCTCATGCGGCACGACGTCGCCCGTCCAGACCTGCATCTCCACCGTGTGCACCCGGCCGATTTTGCCCTGTTGCACCATGTCGCGGGCAAACCGGTAGGACGCGGTCGAACGGCGCTGTGTGCCCGCCTGATAAATGGTGCCGAACCGGCGGCAGGTTTCTACCAGGTTGCGGCCCTCCTGAATCGTCAGGCTGATCGGTTTTTCGCAGTAAATGTCCTTGCCGGCGTGCGCGGCGAACATCGAGGCCATGGCGTGCCAGCGATTGCCCGTGGCGATCAGGACGGCGTCAATGTCAGGCCGCGCAAGCAAGGCGCGGAAATCGTCATGCATGGCGCAGTCCGAATTGCGATAATGCGCGTCCACCATTTCCTTGGCGCTCTGCAAGCGGTCCCGGCGGGCGTCGCTGACCGCGGCAAAGTGAATGGCTTTGAACGACAAAAAATTGGGCAGGATATG
>MWDV01000350.1 GCA_002070715.1 Verrucomicrobia bacterium ADurb.Bin118
CAGTCATGCCCAAGTGACGGTGGTCAGCGACGATTGCACGGCCGTGAACACGGCATCCGGATTTGCGCTCGGCCAGGGCATCAACTCGGGTGTTTACCCGCCTTTTTCCAACCGCATCACCGGGACCGTGGCCGCCAATCTCCGGTATTACAAATCGGGGGGGGAACGGGCCAATTCGAAATACCTAATTGACGACAACCGCATCCGGGTAAGCACCGAAACCAAAATCGGGCGGTTTGTCCTCTCCACGGATGGCAGCACGCCGTTCAATTATGCTCGAGCCTTGGGGACGCTCGGTGCCAGCCCCAGCGATCCGGCGGTGTACGAGGTGCGGATTTCCATGCAAAACGAAGCATCCAGCACCGCCCGGCTCTCTTTTGGTCTGGCCACAAGCGAAGGGGACGTGACCACTTGGGATTTTGGCGTGCAAATTAGCCACGCAAACGCCGCCCATGATTATTATACCGTTCATCGGCGTATTCACTCTGCCTCCTCGGGTGCCGGCAGCTTGAACAATCCGATAGCGACCGCACCGCCGGGCTCCTGGAAAACCATGGTCCATTTTTTAATCCGGGTGACCGATGCCGGGGCGGAGAGCGGCGCCAATTTCAACTCCCGCGTGCAGGTTTCGATGGATGACGGGAATACTTGGGTTTACGATACCTCCACCGATTCCGCCTTGCCAAATGGCTTCCGGTTTGACGCGCCCGGGCGGGTGTTTATCTGGGACCAGGCCAACAACGGTTCCGGCACGTGCTACTACGATAATTTCTCCGTGATCTCCATTCATGCGCCGCCACCGCCGCCGGAGCGAGTATGGACCGGCGGGGGGACGGATAATCTTTGGTCCACCAGCGTCAATTGGGGCGGCACGGTGCCGTCGGAGGGCGAACCGCTGTTGTTCGGATTGGCCGCCCGGCAGGCGAATTTCAATGACCTCCCGGAGCTTTTGACGCCCGCGCTTACCTTCACCAACGACGGTTTTGTGCTCGACGGCAACACGCTTTCGGTGGGCGAAAGCATCAACAACCTGGCCGGCAGCAACACCATTCAACTGTCGTTGGATCTGCCCGTGAGCGGCGCGAAACACTGGCAAATAGCCGCGGGATCGGTCTTGCATTTAAGCGGCGCCTCCAGTTGGACCACGGCGGGAGACCACATCATGGATGGCGGCGGGACATTGCACCTCACGGGGGCTCTGGACATCAGCGCCAACAATCCTCCGTGGGTTCTCCGGGAGGGCCGGTTTGTCATTGCCGGCGGTAGTTTCTCCAGCTTGGGCGGATTCCGGATTGGATCGTCGGCCTCGACCCTGGCGCCGATTGAGACGGTCGTAACCGATGGCGGCAGCATTACCTTGTCCGTGCCGGCCGCCAATTTGCGGGTGGGCGACGGCGCGCCCCACGCGCCCAGCCGGTTGATTGTGGAGAACGGCACGGTTTCGCTGCAAGGCGGTTTGATCGGTCTTCCCTACGTCGGCGAATGCACCGGCGAGGTCTGGCAAACGGGCGGGTGGGTGAAAGACGCGTATGTGGTTTACAGCTACCACGCCGCGGGCCACGGCACGTACGCGGTGACCAACGGCATCCTGGAGCCGTTCCAAATCCGCCGCGACTCCGCCGGCGGCACGGCGATCATGCGTTTCAACAACGCCCAATTGCGTCCGGCCCTCGGCGCGGATGGGGCCAATTTCATGCGCGGCTTGGATGAGGCGGAAATTCAATCCGGCGGCCTCACCATTGACGCGACGACCGATGTCACCATTGCCCAGGCGTTGTCCGGCGCGGGCGGCCTGACCAAGATCAACTTCTACACAGTGGCCTTGACCGGAGCGAACAGCTACGCCGGCAACACGTTGATCCAGGAAGGGAAACTGGGGTTGCCGACGACCCAGACCAACGCCGCCGGCATTCAAGTCGCGGCGGGCGCTGAACTGGAGGTAACCCGGGTCACGACCGCTTCCACGCTCACCGCCGGCAGTCTGAATTTGGGCACAAGCACGCTCAACTTTGATCTGGGCGCGTTTCCCAATCCCACCGTCCCCGTGATGCGGGTGAACACCTTGTCGCCCAGCGGCGGCGCGGGCAGTGTCAGTATCAACATCAGCGGCGGGCTGGGGCTTTCTCTGGGACAATTTCCCTTGGTGAAGTATGACGGCGCGATTGGCGGCGCCGGGTACAGCGCGTTCACCCTGGGCGCCTTGCCACCCGGCGTTGGCGCTACGCTGGTGAACAATACCGCCAACGCTTCGATTGATCTCAAGATCACCGCCGCGCCTGGATTCCGATGGACCGGTGCCAACGGCAACAGTTGGGATTACTGGACCATGAACTGGGTGGACCTGGGCGCGGGGACGCCGGCGATCTATACCGATGGCCAACCCACCTATTTTCTGGATGGCGCGACCACGGGATTGGTGGATCTTACCGGTAATTTCACACCTGCGGATCTCGTGATCAGCAACAACAGTTTGACCTATGTCTTCGGAGGATTCGGTAACCTGAGCGTCCCGCGTCTGACCAAGTCCGGCACCGCGGCTTTCACCCGGGTGGATGGCGGGGCCGATGTCATTGGCGAAATCCAGTTGGACGCCGGGATCTATTGTTCCAGCAACACCTACGACGCGACACTGGCCTCCGTGTTGAGCGACACCACGGCGGGCTTGGGCACGTTCGTCAAGAGCGGCCCGGCCGTGCTCACGGTTTCCGGCAACAACCGCGCGTTCAACGGGACGGTGGAGGTGCGCGAAGGCACCTTGAAAGCGGGTAATTCGCTGGCGTTGGGCTCCGCCCAGGGCCCGACCATCATCACCAACGGAGGCACGCTGGACGTGAACGATCTCTATCTAGGTGACGAACCCGTCGTGGTCTCCGGCGCGGGCGTGGGTGGTGTGGGAGCGATCATAGATTCCACCACCGGTGGGGATGTGCTGCCTGCCTTGAAGGATGTGACGCTGGCGGGCGACACCACCTTCGGCTCGCCCAATGGCGGGCGTTGGGATTTGCGGGTCCGCCAGAACACGGGCGCCGGCCCCGGCCTGCGCGGCAACGGCTTCAACCTGACCAAGGTCGGCCCGGGCATGGTCAGTATCGCCAGCCAACGAAATCTGGGCGCGGCCACGCCGTATTGGGAGATGAATCTCGGCGACGTGACAGTGCAGGCGGGCACGCTGGCCTTGGCGGAATCCCTGAGTCTGGGCAATCCCGCGAAACAAATCATCGTCCAGCCGGGCGCCATACTGCAGTTCTATGATCTGGGGCTGACCAATCCGATCTGGCGAACCATTGCCCTGACGGACGCCCGGCTGAATTCCCACGGCAGCGAAACCCATACAAACGTGATTAACGGCGGGTTCCAATTGACCGGCGCCAACACCTTCTGGGCGGAACAGGCGCATTTGATTGTGAACGGCCCCCTCGCCGGCAGCGGCACCCTGGGCTTCGCCGCCGGCGGATCCGGCACGCTGATTCTGAACGGGCCCAGTCCGTACACGGGCACGGTGATCGTGACCAACGGCGTGATCGGCGGCACGGCTAGTCTCGCGGGGGATCTCACCCTGCTGGGCGGCACCTGCGCGCCCGGCTGGCCCCGCGGCGTTCCGGGCACCTTGAGCGCGAACGGCAACGTCACGCTCGCCGGCGTCACGGTGATGGAATTGGCGCCGCATCTCTCGCCCAACTGCGATCGCATCGTGGCGGGTGGCACGCTCACTTGCGGCGGTGCGTTGATTGTGATTCTGGCCGCGGACGCGCCCGCGCCGCAACGGGGCGACGTGTATCAGTTGTTCAGCAGCAACAGCCGCGGCACGTTCTCCTCCGTCAACCTGCCTGCCTTGCCGGCGGGGTTGGATTGGAATACCGACGAACTCTACTCCCAGGGCCGGATCGCGGTCGTGGGGCCGGGAATCAGTTTCCAGCCGCCCCATATTACCGACGGCCATTTGATCCTGAGCGGGGACGGGGGCATCGCCAACGGCACGTATAAAATTCTGACCTCGCCGCAGGTGGCGGCGCCGTTGTCCGAGTGGACGATTCACACCACCGGCACGTTCTCGGCGGGCGGCGCGTTCTCCAACGCCCTTCCGATCAATCCCGCGGAGCCGGAACGCTACTACCGCATCCAACAACCTTGAAATCCGTGCGGGCCCCGGCGCCGCGCCGGGGCCCGGCTTAAATCGTCATGAAATATCGTTGTTCCCCCGCGGCGCCGACTGGTGGCGCGTCTCCCGGCCGGGCCTTCACCTTGATCGAGCTGCTCGTGGTCATTGCCATCATCGCCATTCTGGCGGCCATGTTGTTGCCGGCGCTTGCGAAGGCCAAAAGCCGCGCGCAAATGACCAATTGCGTTTCCAATCAAAAACAAATGTCCCTGGCTTTTTTGATGTGGGGCGACGATAACAACGATGGCAAGTTCGCCTGGAACAGCGGTCCCGGCTACATCAATCCCGACCCGCTGCGCAATGTGTGGTTCTCGTTGGAGGAGTATCTCAAGAATCCGCAGGTGTTGACCTGTCCGGCGGATCGCCAGCGCGTTCCCATCCAGGGCTGGGAACAACTCAAAGTGGCGTGGAATTTCCGCACCAATCTGAGTTACGCCTATTGCGTGGACGCCATGCCCACCCGGCCGCTTTCCCTGTTGACCTGCGATAACAGCATCAGCGCCGATGCCCCGGCGAACCGGACGTTGATCTTTCCCGATAATCCCAGCGGCGGATCGCGTCACAGTTTTGCCCAGCCGTTGCTCGTCCGGCGTGGCTGGATGACGCGGCTGCGCCACGATCAACGCGGCGTGGCGTCGGTGGCCGACGGCAGTGTCTCCGTCTTCAACACGCAAAAGCTGCAACAGCAATTGCGCGTCATGTTCGACACCTATCTGACCGGATCCAATGTCTCTTTCATGCTGCCGCAATATACCGCCGTGCCGTATTGAGCGTGCCAATTATTGTCCCCGACTTGGGGCCGCCGATGGGGCGCGCCGTCGTTCCTGTCCGACAACCGTCCGCTGCCCATGATGCGTCTGATGCCAAGATTGTGGAAGCGGACCTTCGCCGGCCTGATATTGGCGGGCCTGATTGTGCCAGGTTTCGTTTTTGCCGCGCCGCGCGCGCCCAATATCCTGCTCCTGGTCGCCGACGATCTCGGTTATGCCGACGTCGGATTCAACGGCGGTAAAATCATCAGCACGCCCAACTTGGACCGGCTGGCGGCCACGGGAATCCGGTTCACCGATTTCCGCGCCTGTCCCATTTGTTCCCCCACGCGCGCGGGCCTGTTAACCGGACGATGGCCCTTGCGGTTTGGCCTCATGCGGGCCGTGGTGCCGCCGTGGTCGCGGCATGGCCTTCCTTCCGAGGAACAGACACTGCCGGAATTGCTGGCGCCCGCCGGTTATGCCGCGCGCGGGCTGGTGGGCAAATGGCACCTCGGCCACGCACGTCGTGAATTCCTGCCGTTGCAACACGGGTTCACCCATTTTTACGGTCATTACAACGGCGCGATTGATTACTTCACCCACGAGCGGGAAGGGGAGTGCGACTGGCATCGTGACGACCGCACCGTGCGGGAGGCGGGATACGCCACAGATCTGCTGGGCGCGGAAGCGGTGCGGTTCATCCACGCAGCTCCCGCCAGCCAGCCGTGGTTGCTGTATCTGGCCTTCAACGCGCCGCACGGGCCTTTTCAAGCGAAGGCGGAGGATCTCCGCAAGTATGCCCCTCTCGCGACGCCGGACCGCCGCGCGTATGCCGCCATGGTGGATTGCTTGGACCAGGCCATCGGGCGTGTGCTCGCCGCGGCTGAAGCCCGGGCCGACGCCACCAACACGCTGGTGCTGTTTCTCAGCGACAACGGTGGAATTCCCCGCGTGGGCAGCAGCAATAAACCGTGGCGCGGCGCGAAGCTTACGGTGTATGAAGGCGGCACGCGGGTTTGCGCCGCCCTCCGCTGGCCGGCGGGGGGATTGACCGG
>MWDV01000351.1 GCA_002070715.1 Verrucomicrobia bacterium ADurb.Bin118
GGTTTGCTGTGGTTGGCCTCGGCGCCGTTGCGCGCCGGCATCAGGCCGGTCAACAACGCGGCGCGACTGGGCGCGCACGTGGGCGAGGCCACGTAAGCGTTGTCGAAGGTCAATCCCGCATCGGCCAACCGTTGCATGTTCGGCGTGCGCAACGCGGTGCCGCCGTAAGGTGAAAGGTCGGCCTGGCTGTGATCATCGGTGAGAAAAATCACGAGATCAGGACGCCCCGGAGGCAACGCCAAGGTCGGCAACAATCCCGTCAAGCAGACGAGAAGTCCGAGGACCTTCCAAAGCTGGAAGCGATGGGCTCCGGCCAACCTCAATGAGCGGCCATACCGAATCAGGGTGGATTTATTTTTAGAAGAACCGGAGGTCATCGGTCGGTTGCTTCATCCACTGGGAGACTTACCCCCTCAACTGCGTCTTGATCCAATCCATGCGTCTCAATCCTTCGCGTTTACGTCCAGCCGCCAAGCGCTCCCAGCGCCCAGATTGTTGTCGAACCGAACATTAGCCTCCGTTTGTTTCATGCTCACCTGGTTCAGGCGGTTCATTTCTTCGCCTCGGCTTTAACGTATAATTCCTTGGGGGCAACCTCGTAGTAACGGAACATCGCCGGGCAAATCCAACCCTCCATCGCCGGCTCTTCCATCCGGTAGTAGTTTCCGCCCATGTCGCCCCGCAACCAAGTTAACTTCTTCTGGTAACCGGGAAAGGGCCGTGCGGAAAATAGCAGCCGAAAGCCGTTGGTCGCGCCGGGAATGTCCTGGACCAACACATCAATCATTTCGGGGACTCCCGCCACGAACGGCTCGCGGACAAGCCCCGCCTTCAGATCATCGAAAACCCAAGTGCCTGCATGACGATACGGGGCGATGACAAGCAGCGCATTCGCAGGAGCACCGGCCCGACGAGGCGGAAACAGGCCGTTGGCCCAAGCCAAAGCCAGCACCACTCCGACGGCAATCGCCGCGATGATCCCCAGTCTGCGGAAGTTCAAGCGGGTCTGCATGGCACGATGAAGTATGGGATGGCCAAACTTTGACATTCGTTCCCAAGGAACCAGCGGCGCTCCGAAGGAAAAATGGCCGTTCTCATGGCGGCATCTTTTCCCGCGCTACGAACGGAAGTCAAGCCATCTCAATCCTTCGCGTTCACGTCCAGCCGCCAGGCGCCCAGCGGCAGCACGTTGGCGCGCGCGGCCCAGGCGTCCCATTGGGCCGCCATCGCTTTGACGCGGTCCGGTTGTTGCGCGGCCAGGTCGTGCATTTCGGTGCGGTCGCGCTCCATGTCGTAAAGTTCCCACGGTTGATCCTCCTTGGCGACGAGCTTCCAGCGGCCTTCGCGGACGGCGCGGTTGCCTTCGTGCTCCCAGAACAACGGTTCGGTGCGTTTCAGTGGTTTGCCCGCCAGCGCGGGGCGCAGCGAAACTCCCGGCATCGGTGGGATGGCCTGGCCGTGAAACTTGCGGGGATATTTCGCCCGCGCGAGATCCACACACGTCGCCATGATGTCAATCAAATGGCCGGGCTGCGGTTCGAGTTGTCCGCGGCGTTGCGGGGCAATGCCTTGCGGCCAATGCACGATGAGCGGCGTGCTAATGCCGCCCTCGTGGACCCAGTGTTTGTATTCACGGAAGGGCGTGTTGGAAACGTTTGCCCACTTGCGTCCGTAGGCAACGAAAGTATCCGCGTCCCCCGGCATCACCCCGGGACCGCTGCGCACCGGGCGGCCATCGCGGGTCTGAAGCGGCCGGCCGCGCAACTGCAGTTCATCGCGGGCCATGGGCTTGAGTTGGGTTGGCGGGGCCGCCTTGGGCGGTTTGCGTCCGTTCTCCTCGGCGCACGCGCCATTGTCCTGCAGGAAAAAGATGACGGTGTTGTCCAGTTGCCCGCCGCGCCGCAACTCGGCCACCACGCGCCCGATGCCTTGATCCATGTTGTCAATCATCGCCGCGTACACTTCCATGCACCGCGCCTCCCACGGCTTGCGTTTCACCGCGTCCCAATCGCCGGCCAGCGGGGCGGGTTGCCATCCGGCCGGCAGCAGTCCGAGTTCCCGCAGCCGTTGCAGGCGCGCCTGCCGCACGGGCGCGTAGCCCTCGTCGTATTTGCCGCGATACTTGGCGATGTCCTTTTCCAGCGCGTGCATCGGCCAGTGCGCGGCGGTGTAGGCCAGATACAGGAAGAAGGGTTGCCGCGGCGATTCCCGCTGGTGCTGCTGCAGATAACGCACCGCGTTATCAGTGATGGCGTCGGTGTAATAAAACGTCGCCGGTTGGTATTCGGGATCGTTCGCGGGCGTGATGTGCTGGTTTTGACGGCACAGGGACGAGGGATCGTAGAAGCTGCCGGAGCCTTTCAACGTGCCGTAGAATTTTTCGAACCCGCGTTGCACGGGCCATTGGGCATTATCCTCGCCCATCTCCATGAACCGGGTGACATGCCATTTGCCGCTCATGTAGGTGCGGTAGCCGGCGGCGCGCAACACTTCGGCAATCGTCACGCAACGATGGTTGAGATTGGCACGATACCCGTCGTAGCCGCCGTCCCGCCAGTTCATGTGTCCCACCCCGGTCTGGTGGGGATACAACCCCGTCAACAGGCTGGCGCGCGTGGGACAGCACCGGGCCGTGTTGTAAAACTGGGTGAAGCGCACGCCGTTCGCCGCCAGGGCGTCCAGATTGGGCGTCTGGATCTCGCTGCCAAAACAGCCGATGTCCGAGTAACCGACATCGTCACAGAGGATGAGCAGAATGTTGGGCCGGGGCGCGGCAGCGGCCGCCAGGCTGATCGCCGCCAGCCACAGGAGGACGGCCAGGCCGTAAAAGGTGGATTTTTGCATCGGTTTTAATTTGCCGGTTTTTCCCGCCAACTCCCCAAGGGCAACACATTGGCGCGCGCGGCCCACGCTTCCCATTGCGCGGCCATGGCGTTCACCCGTTCGGGCTGGCTGGCGGCGAGGTTGTGCATTTCCGTGCGGTCCTTTTCCATGTCGTAAAGTTCCCACG
>MWDV01000352.1 GCA_002070715.1 Verrucomicrobia bacterium ADurb.Bin118
CAATTCGTCACCCCGGAAGCGCGCCATTTTGCCGCGCTGGAACGCTTCCTCCTGCTCATGCACAGCATCAACGCCCGGCCGAAGCTGCGCAATTCCTACCTGCGCGAAGCCTGGGTGAGTCCCCACGACAATTCCGTGCGGGTTACGTTCGATCGCCAAGTGCGCGTGGAGCCGCAGGCCGATTTTGTCCTCACCGGGCCAATGCGCGCGCCCACCCTGGTTTATTCGCCGCTCGTCATTTTGGAGTTGAAATTCACCGATCGCTTCCCTAACTGGTTTATCGAGCTCGTGCAGTGTTTTAATCTAATGCGGTCCGCGGCCGCCAAATACTCCGGGGCGGTGCTGTTGCTGGGAGAATCCCGCTTCCAATCCGGCTCGTTCCGGGACTGGCGTCCGGCGGCCGACCCGGCCGTGGCGGCCGAAGCCGCCACTCTGACACTCGCGGAGTATTGACATGAACAACTGGTTTCTTCGAGGCGACTACGGCACGGCGGCGACTGACTGGCAATTGATGCTCATTGCCTTGTTGCTGGCCTTTGTCTGCGGGCATGTCATCGCTTGGGTGTACATGCTCACCCACAGCGGACTGTCTTATTCGCGTTCCTACGTCAATTCGCTGGTCCTGCTGCCGGTGCTGGTGGCCTTGGTGATGATGGTGCTCGCCAACAACCTCGTGTGGGTCTTCGGTTTGATGGCCATTTTTGCCATGGTGCGCTACCGCAGCGTGTTGCGCGACACCTTGGACACCGCCTATGTGCTGGCGGTGATTGTCCTCGGCCTGGCCTGCGGCACATTGAAATTCAGTTCGGCCATCTGCGGCGGCGCGGCGATCGTGATCGTCATGCTCTATTTCCATTTCAGCCGGTTTGGCGCCCGGCATCGCTACGATTTAATCCTGAACGTCCAGTGGCTGCGCCCCGCCGGCGAACTGGGCGAATTGCAGCAGTTGCTGGAACGCCACGCCCGGAAGTCATTTTGCGCCAGCCAGCGCTCGCGGGACGACGCCCCGGCGGTGGATTTATCCTACCGCCTGCTGCTGCGGGATCCGGCGCGCAGCCACGAGCTGGTCTCCGAAGTCCGCCGGCTGACGGGTATCGCGCATGTCACCGCGTTGCAATCCGGCGACGAATCTGAAATATGAAGTCCGCCCCCCTGCCCCCGATTCCGACGCCCTGGTCCCAGCGCCTGCGGGAATGGCGGCTGCGTTTTACGCCGGGGCTGATGACGGCGGCGGCCATTGTGTGCATCGCGGTCCTCTGGCGGGAACGCATTTCCACGCCGCAGTTCAGCGGCCAGGCGGAACCGGTCCTGGCCAATCTGGCCTCCTACAAACCGGGCACGGTGGCGCAGCTCGACGTTGTGCGGTTTCAAAAAGTGCGGGCGGGCGATGTCTTGGGCAAAGTGTTGGTGGCGGACCCGAAGCTGGTAGAAGCCTCGGTGGCCCTCGTCCGCGCGGAATTGGAAAACATCCAGGCCAGCCTGGCGCCGCTTGTCCAGCAGCAACGCAACGCCGTCAATTACGCCGGCCTGCGGCTCGACTGGATGCGCGAACGCGCCGAACTCGCCAGCGCGCGCGTGGACCTGCAACTGGCCGAAACCGAATTCCTCCGCGTTGAGGAGTTGTTCAAACATCAGTTGGTTTCCGCAAGCGAACGGGACCAGGCCCAAGCGCAACGCGATGCCTTGCAACAAGAGGTGGCCACGTTGGAACGCCTAGTCACCGAAGCCGAGGCGGGATTTGCCCACCTGCAGCCGGTTGGCACCAATCAATTGCTGGAGTTGACCGACGATCCCATGCGCACGGCCATTGCCGCCGAAGAAGCCCGGCTGCGGTTGACGGAAGCCGAGTTGGAACCGGTTTTGTTACGCGCGCCGATGGACGGCATCATCACCGCGATTTTCCATCGCACCGGCGAATCCGTGGTCGCCGGGGATCCGGTGCTGACCATTGCCTCGGAACAACCCGTCCGCATCATCGGTTATTTGCGGCAACCCCATCTGGATCTCGCCAAGGTGGGCATGAAAGTGCTGGTGCGGATGCGGAACAGCCCGCGTTCCAGCGCCTTGGCCCAGATCACCGCCGTGGGGTCGCAACTGGAAACGCCGCCGCTGCCAATCGCCCCACCCCTCAATCCCGAGGCGGACCTCGCCTTGCCAGTGGAAGTCAGCGTACCGGCCAGCCTGCCGCTGCGTCCGGGCGAGCTGGTGGATTTGGCGCTGATTCTCAAAGAAAAATAGCGCGCACCGCAACGGGCGCGGAGGCTTTGCGGGCCCCATCAACCGCCGTTCCTCCGTCCCCGCTCACCACTGCCGCTCATCCAATCGCCACAAACCGGAATCCCGGGCCGCCTGAATTGCTTGTGCGAACTCGCGGCTCGTGAGCCGCCGGTTGATCGCCGACAACCCCGCATCCACACGCACCTTGTGCGCGGGATGGTATTGGTCCATCAGATTCACATACGTATCCGGCGATAAAGTCGTGGCCAGCCAACGCATGATTTCGCGGGTGTCGTCGAGCATCCCCGGCATCACCAAATGCCGCACCAACACGCCCCGCAACGCCAGCCCCGCTTCGTCCACGCGCAATTCGCCCACCTGCTCGTGCATGATCTGGAGGGCCGAGCGCGCGACTTCGGGATAATCCCGTGCCGTCAAAAAAATGGCGCTGCGTTCAGCATCCCAGAATTTGAAATCCGGCAGGTAAATATCCACCACCCCCTCCAGCAGCCGGATGGTTTCCACGCAATCGTAGCCGCTGCTGTTGTAAACCAGCGGCAGCCGCAACCCGCCGGGCACCGCCAACTGCAGGGCCTCCAGAATTTGCGGCACCACGTGCGAGGGCGTGACCAGGTTGAGATTGTGACAACCCGCCGCTTGCAGTTCCAACATGAGCGCCGCCAGTTGTTCGGGAGAAACTTCCTGGCCGGCGTCGCCCTGGCTGAGATCAAAATTCTGGCAGAAGACGCAGCGCAGATTGCACGAACTGAAAAAGAGGGTGCCCGAACCGCGTCCGCCGCGCAGACAATCCTCCTCGCCGAGATGGGGAAACGCACTCGACACCCGCGCCCACCGCCCCATCCGGCACACCCCGGTTTGGTCCGCCCAACGGTTGGCCGCACAGGCTCGCGGACAACAGCGGCACGCGCGCAACCACTCCCGCGCGACGCTCACTTTTTCCGCCAGCCGTCCCGTTGCAAAAGTCTTTACATACGCCGGCACAAAGTGTCGCCGGGGCAAAACAAAACCGTCCGCGTCCGGCGATCCGGCGGACGCG
>MWDV01000353.1 GCA_002070715.1 Verrucomicrobia bacterium ADurb.Bin118
TGCGAACCCGATTAAAACAATTGTGTCGAAAATCCGGCCGCCTTCGATGTATTCGAGCCCTTCCTGCAACCACGGTTGCCCCGCCCACCAGCCGGCGATGCCTTGCATGGCAAAAACTTGGGTGAACATGTTCCACCCCGTGGCGACGATCAGCGCGCAAAATAAAAATTTGATCAACCACGGGGCCGCCAGTTCGCGGCGGGAAAGCAAAGGACCCACAAACAGGATGGCCCCGATGAAACCGGAGAGAATCCATAAAATCCCGAGGTTGAGATGCATGGAGCGCACCGTGTTGAAGTTAAGCGTGCCGGCCAGCAGGGTGGGATCGCTATGCTGCAAGGCCAGCACCATGCCCAGTCCCACTTGGAGGATGAACAGGACCAGCATGAGCATGAAGAAGCGCAGGCTGAGACGTTGCGTTTGATATTTGGGTTTGCTCACGGTGTCTAAAGCGTTTTGATGTAGGCGATGATTTCCTGAATCTGCTCATCGTTGAGCAGACCTTCATACGTCGGCATGGTGCCTTCGGGATAGCCGTCCACGGTTTTGGCGGTCGGTTTCAGGATGGATTCGATGATATAGGCGTCATCCACGGTCACGGTCGTGCCATCAGCAAGTTTTTCCTGCGAGCCGTAAATGCCGCGCCAAGGTGGACCGATGATTTTCTTGTCCTCGGGTGAATGACAGGCCGTGCAGCCAAAGGTCTGCACATGCTGGGCGCCCCGTTCCGCCGGGCTCTCGGCCGCTGCGGTCGGCTGACCCGTCGAAGCCGGGGCCGGCGCTGCAGTGGTCCCGGGGGCGACGGAGCGGCCGTAAAGCCGTTCCAAACGGGCCGGCAACGGTCCAGTCTTCACGGCCGGCGGCCAACCCTCGGTGTTCATGGCCGAGGTGTATTTCAAAAAGGCAATCAACTGTCCCACTTCGTTCGCGCGGAAACGCAGGTTGGGCATGAACGTATTCTGGCCGCCCCGGCGTTCGACCCGCGTCTTGGCGCCCGGATACTTCTGGTAATAGTCCTCAATGTTGTCCACCCCGGCCGCCTCGGCGATGTCCTTATTCTGCAACTGCGTCAGAACCGCGACCTCGGTCGGCCAGGAACCTGCCGAGGGCAGAAACGCTGCCAGCCAAGCCGGACCAACGTTCTGGTATTCCTTGGTCAGATCAGGCGCAAAGTAAGCGCCGTTCCCCACGATGGTGTGACAACCCATGCAACCATAAGCCTGAAATACCCGCTTGCCGTCCGTGGCGTGGTGGGCGGCAAAAGTCACCGTGTTAGGCGTGACTTGCCCCCGCGATTTGATGAAGGAAAAACCCGAGAGCACGATGAACACCAGCATCATCAGCCCCAGCAAAATCAGGGCGCGACGCCGCCTTCCCGGTTCGAGACAAATGCCGCCTGGACAACTCATGAAGCCCCTCCCTCGTCTTCCGGCTCCTCAAAGGCGGGACCGGGTTGAATTTCTCCCGTCTTGATCAGCCGGTCATGCAGAAACAGCGTGCGCGTGCAGGCGATGAAAATATAGAAAACATAAACCGCGAGCAGAAAGCCGAGGGTAAAATAAATCCACCACCAGTCGCGCGATTCCGCGAAGTATTCAAAATCCCGCCAGAAAGGCCAAGACAAGGCGAAGCCAACCACGCTGGCCACGACCGCCAGTATCCAATCCACCATGCGCTGTATCATGTAAGTTCCTGTTGTTCAATTTCCCGGTTGCCACTCCCCACGCTGACCGGAGTGCCAAAATACAAAGGGGCACTGAAATTAACGGGGAGGAAGAGCGTGAAATCCGGAGCGGCCGGGGAAACCACCGCCGGCATCGCCTTCGGCAACGCTCCCGAGAACAGTTCGGCGCCGGATGGCTCCCGCGGAATGCGCCGCGTTTCCGGTCGCGCTGCCCTTTGCGAAATCGCCTGAGAGATCATCTTTATTCAGTGCGTGTTACCCGTTTATTTTCCCCACCGGGTCGTCCTAAAAACAGCCGCCGGTCGGGAATGAATCTTCCGGCGTCACGTTAGCGGGGTATAATTGGATGTCAATATCCTATTTTACCACCAACCGCGTGCCACCTTGACTTAAATCAAAGATCGCACTGGTGGACGCGCGTTCGTGGCGCGGATTTTTCTGGTTGTCTTTCGGCGTCTCTGGGCAGGCACCTCTCTCACAAACCCGGCCCGCCGGCCCCCTCGGTAAAGACCAACGGCTGTGCTTTTGCCTTGGACGGCCGCAGGTCGGCTCCGATCTCTCGGTGACAAGCTCTCCTCCAACGGCGGCGCGTTATGGCGCCAACGGCAGTTGATTTCCGAACCGGCGGACAAGGAGCTTGAAAATTTGGAGGGCAAGGTATCATTTGCGGCATGCAATTGATTTCCCGCACCTCGGAATACGCGTTGCGCGCGGTCATCTGGTTGATCCAGGAACCGGCGCGCTCCCAGACCGCGCGCCAAATCGCGCGCGGCACGCGCACCCCGCCCGGTTACATTTCAAAAGTTTTACAACTGCTGGCCAAGGCGGGTTTGGTGCGCAGCCAGCGGGGGTTGGGCGGCGGGTTTCAATTCGCCAGTGACCCGGCCCGGGTCACGGTGCTGGAGGTGATCAACGCGGTGGATCCGCTGGAGCGCATCCATACCTGTCCGCTGGGCTTGAAGGCGCACGGAAAAAATCTGTGCCCCCTCCATTGCGGGATGAACGAGGTGGCGGAACAAATGGAAGCCACGTTTGCCCAATCCAAACTGGCGGACCTGCTCAACACCGATTCCGCATCCGTCCCCCTCGGGATCAAGTTGAAGCCTACCCGCCCGGCTTCGCCAGCGCAGACATAGCGTTTACTGGTGAAAACTGCGCGGCATGAGTTCCTGGCGGACGGGCGTCGGCAGTAACGCTGGAGAACAACTGGGAA
The DNA here is from genome assembly GCA_002070715.1 of Verrucomicrobia bacterium ADurb.Bin118. Lineage (GTDB taxonomy): Bacteria > Verrucomicrobiota > Verrucomicrobiia > Limisphaerales > MWDV01 > MWDV01. Next base: position 2,898 of record MWDV01000353.1, read on the forward strand.
CTCCCCCGTTTGCCTCATGAATCCCACCCGGCTCTGGCTGCAGTTCGTTCGTCTGGCGCTGGTGTGCGCGCTCGGGCCTGGTCTTGGTTTGGCGGTTTGGATGACCGGCGCGTGGGCGCTCGGGGTGCCCCGGGGATTGTGGTATCTGACCGCCATCCAAACCCACTCGGTTGCCCTGCTGATGGGATGGGGCGGCGCGATGATCTTGGGCGTGGGCCTTCATTTCTTACCGCGGCTGCGCGGGGTAAAATTATTCCGTCCGGCATGGGCCGGCCTCTTGTTTTGGGGGCTGACCCTTGGACTGGGAGGACGCATTGCGGGACAGCTTCTGCTCGCCACACTCGACGTCCCGGTGTCCAACTCCTTGATCGATTGGCTGAACATGGCCGTGGCTGGAGGGGTGACATTGCAAACCGTCAGCGTCATCAGCCTCTTGATTTTACTGGCGATCACCTTCCGCGCGGGCCGTCCCCTGAAAGAGAACGAAGGCTTCCGGCAAATCCTGCCGTTGCTGGCGGTGGCGGGCGGCGCGCTGGGTCTGGCGCAGTTGGCCTGGTGCGGCGGAGTGATGCAAAATCTGATGACAAAACAAAGCTTGGCCCTGCTGCCGACCGCGCCTTCCGGAATGGCCGCCGATCTGATGTTATGCGGCTTTGTTCCCGCCGTTTCCCTGGCCATGTCCGCGCGGCTTTTTCCGCTCACTTTCCGGACCCGACTGGCGAACTCCCGCGGACTGTTCGTCGCGGCCGGGTTATTGGCGATCGGCATTATTCTGTCATTGCTGGAGACCCGACTCTCCGCCTCGTTGGCGGGGTGGGCCGCTGTTTTTCAGGCAGCCGGATTGTTGTGCGGAACATTTTCCGTGCGGATTTTTCATTCGCGCAAACCAACCTCCCGCACTACCACGGCAAATCGTATCCGGCGTGATCCAGCGGCAGTAGGCGTGGTCACCGCCTACATTTGGGCGAGCGTGGCGGCAATCTTTCTTCTCCTCCAAGCGCTGCCGGCAGCCGGCCTGCCAATCCCGGTGCAACTGACCGAATCCAACCTGTCCCGCCACGCCATCGGCGCGGGGTTCATGACGTTGTTGATCGTTTCGGTGGGTTGGAAAATGTTGCCGGGTTTTGCGGGCCGTCAGCCGCACGGACGGGGCCTTTTATGGTGCACGGTATTCTCCGGCAGCCTGACCGCGTTCCTACGGATTCTGCCGGCCCTGCAGGCGGCCGACAGCCGGGTGGCTGGCAGTTGGAGCGAACCGCTGTTTCCGGTCGCCGGCCTCGCCGGGCTGGCCACCCTCCTGGCCTTCGCCTTAGCGCTGCACCGCAGTTTCCACAGCACCAAAACCCGCCCGAGTTGACAGACGCGGATGAAGCGAACGTCATCCGCCCTGCAGGATGTGGCCGTATTCGTCGAGGAAATTCAGTTCGCCATGCCGTCGCACGTAGTCCGCGTCAATGAAACACGCAAAGCTGGTGATGTGCCGGATGTCGCGCCGGCGATACGCCGCCACATCCGCCCGACACACCTCCGGTCGCCACGGCAGTTTTCGGGCCGGACGTTTCCAATCCGAGAAACGCGAGACATCCAGCCAGTATTCCAGCACTTGCGCCTCCGCGGCTTCGAATACGGCGAGATTGGCGTCGAGCAGCTCAATCCGGTCTGGTTGATCTGGATCGCTCTGTCCGGCATAGGACTGCTCGTGACTCCGGCGAATTGGCGCGAACTCCAGAAACGTGCCGGGTTCG
>MWDV01000354.1 GCA_002070715.1 Verrucomicrobia bacterium ADurb.Bin118
GGCGGCCAGGGCTTGAGCCAGTGTGTTGACCAGGTAATCCATCATTTCCAGATAGCCGCCCTCGCTGCCTTTCACGCCGCCGGGATACTGGGTGACATTCACCACACGCGCCCCGGTGGTCCGGGCCACCGTTTCCGCGGTGCGCCGGTCCAGATACGGATCGTGCAAAATCACCCGCACCTGTTGCTCTTTCATCCGGGCCATCACCATCGCCAGATGCGCGGCCGACGGCGGGATGCCCGGCTTGGGTTCGAGGAACAAACTGATTTCCAAACCAAACTCGCGGGCAAAATAGGGCCAGGAATTGTGATACGCCACCAACCGCGCGCCTTTGAACGGCGCCAATGCGTTCCGCCAAACCCGCCGTCGCGCCTCGAGCTGTTCGGTGAACGCCTTGCGGTTCGCGGCATACAACGCGGCGGATGGCGGATCCAATTGTCCGAACACCTCCGCGAGGTGCGTCGCCACGATCCGGGCATTCTCCGGAGCCACCAGAAAATGGGGGTTGCCTGCCGCGTGGATGTCGCCGTGGGAACGGTCCAACGCATCCGGCACTTCGAGCATTTGCACGCCTTGACAGGCCCGGATGTTGCCGGGGGCGCCGGGGAGGATTTTTGCGTTCCGCGCGCCGGCCAGCAACGGCGCGAGCCAGGCGGATTCCAACTCCGCCCCGCCGTGAATCAGCGCATCGGCCCGGGACAGTTTGACGATGAAGCTCGGTTTGGCGTCCACAAAATGCGGATCTTCCGTGGGCCGCGCCAGCGCGGTGATCGCAACCTCCTGGCCGCCGATGGCCTGCGCCAGCGCGGCCAGATCGGCGGTGGTCGCCACAATGTTGAGTTTGGCGTGGACAATCGTCGCCGCCAGCAGCAGCACGCTCCCCGCGACCGCACGAAACCGAAGCAGGTGCGATCCGCCGGGGATACCCGCTCTGCGTTTGGCCGGTTTCATTGGTGGATCGTCTTCCCGAAATTCAGATTGGGAACCGGGGATGCGATGGCCGGATCGCCTCTCATCGGCGATGTTTGCTTGGTGATTGTTGCCATTCATACCCGCACTAAAAACGATGCGCCCCATGCGCGCCCAGCAGGAGTTCCCACTGCAACCATAACGAATGATCCGCGCCGAGGTCCGCGCGCTCATCGTAATTATATTGCAGCCGGATTTTCGAGTATTCACTCGGATACCAAGTCAGGTTGGGCGAGAGCCGCCAGCGTTTGCGCCGGAGCGGGTCGCGCCCCCACGGGGCGCCGTCGGCGTCGGTCAACCCCAGTTTTTCATACTTCCCGCGTTCGCCGGTCACCGCGTCATACCGCAGTCCCGCGACCCAGCCTTTGCGGAATCCATAGAGCAGTTGCGCATAAAATCCGTAATCCGTGACCGTCTCGCGGCCCAACCGGGCGGGGGTCAGCGGCGCGGTGAATACTTGGGGCTGGGCTTCGTCCGCCCAGTCAAACGCGCCCAGTCCGTACCGACGCACCAGGCCTTCGGTTTGGAACGAGACAAAAGGGAAACCGCCGTGCGCGTTGGCCGGCTTCCATTTCCAGTAACCATCCAATCCGTAAATTTGGGTGGTGGTGTCTCCGCGCCCGCCGCTGGCATTCGGCCCCCAAGCGGCGCTGGCGCCCAAGAGCACGGTTTGGGTTTCCGTCACATCGAACGACACCGCATACCGCGGCGTCCACAACAAATCCCCCAGGCCCCGTATGCCACGGTCATTGTCCGCGTGCCGGTAGCCCAGCGGCAACGCCGTGGAATCGCCATGCCCGCCGTGGTGATGATGTCCGCCGCCGCGAAACCCGGCGGCACCCGCGCCGTGACTGTTTTGCACGGCGAGAAATAGTTCCGAGTAAAACGGCGTTGGCATCAGCCACGAGACCCGGGCCCCGGGATTCCGCAACCCATCCGGACCGAGGAAACGCGCCGTCACCAGCGGCGCGTCCACAAACGCCCATTGATGCGGGTGCTGCCCATTCAACCGGCCGAAATCCGTCAGAAACTGGCCCGCGCGCAATTGGAAATTCCCCGGCAACGCCATCGTTTCCAGCCAGGCCTCCTCCAACTCGACAAACGACTCCCCTTCCCCATCAATCGCAAAGTTGAGATTGGCGCTGCCGCGGAAATACGGATCCACCGCCCCTTCGAATTCCACTTCCACCCCCTGCACCGTGAATCCGCGCCGGTTTGGATCGTGCCCGCCCAATTGCGTCCCGCCTTCAATATCCCGCGCGGTGGAGCCGCCCACCGCAAACGTCCCGACCAATCCAATATCCATATACGCCCCGCCTTGTCCGATCCGGATGGGATCCGTGGGCGACCACCCGCGCCGTCCCGCACCGGACTCTTCGGGAGCTTCCGCCGCCGGGGGAGACTCAGCTTTGACCGGCGGCGCCGGCTGGCGGGCTTGCAATCGCTCCACCTGCTGTTGCAAGGCTTCGATCTGCTGCCGCTGTTCGCGCATCACCCGCTCAAAGTTTTCCTGCAACTCCCGCAACTGCCGTTGCAATTGCTCCACCTCCCCGGCGCCCTGGGCTGTCGCCGCCATCACCCCTCCAATACAGAGCATGCCCAGCCATCGCATTAAACTTAATCTCATAGAAATCATCCCAAACTTGTTTTCCCGGCGGCCCTTTCCAGCGCGCCCGGATTTTCAGATCACCAACTCTGCCGGAGATTCGTCCGGCCCAACGCAAGATAAACGGAAAGCAGATCAGGCCGCCGGCGGGCCCCGGGTCGGCGCGGCCAAGGTTCCCCAATCGCGGAACGGCCAACCCATTTCCCGTGAAGACTCATCCACCCGCCAGATTACCACAGGCAATGGCGGCAACGAATCCGCCAGGGCGACGTGCCCGTGCACCAGCAGGCAGAGCGCGCAGTAGGGATAATGCGTCCGGCCATGCGCGTGTTCTCCGCAGGATTGAGCGTAAAGCCAGTGCAGCAGGATCACGCCAAAAACCACCAGCAACCACACGGCCAGGGCGTGCGGGAAACAGCGGCGTCTAACAGCAATTGACGGCACGTCGGCGAAGTAAACCATTCCGCCAGATCAAAGCAAGCCGGCAAGGGAACTGCGGGGCGATCGGTAAGGTGGACCCAGGCGCCGGATCACAACGTCCATCCTCGCCGCCAATCCAAATTCGTTGAACGATAGGAACCCTTCGAGTTTTCGTCCGCGAAAATTCCG
>MWDV01000355.1 GCA_002070715.1 Verrucomicrobia bacterium ADurb.Bin118
TGGGATGGCCGGGAATTGCATTGTCCGCCCCGCCGGGAACGCACACAATCCACGCATGAAGAGGTTCGCCGCATTGATCGCGTTGGGCGTGTTGCTGGGGGCCGGGCGGGTCGCCGGGGAAATCCTGTCGGTGGCCAATCCGCATCTGCAACTCGCCGTGGACCGCGCGAGCGGCCAGTGGATTGAATTCCGTGATCGCGCGACGGCGCACAATCTCCTCGGCGGCAGCGCCGCGACCGGTCCGCTTTGGGAACTGGAACTGGCGGGCGCCGGCCCGTTGACGCCCACCAATGCCCGGTCCGTGACGGTCACGCCGTTGCGGGGGAAAACTCCGGGGCTGCGGTGGCAATGGAGCGGGTTTGGTCTCGCGCAATCTCCGGAGCTGAGCGTGGAAGCCACCGTCACGCTGGAGCGCCACCAGCCGGTCAGCCACTGGCGGCTGGCCGTGCATCATCACGGCGGCCAAGCCATTTCGGTGATCCATTTTCCGCGGGTATTGCATATCGCCGAACAAGCTGGAGAACGTCTGGCCGTGCCCGCTTGGCTGGGCGAGGAAACGGATCAGCCGCGGGCGTTGGTGCGGGGCGGCGGCAGCAAACCGCAGCGGCGCGAGTGGCCGTATCCGGGGTATCTCTCGTTGCAATGTTTCGCCCTCTCGGCCACCAACGGCGCCGGCCTGTATCTTGCGTGCGATGATCCTGCCGGCCAGCGCAAAGCCTTTGCCCTGTTTGGCGGCGGCGACACAGGATTGAATCTGGAAATCCTGCACTATCCCGAGCGCGACTCGTTGACGCGCGACACTTACACCATGCCCTACGCCGTGGTGTTGGGCACGTTCCGCGGCGGTTGGTTTGACGCGGCGGCGCGGTATCGCGCCTGGGCCACCAACCAACCGTGGGCGCGGGCGAGCCGGTTGCGGCAGGGACAGACGCCGGCCTGGGTCACCAACACCGCGCTGTGGGTGTGGAATCGTGGGCCCTCGCCCGGAGTGTTGACCCCGGCGGTCGCGTTGCAACAGAAACTGGGCTTGCCGGTGAGTGTCTTCTGGCATTGGTGGCACGGCTGCGCTTATGACCACGGGTTTCCGGAATACCTGCCGCCGCGCGAAGGCACCGCCGCTTTTCAAGCCGCGTTACAGCGCGCCCAAGCCCAGGACGTGCATGCCTTGGTTTATATGAACCAACGGCTCTGGGGCATGACCACGGCCAGTTGGACCAATCAAAATGCCGCGCGGTTTGCGGTAAAAAATCCGGCGGGCGACATCCGGCCCGAGGTTTACAACACGTTCACCAAGGCGCCCTGCGCCTCAATGTGCATGGGCACGGCGTTTTGGCGGGACACCTACGCCGGCCTGGCCGCCGAGGCGTTTCTGGGATTGGGTGTGGACGGCATTTACATGGACCAAGCCTGCTCCAGCCTGGCTTGTTTTGATCCTACCCACGGGCATCCCCTCGGCGGGGGCACGTATTGGATGGAGGGTTTCCAGAAACTGGCGGCGGACATCCGGCAACGGTGCGCCACGCGGGGCGGCCCGGCGCTCGCCGGCGAAGGCTGCGGCGAAAACTGGCTGCCGCATCTGGATCTCATGCTGGCGTTGCAGGTGAGCCGGGAGCGTTACGCCGGACCGGACGGCTGGACCCCCATTCCGTTCTTCACCGCCGTGTATCACGGCTACAACGTCTATTACGGGAATTATTCCTCGCTGACCATGCCGCCCTACGACGAATTATGGCCGGCGGAATTCGCGCCGCGCGAGCCGCTCCAGTTGTTGGACCGGAAATTCTCCCGACAATTTTATCTGGAACAGGCGCGCGCTTTTGTCTGGGGACAACAACCCACCCTCGCCAATTTCCAGCCCGCCCAGTTGCAGACACGTGCCGAGGAACTGGATTACCTCCTGCGCTTGGCCCGGTTGCACGCCGGCGCGCGGCCTTATCTCCTGCACGGCACCATGCTCCCGCCCCCGAAGGTGACCGCGCCGAGCGCGGAGCAAGACATGTCGCGCCTTTCGATTTACGCCGGGCAACGCGGTGGTTTGACGGAATTCCGCCGAACCGTGCCGCAGGTGGCCGCCGCGGCCTGGCGCGCCGCGGACGGCGGCGTGGCCGTGGCCGTGGCCAGCCTGAGCGATCAACCGCTCACGCCCACTTTGGAGCTGGAGGCGGCGGCGTGCGGATTGCCCCGGCGCGGCCGGGTGTATCGCCTGGACCCGGATGGACGACGCTTGATCGGTACGTTCCAAGGGAAAACCGTGCGGTTACAACCGGCCCTCGGTCCACGCGACGCCTGTCTGTTGGAATTGAAACGACATTGATCCCTCCCCCGATGAACCGACGACAATTACAAACGGCACTGACCCACGCGATCGAGGCCGCCCGGGTGGCAGGCCGCCTGATGCGCCAGAATTTGCATCGCGCCAAAACCATCAACGAAGAGCATCCGCACGACATCAAATTGGCGCTGGACGTGCAGTGCCAGGAACGCATCGAAAACCGGTTGCGCCAGGCGTATCCGGGCTTTGCGGTGTTGGGCGAGGAAGGTGTGTCCGGCGCGCCCGATGCCGAGGCGCGCTGGGTCATTGATCCGATTGACGGCACGGTGAACTTCGCCCACGACGTGCCGCACGCCTGCACCTGCATTGCGTTGCAAATCCGCAAAACCAATTCCCCGGCCCGCCAGGCCGCCTACGCCACGGTCGTGGGCGTGATCTACGACCCGTTTTGCGACGAACTGTGGACGGCGATCCGGGAGCAACCGGCGCGGCTGAACGGGCGCGTGATTCAGGTGAGCCGCCGCGCGAAACTGGCCGGGGCGATGGTCACCTTTGGGGTTTCCAAATCGAAAGCCGGGCTGGCGCGCTCGCTGCCTTACTTGAACTGGCTCTGCCGGCACGCCCGCAAGGTGCGCATGATGGGATCGGCGGGATTGGGGCTGGCGTATGTGGCGTGCGGTCGGTTTGACGCTTATGTGGAACGCAGCGTGCGGCTTTGGGATCTCGCGGCGGGCGCGTTGCTGGTCGAATGCGCCGGGGGCGAATTCTGGAACCGGTCGGTGCCGCAAGAACCGGAGGCCTTCCGCCTGCTGGCCAGCAATGGCCGATTGCGCCCAGCCCTGACCCGGTCGCCATTGTTCCGCGCGCTGATGTCGCCAGCCAAGTAAAGCCGGGTGAAATGGGAAAGCGGGGGAAATCATGGCTCAGGGTAAAGGCGACAAGTAAAGATGGCGGTGTTCGGCTAGGTTCAGGAGACGCCAGTTTAGCGAGGCTCCGACGAGTGCCTTTGGGTCTTGCGGATTTGGCGGGGGACTATGCCGCTCCTGACGGAGCTAAAAAACTGTTGGGATCTGTGGCTACAAAGATACCGCCCCTAAC
>MWDV01000356.1 GCA_002070715.1 Verrucomicrobia bacterium ADurb.Bin118
CGGTCTTTGCGAGGCGCGGTTTGCGGTTCGGCGTGTTTCTTTACCCATCCGCATTCCCGGGCGAGATGCGCCAGCAACGTCAAATAGTGATTGATCTGCCGATGTTTATCGGCCCGGGAAGCACGGAGTTTTCCGTCGCGGTCCAAGATGCCCAAGCCGTGCAACCAATCGCGCGCGGCGGCATCCAGCAACCCTTTGGATTGCTGATCGTGTGTCCGGGGGGGCGCTTGTTTGCGCGTCGGTTTATGGCTGACCAGCCGGGGTGATCCGGACGCGGTGGGGATGAGCTGCCAATCCGCCCGGGTCGTGCCCAGCAGCGCGCTTCGGAAGGGCTGCCGCAGTTGTTCGCGCACCCAATCCGCCGCTTCGGCCACCGGGTGGTTTTTAGTCGTGTCACGGGTGGAGTGGCGGAAGGTAAGCGAGAGATGCGGCGCGCCTTTGAGCAGGATGCAGCGTCCGAGAATTTTTCGGGGGGCGTCTCCAGTTACAGCGGGCAACACCAACTGCAACCGGACAAAGGTGCCGTTGGCCAGGCTGGCCACGGTTTCGTCAACGAACCGTTCAATGGTGTCGGGCGCAGTCATTCGACGCTCCAAGTATGCGCCGGGAGACTAGGTCGGGCGAGGGAAAGCTGCGGGGAACAACGGCAAACGGAGACGGTGGGAAACGCCGCGGCTACAGGCCAGGAGCGGGATGGACCATGTTGACAGGCCGCCGACCGCCGCTATCATGCCGGCTCGTTTATGAATCCAAAACCGCACGTAGCCGTGGTCGGTGCGACGGGAGCCGTCGGCATCGAAATGATCAAGACCCTGGAAAAACGTAATTTTCCATTGGGCAAACTGACGCTGCTCGCTTCGGCGCGTTCCGTCGGCAAGAAGCTGCCGTTCAAAGGCACGGACGTGACGGTGGCTGAATTGACACGGGACGCGTTCGGCGGCATTGACATCGCGCTGTTCAGCGCGGGCGGCAGCATCTCAAAAGAGTTTGCCCCCCTTGCGGCCCAAGCCGGCTGCGTGGTGGTGGATAATTCCAGCGCGTTCCGGCAGGACGACAACGTCCCGCTCGTGATCCCGGAAATCAATGCCGCCGACGTCAAAGGACACCGGGGAATCATCGCCAATCCCAACTGCACCACCGCCGTCACTTTGATGGCGCTGTATCCGCTGCACGCCACGTTTGGCTGCAAGCGCATCTTTGCCTCCACCTACCAGGCGGTTTCCGGCACCGGCGCCAAAGCTATCGCGGAACTGGAACGGCAGGTGCGCCAGATCGTTCACGGCGAACCGGTGACGAAAGAGGTGTACCCGCATCAGATTGCGTTCAACGTGTTGCCGCAGGTGGATGCTTTTCTGCCCTCCGGCTACACGAAGGAAGAGATGAAGATGGAAAACGAAGGGCGCAAGATCATGCACCACCCGACCTTCCGGGCGAGCGTGACTTGTGTGCGCGTGCCGGTTTATCGCTCCCACGCGGTCGCGGTCAGCGCTGAATTTGAGCGGCCAGTGACGGTGGAGGCGGCGCGCGAGGTGCTGAAAAAAGCCCCCGGCCTGGACGTGGTGGACGAGCCGGCCCAGCACCAGTATCCCATGCCCTTGTTCACCTCCGAGAAATACAATTGCGAGGTCGGACGGTTGCGGCAGGATTGCGCGTTGGACAACGGGCTCTGCTTCTGGGTCTGCGGCGATCAGTTGCTCAAAGGCGCGGCGCTCAACGCCGTGCAAATTGCCGAAGAATTGCTGAAGTAAAATCTGTCCGCACCGGTGCGTTTGCCGGGCGGTAGAAGAAACGGGTTTTCATCAAAACCGTCGGCGTACGTCGCGATGGCGACGGTTCCGGTGCGCTCTGGTTCAGCGGTCCGGTTTCTCCTGCTTCATGTGCCGGTGCACAAAGAAATAATAAAGCCCGCCAATGGCCAACACCAGCCCGCCCAGCCAGAGCGAGATGCGGTGCATTTCCCCGGCCATGACTTTTTCATCCTGCCCCATTTTGACGCCCACGTACGCCAGCACGGCACACCAAATTGCGGCGCCGGCCACGGTATAGAGCGAAAACCGGAGGTAATCCATCCGCACGATGCCGGCGGGAATGCCGATGAGATGCCGGACCACCGGCAGGAGGCGTGAAATGAAGATGCCCATGGCGCCAAATTTGGCCGCCCAACGCTCGGCACCTTCCACTTTGGCCGGCGGAATAAACACATACTTGCCGTAACGCAAAATCAGCGGCCGCCCCGCCCAGCGCGATCCCCAATACATCACCGTCGCCCCGAGCCAGGACCCCACGGTCCCCGCAACAACAATACCCCAGACCGTAATGGGTATTTGTCCGGTATGCGCCAGATGCGCGGCGGGGGGGATCACTAGTTCACTGGGCAGCGGAACGATGGAGCTTTCAATGGCCATCAGCAACGCCACCAGCGAATATCCCCCGGTCGCCAGCGAGCGGGAATACCAGTCAAACAAAGGCTGAAATAATTCCTTCATGTGGGGCGGGATCATAGCCTGAATTTCGCCGCGGGCAACGGGAAGCTCGCCGCCCTTCCGCACCTTCGGGAAGACGCTCAAGAATTCGCCGTCACTTGGCGCCGAAGCAATAGACCCCGCCGTCATTCGAACCAATGACGATGCGCCCGGCGGAAACGGCGGGGGAACTTTGCAATGGCTGCCCGATTTCGTAGGTCCAGAGTTCCTGCCCGGTTTCCAGCGCGAGCCGGTACAGCCGGCCGTCGTCCGCCCCCACCACCACCTGATCGCCGCATACCACGGGCGAACTGTCCACTCGCCCGCGGGTGGAAAACGTCCAGATCTGCCGGCCATCCATCCGGTTCAGGCAATGCACCCGCCGGTCGCGCCCCCCCACCAACACCCGGGTTGCCGTTACCGCCGGCGAGGAGAAATAGGGGAACTCACGATCCTTGTAAGTCCACACCTTGACGCCGCGCTCGAGGTCCACGCACAGCAGTTCATTCTGATATTGACCGAAGAAAGCGCGCGCGCCGACCACCGCCGCCGAGGCCGCGATGTACGCGCCTCCGTCCACCTGTTTGACCGGCTGCCCGGTGGCCAGGTTGACGACATGCAACACGGCATCGCAACCGCCGAACACCGCCTGGCCGGCGGCCACAGCAGGCGTGCCATTGATGTAATTGCCGCTCTCATAAACCCAGTTGCTCCGGCCCGTCGCCGCGTCCACGCAATGCAGTTTGAAATCGTAGCTCCCCACCAAAATCCAAGTCGCATTGCCTTGGGGCGACGACACCCAGTTGGGCGCGCCGAGAATCCGGTCGCCCGTTTCATAACGCCAGAGCCGTTTCCCCGTACCCGCGTCGAAGGCATACAGAAAACCGTCCGCTGATCCCACAAACACCCGGTCCTCCCGCACCAACGGCGATGACTCGACTTCATCCTCCGTGGCGGCGGTCCAGAGTTTGCGTCCGGTGGCAAGGTCGAGCGCGTAGAGATTGGCGTCATGGGAACCAATGAAAACGCGGTCGCCGACGAT
>MWDV01000357.1 GCA_002070715.1 Verrucomicrobia bacterium ADurb.Bin118
CTGGCGTGGAGCCGCAACCGCGTCGTGGAAATCACCCCCACCGTCGGCTTCGTCGAAACGGTGTTGGGCAACAACAACCTCATCGTGCATCAACTGCTCGAAGAGCGCGCCACGAAGTATCCCGTGTTGTTGACCGCGTTCCGGCGGGCCACCGGTATGGTAATTGTGAGTCTGCGCAGCCGGAACGGAGAAGCGTTGAAGGTGGCGGAGCGCCTGCAAGGCGGCGGCCATGCCAACGCGGCAGCCGCCACGCTGCCCAAGTCGGTTCGAGGCGTGCCGGATGCCGTGAGTTATCTCCGTCAAGTGCTCAACCCCAAGCCTGAAACCCCGCTCAACCGCCTCGAAAACTTGTTCGATGCCTTGGAAACGGGGCCGTCGTGAGTGCCGTTCGGGAGTCACAACGATTGTCTCTGAACGACTGGCTGGCAGGTTTAAGTCCGGGATGGGATTGATCGCTGCCTCCGCAAATTTTCCTGTGAATGAATCTGGGGTTCACGCTTGTCGGGGGCGGAACATTGGCTTAATTTGCCGCCATGAAAACAATCCAAGCCCAGCCGGTTGCCGGGCCCGCCACTCCCACGGAGGCGGTCCGCGCGCCCGGGCGCGCCCCGCGCCGGAGAGGCGGAGCGCCCGCAACCGGGGCCGCGGGGCGGGTTGTGTCGTCCGGACGGAACCGCGTTACCCTGATGCCGGCAGCGGAAAGCCGCAATCTCATCGAGGCGTTGGCGCAATCCAAAGTTTACCAGGAATATGAGCGGGCGTTTGCCGAGGCGACTGGGTTGCTGGTTTCGTTGCGTCCGGTGGAATCGTGGCGGCTGGCGCACCACGGCAAGCGCCACGAAAGTCCGTTTTGCGGCATCATGTCGGAAAAAAGCCGGTCCTGCGCCGCCTGCCTGCAGGTGCAGGAACGTTTGGCGGAACTGGCGGTCAACGGGGTGCATACGACGACCTGTTTCGCCGGTTTGAGTGACACCGCCGTTCCGGTGCGGTTGGGCGATCAGGTGGTCGGTTTTCTGCAAACCGGCCAGGTGTTTCGCAAACCGCCCACGCGGCCCCAGTTCAACCGCGCGGTCAAGGTGCTGGAGCGTTGGGGATTGGCGTTGGATCGCAACCGGCTGCAACGGGCCTATTTCAACACCCGGGTGGTTTCCCCGCGTCAGCACGAATCGGTTGTCAAATTGTTGTCCATCTTCGCGCAACATCTTTCGATGATCAGCAACCAGGTGCTGGTGCAACATAAGAACACCGAACCGCCGGTGATTACGCGGGCCAAAGAATACATCCTGGAACATCAAGCCGAGGATCTGTCCCTGGGCCAGGTGGCCAAGGCGGTCAACACCAGCACGTTTTATTTTTGCAAGATGTTCAAGAAGGTGACGGGCATCAATTTCACCGATTACCTGTCGCGCGTGCGCATCGAGAAATCAAAAAACCTGCTGCTCAATCCCAACCTGCGCATCAGCGAGATTGCCTTTGAGGTTGGCTTCCAATCGCTCACGCATTTCAATCGCGTGTTTAAGAAAATCCTCGGCCAATCCCCCACGCAATACCGGGCGCAGTTGTTGGGCCGGTGAACCGCCATCCCGGAGGACGGCTTTCCCGCCGGCGTGGGCCCGCTCCGATTTTCCCTGCTTCTTTCCGGGCTTATTTGATTGTGGCCCCGCTTGCCTCCGGGCAATCTACCCGCCACAACTATGCAACAACTTAATCTCGGCATGATCGGCGGAGGCACGGTAGGCAGCGGGGTGTTTCACGCCCTCCAACGCAACGGCGCGCTCCTCGCCGCCCGTATCGGTGTTCAAATAAACGTGCGCAAGGTCGCGGTGAAGGCCTTCGACGAACCGCGTCCCTACACCATTCCCCGCAAACGGATGACCACCGACTGGACGGAGGTCGTCAATGACCCACAGGTGCAAATCGTGACCGAATTGGTCGGTGGCACGGGTCTCGCCAAAACCATGATTCTGGCCGCACTCCAGCGCGGCAAACCGGTCATCACGGCCAACAAGGCGCTGCTCAGCCAGCATGGCGAGGAGTTGTTCGCCGCGGCGCGGAAGTCCGGGGCGAACCTTTATTACGAGGCGAGCGTGTGCGGCGGCATTCCCATCATCAAAGCGTTGCGCGAGGGGTTTGTTGGCAACCGCATCAACGCGTTGTATGGCATCGTCAACGGCACCTGCAATTACATCCTCACCCGCATGAAACGGGAGGGCGCGGATTTCGACGTGGTGCTCAAGGACGCGCAGGCGCAAGGGTATGCCGAGACGCCGCCGGACCTCGACATTGACGGGCACGATGCCGAGCACAAGACCGGCATCCTGGCGTCGCTGGCCCACGGGTTCTGGGTGAAACCCGGCCAGATTTACGTGGAAGGCATCCGGCATCTCAGCACGCTGGACATCCAGTATGCCGAACAACTTGGCTACACGATCAAGCTGTTGGGCATGGTCAAACGGACGGGTCGCGCGCCGGAAATCCAAGTTTCGGTCTATCCAACTCTGGTGCCCAACACCCACGTGCTGGCGAACGTGAACGATGTGTTCAACGCGGTGTTTGTGCGCGGCGATGTGGTGGGCGACACGTTGTTTTATGGCCGCGGCGCGGGCAAGGACGCCACCGCCAGCGCCGTGTTGAGCGATCTTGCGGATGCCGCGCTGGATCTGAAGCAGGCGTCCCAACTCCGCGTGCCGCCGTTTGTGGCGTGCGAACGCAATGGCCGCGTCGTGCCGCGGGACGAAATCGTCTCGCGTTACTTCGTGCGGTTGAGTGTGGTGGATAAACCCGGCGTCCTGGCCAAAGTATCCGCCATACTTGGCCAGGCGAAGATTGGCATCGCCTCGGTCATCCAACCGGAAGGCCACAAAGGCGTCAGCGTGCCCTTGATCCTCATGCTGCATGCGGCTCCTAACGGCGCGGTTGCCCGGGCACTGGGGAAGATCGGCAAACTGCCGGTGGTGAAGGCGAAACCCGTGATGATTCGCGTGGAAAACTTTGATTGATCAACGGAGGGGATGGGCATGATCCAGTTTTTCAGCACCAACGAACAATCCCCGCCCGCCGATCTGCGCACGGCGCTGTTGATCGGCCAGGCGCCGGACAAGGGTCTCTATCTGCCGCGTGAGTTTCCCACCTTCACACCCGCGGAACTCGCCGGGTTTGCCGCGCTGTCTTATCCGGAAATCGCCTTCCGCGTGCTGGCGAAATACAGCGCGGGCGTGATGACGGACGATGCCCTGGCCGCGGTATGTCAGGAGGCCTACAATTACGAAGTGCCGTTGGTCCCGGTGCGCGGGCGGGACCGGGTCCACGTCCTGCGGCTTGATCGCGGCCCCACCGCGTCGTTCAAGGATTTCGCCGCGCGCCTGATGGCCCGGCTCATCGGCCGTTTCGTCCGCGAAACCGGCACCTCCCTGACCATCCTGACGGCGACCAGCGGCGACACGGGTTCGGCGGTGGCCAGTGCGTTTCATCGGGTGGAAGGGATCCGGGTCATCGTGTTGTTCCCACTCGACGAGGTCAGCGACCGCCAACGCAAACAGATGACCACGCTGCGCGACAACATCCGGACCATTGCCGTGAACGGGAAGTTTGACGATTGCCAGGCGATGGTGAAGCGCGCCTTTGCCGATCCGGTGTTGAAACCAATCGCTCTGTCCTCCGCCAATTCCATCAACATCGGCCGGCTGCTGCCGCAAAGCGTCTATTACTTTTATGCAGCCTCGCGGATCGCTGCGCCCGGAGAACCGGTCGTCTTTGCCGTACCCAGCGGCAATTTCGGCAACATGATGGGCGCGGTCATCGCCGGGCGGATGGGGTTGCCGCTGCGCCGGTTGGTGGTGCCGGTGAATGGCAACGATGAATTCCCCAACTTTCTCACGACGGGGGTGTATCGGAAAATCGAGCCGTCGCGAAACTGCCTGTCCAACGCGATGAACGTGGGGCATCCCAGCAACCTGGCCCGGCTCGTGGCGGTCTATGGCGGGCGGATGGATGAAACCGGCGTCTTGCATCGTTCCCCGGATTTGGCGGCCATGCAGCGCGATCTGTTTAGCAGCAGTGTGTCCGACGCGCAAACGCGCGTCACCATCAAGGAGGCGTGGGAACAACATCAACTGTTACTCGAACCGCACGGCGCGGTGGGTTGGCGTGGTTTTCTCGATTACCGCGC
>MWDV01000358.1 GCA_002070715.1 Verrucomicrobia bacterium ADurb.Bin118
GTGCAGCTTGTCTTCAGCCACCACCGGCATGGCGTCGCCCGGACTGTAATACCGATGCGCCGCGGTGGCGGCCCGCACACCTTCACTGATCCGTTTCCAGATCAGCTTTCCGTCGCGCGCATCTACGCACCGAATGTGCTGATCCCAGGCGCCGAAATAAATCCGTCCGTCGGCGACGAATGGTTTGGATTCAATTGCGTAGGCGGCGTCGGCATTTGTCCATGCCGGTTGTCCAGTGGCCGCGTCCACCGCATACAACTTTCCGTCGTTGCAACCGAACACGACCCGGCCGGCTGCCCACACCGGCGAGGAATACACCGCATCACCGGCGGTGAAGGTCCATTGTTTCCGGCCGGTTTGATTGAAAGCGGAAACTTCCCCCAAGCCGTTGGCGACATAGACCCGGTCCCCTTCCACCAACGGTTGCGCGAGAATCTCCGCACCGGTGTGGACGGACCAAAGAGTCTTGCCGGTTTCCGCTTGAAAGGCGTGCAAGCGACCGTCATTGGCACCCACATAAACAACGCCGTCGGCCACCGTGGGCGTCACCTTGCTGGAGGCGGCGAGGTAGGCGCGCCACGCGGTCGGGCGGCTGGTGGGCTCAAAAAAGAAGTGCGTGCTGCGGCTGTGGATCCGATCGCCTTGATGGAATTCGATCCGCAGATAATGCGCGCCCGGCAACAACCCGCCGATTTGCGCGCTGCCGGAGGCCCGCCACTTCGTGCCGCCACCGGTGAGCGTGAGTTCCCCGTGCTGCTCGTCATTGATGGTCCAGGTGACTTTGTCCACGGCCTCCGCTCCGGTCAGTTGTGCGGCCAAGGACAAGGTGCTGCCCACCACACTGCGGAACGCGGGTTCGGTAATTTCAACCCGGAGCTGCGCCGCGGCCGGAGGAATGGGTTTTTCGATCAGCTTGTGGTGCGGCGCGGGTTGATCGTTTTTCCAATACGCCGCGCGCAACGTGTGGTCCTTGACCGAGACTACGGCCAGCCCCGCGTTTGGGCCGAACGTCGAACCGCCCGTCATCTGGTCCATACCGTGAATTGAGCGATACGCGTAGCCGTGGGAATGTCCCGCCAAAATGAGCACGGTGTTGTACCCGCGCAACACGTCAAGCAACCGGTCGTAATCATAGCGGCTGGCAAATTCCCGGCCGCCCAGCGGATGATGTTGGAAGACAAACACCGGCGTTTTCGGTCCGACCTTTTTCAAATCCTGCTGCAACCAGAGAAGGGTTTCTTCGCCCACGGAGGGACGCGGGTCTTGCAGGGTGGCGGTCATCAAACCGACAAAATGAGCGCCGCGCCAGTCGAACGAGTAAGCGGCCGCATGACCCAGTTCCCGCAGCGACTTGAGACCCGCCCGCCAAGTGTTGTCGTGGTTGCCGAGCTGGGGATAGACGGGCAATTTGCAATCCTGCCAATACGACAGGTATTCCTCCCACCAACCGTTGCCGCCGCCGAACTCGTTGAGGTCGCCCGTGGCCAGCACAAAGTCCGGGCGGGGCACACGGAGATTGAATGGCGTGAGCTCGATCTCTCCCAACCCACCAATCCGGGCAACGGTGGCCCGGCTCGCCGCCATCGGCGAGTGCAGGTCGCTGACTTGGATGAACGTGAAATCCCCAAGCAGCTCGGCGGGGCGCCCCGCGTTTTCAACCTTGCTGCAACCTGCCAGCCACAGACCCGGCAAGAAAACTAGCAACTGGAAAAGCCGGTGCCACCACCGTGATCGGGATAGGGACGATGCGCGTGCGAACCATGTCATGATAGGATGCTGGCCGCCATCCGGGACCGGGTCAAGCCATGAGCAGGTGACAATGGAAGTGATGATCAATAGCGAGGGGCTTTGAGTTAGATCACCAGTGCCACCACAGAGACGCAACAAACTTTGTTGCACCTGCAACAAAGTTTTGCGTGACGGTTGCTGGCCGGCCAGCTCATAATCCGGGTCATGAAGCCCAAGACGGAAGAACTCCTGAACTTCCTGCTCTGGTCCGCCGACCAGCTCCTGCGACCCACCTTCCGCAATCTGACCGATTCCTACGAAAGTTGGGCCTATCGCAACGGGCTGCTGCCCCAGGCGGCCAAGTTGGAGCGGCTGCAACTCCTCGAACGCGATGCCCAGTCGCCGGCGGACCGGCTCTACCGCCTCACCGAGCAAGGCCGCCTGCATGCCTTGGGCGGGCGTGATCCGGAAGCCCAATGGGCCCGCCCTTGGGACGGTTTCTGGCGGTTGGTATTGTTCGATGTGCCGACCGGACAGAATGCCCGCCGCGAACGGTTGCGGCGTTACCTGCGTTCGCGGGCTTTCGGCTATTTACAGGGCAGTGTGTGGATTACGCCTGATCCCGTTCATGACGAACGCGGCATCCTGGCTGGTGGGGAAGTCAACGTCGAAAGCCTGCTGCTGCTCGAAGCGCGGCCCGCCGCCGGGGAGACGGATGCGGAGATCGTGGATGGTGCCTGGGACTTCGCGCAAATCAACCGCCGGTACGCGCGTCATCTGGAAGTGCTCGAGCGTTGTCCGACCGATAAACTGACCAACGCCGAGGCGATCAGGGCACTGCGCCGCTGGGCGGCGGATGAGCGGGAAGCTTGGCTGAGAGCGGTGCAATCCGATCCGCTGCTGCCGCAATGTCTGCTGCCGAAGGACTATCTTGGCCGCCGGGCGTGGGAACGACGGAAGCGGGTGCTGCACCGCACCGGCCAACGCCTCCGCACCTTTGCCCCCCAGCTCGAGGCCTGCTAAAACTTTGTTGCAGGTGCAACAAAAAATTGAACAGGCGCCAAAGCCGAGTTGACTACCGATGGCAGAGGCGAGCACGTCAGTAGGGCTTTGAGGGGGAGCGTCATGGCCAAGCGCACTCGTCAGAAGCGTGTGGGAAAAACCACTTTTCGCGCGCTGCGTCGGACAGTCGCTTGGATGAATAGGCTGGCGCGTTTTCCGGGGCGTTTGATAGATCTATCCCGATGAAACGTGTCTTTCTTTGCGGTCTGGGGCTGGGGTTGCTGGCGGCCACCGCCGGCGCGGCCTTGCCCCGGCCCATTCCTCCCGCCGATCAACTTTTCACCAACCTGCACCGGGGGCATCCCCGGTTGCTGGCCACCGCCGCGGATTTTACCGCACTGCGAAGCCGGGTGGCCGCCGATGAACAACTGATCCGCTGGCACGCCGCTTTGACTTCCCAAGCCACCGCCCTGCTCACCGCGCCGGCCTCGAAATATGAAATCCCGGACGGCCTGCGGTTGCTCGCCACCAGCCGGCGCGTGCTGGACCGGGTGCAGACGTTGGGGTTGCTCTGGCAACTGGACCACGACCGCCGCTGGGCGGACCGCGCCTGGCGCGAACTGAAAGCCGCCGCCGCCTTCAAGGATTGGAATCCGCGACATTTCCTCGACACCGCAGAAATGACCCACGCTTTCGCGATTGGATACGACTGGCTTTACGACGCCTGGAACGACGCCCAACGCCGGACGTTGCAAGCGGCCATCGTCAAACATGGTTTCACTCCGGCGCTGGCGGTATATGCCAAAGGCGGTTGGTGGGTGAAGACCCGGAACAATTGGAATCAAGTCTGCAACGGCGGCCTCGGCATTGGGGCGCTCGCCCTGGCGGAGGTCGAGCCCGCCCTGGCCGCGCGCGTTCTGCATACCGGCTTGAACTCGGTGCAGACGGCCATGGGCGAGTTTGCCCCGGACGGCGCCTGCATTGAAGGTCCGGGCTACTGGCATTACGCCACCCGGTACCAGATCGCGCTGCTGGCCGCGCTCCAGTCGGCGCTGGGGACAGACTTCGACTTGGCCACGTTGCCGGGCGTGGCACAAACAGGTTGGTTTCCGCTGCACATCACCAGTCCCATCGGGCAGACGTTTAATTACGCCGATGGCGGCAGCGGCAAGATTTACGCGCCGCAACTGTTTTGGCTGGCGCGGCGTTTTCAACAGCCCGTTTGGGCGGGGTATCAAGCGCGCACCCCGCGGCCGCAAGCCTTGGATGTGCTCTGGTATTCGTCCGATCAGGCGGATCCCGCCGCCGCCGGGGTGCCGCTGGACAAATACTTCCGGGGAACGGAAGTGGTCACGCTGCGCGGCAGTTGGGAACAACCCCGCGCCATGTTCATCGGCTTCAAGGCCGGCAAAAACAACGACAGCCACGGCCAACTCGACGTGGGCAGCTTCGTGTTGGACGCCTTGGGCGAACGGTGGGCGATGGATTTTGGCAGCGACAATTACAATCTACCCGGCTACTTCGGCAAACAACGTTGGGAGTATTACCGGCTGCGCGCCGAGGGCCAGAACACGCTGGTGGTCAATCCCGGCGCGGGCCCGGATCAACATTTGGCAGCGACCCCCATCACGCGTTTTGTTTCCCAACCCCAACGGGCGTTTGCCATCGGGGATCTGAAGGCGGCCGTCGCGCCGGACGCGCG
>MWDV01000359.1 GCA_002070715.1 Verrucomicrobia bacterium ADurb.Bin118
CGGACCAGTGCGCGGGAATTGAGCTGGGCGCCCGGCCCCATCGCCAACAGCCGGTTCACCACGGAGGAACGGGCGCAAATCACGGTTGGCAACGTGCCAACGCGCATGCCGGAAGCGGTGGCCAAATTTGCGCCCGGCTGGACCATCGCCGATTGCGGCGAAGACATGAATCCCGGCTTTCGGGCGGAATGGGCGGGGCGCAAAAATGTGTTGGTGACGCATCCGCTTGACCGGCAGACGGGTTGTGTCCTGAGCCGGCAACTCGAATTACCAGCCGGCCGGAAGGCGTCCCTCCGGATCGTTGTGGGGCATGATCCCCAGGGAGATTTCGATCTCATCGTGCGGGTGGACGGCCAGCAAGTGTTACGCCGCCCGGTCAGCCCGGAGACCACCACGGAGGGCCACTGGCTCACCCAGGTGGTGGACCTGTCCGCCTACGCCGGACGAAGCGTGAAACTGGAACTCGTCAATCAACCCTCCGGCTGGGCGTGGGAAGCCGCCTACTGGGCGGAGATCAAATTGAACGTCGAGTAACGCTTTCGCACAGCGGCCCGATGGCGCGTCACTCCCCGGCCGGGGACGGCAAACGCGCTTCCGCTTGAAAACGCACGGTCATAAACGCGTTCGGCTGGTAGGGCATGACAAAGCCGGTCTCGCTCGTCGCGAGGTTCCGTTGTTTGACCTCCACGCCATTGCACAGATGGGCTTCGCGAACGCGAAACGTGGGCAGCTTGATTTCCGCCTCGCCCCGGCGTCCGGCGATCTCCCGCAAACGCAGGATAAAACCATCGCCGTCCTCCGCAGTTTTGAGGGTGACCATTTCCAGGTTCGGCGCGTCCCAAGCGAGGAATGACGCGCCGCTGGCCGGCAGGGGCCGGTCGAGCTGCGAGATCGCCGCCGAGAACGAAGACAGGAACGGATAGGCCAGGACCGGCGTGCGGGTGTCTTGATCGAAACGCGCCAGGTCTTCCCGGCCCAGGTCGCGCCCGCTGGTGATGAAATAACGGAACACGAATCGTCCGCCTTGTTGGGCGCGGTAATTGGTGAACCAGTAATTGTTCATGGCGTAGGAATAAACGTGGCCGTTCCGGAGGGGTAGATGATCCAGCCAAAGGCCGCGGTTGATGTCGGTGAGCGTGACGAGCGGCACGTCGGGCGTGGCCCAGGCGATGGAGAAATTGCCGTCGCGCACGTGGACCACGTTCTGCGGGGTGAACCATTCGCGGCACGCGCCCGGCATCTGATCGGCGTTCGGCCGCACCCAGCCGTTTTGAATCTGGTATTCCATCGCCGGCTCGGCTGCCGCGAACGGAAACGCGAAATAGACCGCTTCCTTGGCGCGCACCTCCTCTTTCTCGACCGTGTTCACGATCTCCACCCGCTTGAGGCCGTCGTAGAGCCGGTATTCGCTGATGATCTTGGGCGTGTTTTTGGACCGGGTTTCCACGATCAACCGCTGTCCCAACGGAGTGCGGCTGACCTGGGTGATCGTGGCCGCTTCGGGCCGATGGATGGTGAGGTTGGCGGGGGGCGTGCCGAAAGTGAAATTGAGGATCAACGAACCTTCCCCGCCGCTGACGTAGAGGTATTCGTTGAGCGCGTACGGCGCGGCGGCGTCGAGCAATTCGCGTTGAGCGGTCTTGTCATACAAGCTCTTGAGCCCGCCGGTCCGCGGATCCACGGTCAGACGATAAAACTCGTTCTCCAAGGTGTCGCCGTCGAGGGTTTCATTGGCCCGATGCGCGGCGGGATCATACCGGCGGATGCCGTAGGCTTTGAACCCCATCGCCGGCACGTCATGGGCGACAAAACGCACCTTCCGCCAGCCGTCCTGTTCGGCGTAAACATCCATCGGCACCGGCTGTTGATCAACGAAATCCACCAGTTGATCGCCAGTGTTCAACTCGACTTCAAGCGGCGCGGTCCGCGCGCGGTTTTGCCAGTTGAAGGCGAGGATGCTGCTGCCGTCCACGGCGATCTGTTGGGCGAGCCGGTTGCAGCCGCGCGCCAGCAGACTGCGGGCGTCCAAGTTGGCGCGCGTGGCGTAGCTCTCCTTGATCTCCCACTGGCGCTCGACGAACTGCCGGCCCGGCTGGGAAATGCTGTTATGCGCGCCCCAGGTGTGTTCGTTGTAAAACATGACGTTCCGCCACGCGCCGTAAAAATCCTCCGCCGGATAACGGTTGCGCGGCTCGAAGAGCGTGGCCAGCGTCGCCGCGGTTTCCGCCGCGGGTAGAATTTGCTGGGTCTGCCGGTTCTGCATCGTCGCGTGCATTGTGGAGCCGACGCCGTCCTCCCAGTACGCCCCGCAATCGCCGCGGTACACCGGCAGGCGGTCGGCGAAATGTTGTTCCACGTAATTGAAATAATCGGCGTCCGTGGCGACGATGAGTTTGGGGAACGCGAAGGTCTCGTTCCACGTCTCGAGGGCGGGCGCGTCGCCGTGCGCCGGAATCGCCGCGTTGTCCACGTAGGCGCCGTAGATCATGACGGCGTCGGGCGCGTATTGCTCGCGTTGATAGCGGATCAGGAACTGCGGCACGCTGCGTTGCAGATATTCAAAACTGGAAACATCGCCGCCCCAGACCGGGCCGGTGAGCCGCTTCAGTTGCACGTAGCTGCGCGAATACCACATGAAAATGCGTTCGCCGTTCATGCCTTCCCACCAGTAGGGCGAATCCTCGTTGAGTTCACTGAAGTGCAGGATGGGCGCACGGGTCTGGTTGGCCCCGTTGGCGAACGCTTTCACGCCCACATCCGAAAAGAGCGTGGGCAGAAACCAACTATGCGAGGGGGCGTCCGTGAGGCAGCCAAACGCAAAATCGCTGCCTTCCGTGCGGTGGTAGCGGTGGGTCAGATACAGCGCGCGGTGCAGCTCCTCGCCGGTGCAGATGCCGGTCATCAAATTCAGGTAAAACACGTTGATGCCGATCCGCTCGCGGCGGGCGTAGTCAAAGAACAACTGCCGCCAGGGCGGCGTGCGGCAATCCAGATAATTCTCCACCAGCCACGATGTCTCGAAGTTGAATTTGTAGGCGGGATGCTGTCGGAGGATTTCAAGCACCGCGTCCGTGTTGCGATTGTCCAGTTCGTTGACGTGCGGTTGCAGATCGGTGTAGCCGACGTCATTGTGGACTTTCGGGCAGATGAACACCTTCCATTGTTTTGCCGGTTTGACCGGGTGCGTGTGCCGGAGCGTCTGGTTGGCCAGCGTCACGGTGATGTCCGCTGAGCCGGTGACGCGGGCGGCGGGAATTTCCAGCGGCTCGACCCAGACGCCGAAATCATACAGCGCGTTGGTAAGCGTAGCGTTAAAGGTCTGACCGCCGAGCGTGACTGCGGCCGTGGCTCGGTCAAATCGCCGAGTGAACGGCACCAGCAGATCGCACACCTCGACGAGTTGATCCCCGCGCTGGTGGAAGAAAATACTCGGCGCCAATTGCGGCGGGGCATCGGGCACCGCCGCCGTCCGGCGCAAACAGAGCGCGTCATAACTCAGGCTGCCCAGCCCCAGCGGGATGAGGCTGATGCGATTGCCCTTGGGCTTGAGCCATGCGGCGGCGATGGGCACCACGAGTTGTTGTTTCGCCAGCAACATGTCGTTGCCTTCCTCCCCCCAGGTGGAGGGCCGCGGCACGGGCCGCAGTGGAAAGAGGCCCAGTTGTTCGTTGACCATGATCTTGAACTGCGCCGGCGCGCCCGTGGAAAACAACAAATCCAGCACCAGTTCGTAGTGGCCTTCCGGCGGTTCAGGCAGATCGAAATAAATGAGATAAGGCCGCTCCTTCACCCGGCCATCCCATCCCACCGATCCGGTGTGGCTGCCGGCAAAGTCGCGGCTCACCACGCTTTCACCCACCTTGAACTCGAGCCGGTCGCGGCCACCCGGAGCGAATTCCATGGCCGCGCCATTGGAAGTGCCGATGGACCAGAGCGGGTCGGGCAAGGCCGCGCCGGCGGCCAGCGCGCCGGCGAGTCCGGCACAGGTGAACAGCAACGTTTTTTTCCAGCGGATTTTTTGATGGCGCTTCATAAGGATGGCGTGGGGGAACTGTGTCGGAATGCGTTCAAAGAGTCAACCGGCGACGCACCCACAGGAGCACACCGGCGGTGCTAACCAACAAAGCAAGGATGGCCAGCAGCCATAGGAACAATCCCAAGGCCGCCCGCGGTCCGGGCGGCGGCGGCGGCGGATCAGCCGCCGGGGATGAGGCTGGTGTAAAGGTGACCCGGCGCGAGGGGGTGTCCAATTGCGCCCGCTGTGTTTGATCGCCGTTGATGTAGGTCACCTGGGTCAGGTGCGAAGCGCTGGTGAGCGTGTCCAGCTTGGATTCCAAACTCAGCCGGCGTTGCCGCACATCCGCTTTGTAATGCGCCCGCAGGCGGACGTGATGTCCGGTCAACTCCGGGTCCATGCCGGCAGATTCGGCGGTGAGGGGCTGGCCATTAGCGCTCACCACCAGCGCGTCCACCAGGCGCTGGGCGAGCGTTGGCCCGTGCGTTTCCAATTCGGCCAGACTCAATTCCGCATCCTGATTTTCATCCAACTCGGCCATGAAGGTGAGTTCGAAGGGATTAAAAACCAGTTCCAAGTGCAGATATTCCGGCGTGACCGTGAGCCGCATATAACTGATGGGCAGGGTGTGCGCCAGGAGGGAACCGCCGGACAACAGGATTGCGACAAGCAAACCGCGCAACACAAGGGGTAATCCACGGAGCGGGTTCATGTGTTTCCGGACGGTCCGGACGCCGCCATGAAGCCGAGGAGGACTACGCGGGCAATCCGCTTCCGCATCCAATAGCCGTCCGGGCTTTGGCGGCCGGTTTGTTGACGAATGGGGCGGCGGAACATCGGATCAACTGGATCGGGTTAGAAAATGTTCGATCTCGGCGCGAGTCGGCGCCGACGGTTGGGCGCCAAACCGGGTGACAGAAAGGGCCGCCGCCGCGTTGGCGAATCGCACCGCTTCGAGCAGGGGTTTGCCTTCCCCCAAGGCTACCGCCAGCGCGCCGCAGAACACGTCGCCCGCGCCGGTGGAGTCCACCACCTTGACCTTGAAACTGGGAACGAGTTGGCGAACCCTGGGCCCGTCCACAAAAGCGCCCAGCGCGTCCATCGTGATGATGACGGTCTCCACCCCGCGCGCCCGGAGCTTTGC